>JBHJIY010000166.1:0-30766 GCA_050042985.1 Phormidesmis sp. | reverse complement strand
GCTCGACCGAAACGGTTTGCTTTTTGGCCTGTTGGTAAGCGATTAATCTCTTAAACCAAAAATTCTGGCACAAAAAATTATGATACCGCCCACGAAATTAAGGTGGCGGGGGCGTTCTCTTCTTTAGGCCTTTGATGTTGTATAAAACGACACTGAAGCGCTATGAAACCGCTTTCGATATCGGGGTGACGTTTGCCATTTCCCGATGGTTGTTTTGGGTATGGCTGTTTTTAGCTTCTTTGTTGTGTTGCTGTCGAGGTTGCAGCAGTCCATAGCCCTTGTGGTTCCGCTCGTAAATAACGTTGATCTCGTCGGTTTCAACGTTTCGGAACATATAAAAATCGTGACCTACCAGTTCTAGATTCTCAAGCGCTGCCTGGACTGTCATCGGGGGCATGGCGAAGTACTTACTGCGCACAACAGTGTCGGGGAGTTTGGGTTGGTTGTTGAGTACTTCGCTGATGTCGGGGCGACCTTCGGGGGTAATATCTGGTGCGTTGATAGCCGCGTCCATATTTAGAGGGCGAACCGAGTCGTGGCTTTGGTCTCGGCGTTTCTCTTTGTATTTGCGTAGCTGTCGGGTAATTTTATCGGTCACCATGTCGATGGTGGCGTACATGTTTTCGCTGCTTTCTTCAGCGCGAACAACAGTGTTGTTGAGATAGATAGTGACTTCGGTAGATTGCTTTGGCGCAATTCTAGGATTCGTTTCAACAGATAGGTTGACATCCACTTTGTTGATCAGTGTTTGAAAATGCGCTGTTGCCTTTTCTATCTTTTGATCGACGTGACTACGAATCGCGTCTGTGATCTCAATATTTTTACCTTGGATTACTAGCTTCATAGAGCAGCCTCCCCGTGGCGGATAGGTAGGTTTATACTCTTTAACCGTAGCACTCACAATTTTGCTTGGTCGCAAACTGTCAAGAATGTAAGCATCCGTTGATAATTCTTGACTTCCATTTGTCTGCTGAACGCGGCAATCTGTACCCATGAATACCGTAAATCCTGAAAAATACTCTAGTCATTTGTCAGATAAACCGCTGCTAAAATCTCGGCTGTCGGCGCGAGAAGGTGTTGTTTATTTGTTGGGTGAGGTGCCTTATGCAACAGCTTGGCAGTGGCAAAGGCAGCTGGTAGAAAAACACAAGTCGGCAGTGACTGTCGGAGATGTTAAGCCCGTTGCTTGGCCTGCGGATTCCTTGTTGCTTTTGCAGCATCCGCCAGTTTATACCTTAGGCCAAGGCGCTGATACCAAATTTTTGCGCTTTGATAGCGCGCGCGATGCTTATGAAATTCATCGAGTGGAGCGTGGCGGAGAAGTGACTTATCACTGTCCTGGTCAGCTGGTGGGGTATCCTATTTTGAATCTGCGGCGACATCAGATGGATTTGCACTGGTATTTGCGGCAGCTGGAAGAGGTGTTGATTCGGACGCTGGCTTGCTATGGTCTGTCAGCAGAACGTATTCCTGGACTCACTGGGGTTTGGCTAGAGGGTCGCAAAGTGGCTGCGATAGGAATTAAGGTGAGCCGATGGATTACGATGCATGGGTTTGCGCTGAATATATGTCCGAATCTGGTCGGTTTTGAGAAGATTGTGCCCTGTGGTATTGAGGGGCGCGAAGTAGGGTCGATGGCTGAGATGTTGCCAGATGTAGATTTTGAGTCGGTGCGCCAGAGCGTAATTGAGCAGTTTGAGCAGGTCTTTTCGCTACAGCTGACGGTGGCTTCTTCTATCTTCTAACGGTGCGCTAGACCTGGAAGTCTATTTCTAGAAGAGAAAGGTCGTCCTCGAACTGGTTGCCGCCGAAGGCGCTGACTTCGCCAATGAGCGTATCTAGGCTGAGCTGACGCTGGGACTCTAAAGTGGTCAGTAAGTCGACAAAACCGTCGAGGCCTAGAAGGCTTGCGTGGTTGCTAGGTAGCGGACTCGCTGGGCAAATTTCGTAGATGCCGTCGCTAAAGATATATAGACGACTGTTGCGAGAGACATTGCAGCGCTGCCATTGATAGGTGCTGTCTGGCATCATGCCGATGGGCATGCCTGGGGTGCGTAGCTGACTTAGGCTAACGTCTTCAGCGTTGAGAGACTTTCTAGAATTGCATGGGGTGATCAGTAAGGCGGGCGGGTGTCCGGCGCTGGCGTAGGACAGCTGGTGGGTGCTGCGATTGTAGACGCCGTACCAAATGGTGAAGTATTTATCGTTTTGGTTAGCCATTTGGAAGGCTTCATTGAGGCCTTTGAGGACGCTTTCGGGGCGATAGAAGTTGACGCCGGGGAGGGATTGTGATCGCAACACATTTAGCACAGAAGTCGATAGCAGCGCCGCCCCGAGCCCATGTCCAGAGACATCGAGCAAATACATCACCAAATAATCGGGGTCGAGCCAGTAATGGTCAAAACAGTCCCCTCCTAGCTCCTGAGAGGAGATAAATCTGGAGGTAATAGAGACACAGTTGCTAGCATCGGCAGGCGTATCTTTGGGCAAAAGCGAAGTGACATAGGTAGCGGCCTCGGCGAGTTCATCTTCCAGTCGTCGTTTTTGAGACATCAGTGCCTGCGTCAGCTGATGCAGCCGTAGTCCAGACTTGACCCTGGCGGTGAGTTCGTCGGTATCAACCGGCTTGAACAGAAGATCGTCCGCACCCGCTTCTAGCGCTTCGACGCGATTGGCGATATCAGTGTGGCCAGTCATGATCAAAAAAGCCGTCGTAGAGAGCCGCGACTCTCGCTTGATGCGACGACAGATATCGAGCCCGCTAGGTCCACCGGGTAATAGCAAATCGCAGATGATGACAGAAGGCGTTAGCTCAATTGCTTTTTGAATACCTGTAGCTGCGTCACTGGCCGTGACGACCTGATATCCCCTTTTGCGCAGGAGTCGCTGTAAGCTCTCGACCACCAGTGGATCGTCGTCAATCACCAAGATATCTACGACGCTATTGTCTGCACCTACAGCGGTAGGCAAACTGTACGACGATGGGCCATTGAAGGTCGACCCGAAGGAAGGCGCTTTAAAAGTCATAGGTTGCCTTTACGGGAACTTCCGCCTCTGGAGAGGCTGAGGCATCTAGGATAAAACGGCTAGAGACAGAGTGATTCCACAGATCGATGAAGTCTGCAAGATAGTAAGGATAGGCTTCGCTGGTATCTTCTTTGTGATTGCTGAGCGCGGTGGGCGCTATAGATCCGTTGGATAAAGGGGGGCTAGTCGGTGGGGTATTTGGTAGCGAGAAATCTTCTAGATCGAAAAGATGCAGCCGTTCCATTGTTTGCATTTCGGAAGGTTCCAATATGTTTGCCCGGTAGGCCCCCGATTCGTCGATAGCGCTGAAGCAGCACACTTGATAGTAGTTCTCTCCAGAGAGTTCTCGGTACTGCACTAGGGTGTAAACATCAGCAGGCTGAACGGGGAAGGGAAGGGAGAGGACGATTTTTTGCTGGGTGGGCAGTAGCGATAGCCTCACCGCGTTGCGGACGCCGTAGTAGCCGACTTTGTCCGCTTGGAGGGGGTATTTGCGGTGACGGGGCTGTACGTGGGTGCGCATAAAGGTGGCAATGCCAAGACTTTCTTCGGTGTAAGCGCCGATGAGGCTAACGTGGACATCGTAGGCAGGGACGTTGCTGATGTTAAAGACTTCGAGGGCGAGGTTGCAGGTTCCTTGAGTTCCGTCGGCGGCTTGTTCGATAGCTGGCCCGGTAGATTGCAGATCCCAGTAGAGGTGGGGCAGCGCTGTGAGGCGTAGCTGCTTTTCTATCACGCCACGGTAGTAGGTGCTTTCCTGCTCCAGTCGTTTGGTATTTTTACTCGTCAACCAGGCGTAAGTGCCGGTTAGGCCCACTAGTAGCAAGTTGCTAATGATTAAAATGGGTTCCATTCACTTAACCTTGTTCCCTTCATCCACAATACGTCCACAATAATTGTTTCGTCCGTATTCAAAACCATACCCCAAACTATGCTTTCTGTTCAGGCCAGGCAAACTCATTCTATGTGGACAAGGGATGGGGTGCGCTTAGATGCAGATATTTATTGGCCAGAAGGTACCGGAGAAGGCGTGGGGCCTTTTCCGGTTTTGCTGATGCGTCAGCCCTATGGACGCGCGATCGCATCTACTATTGTCTACGCCCATCCTCGCTGGTACGCCGCGCACGGCTATATCGTTGTGATCCAAGACGTGCGCGGCCGAGGCACTTCCCAAGGGACGTTTGATCTGTTTGCTAACGAGGTTGCCGATGGTGAAGACACGGTAAATTGGGCTGCTCAGTTACCCGGTAGCGATGGCCAGGTAGGCATGTATGGCTTTTCCTATCAGGGTATGACTCAGCTCCAAGCGGCTGAAGCCAGGCCCCTCGCGCTAAAAACGATTGTGCCAGCGATGACGGGCTACCACCTTTATGAAGACTGGGCCACGGAAAATGGCGCGCTGTGCTTGCAGCTGGGTTTGATGTGGGCATTGCAACTCGCGGCTGAAACAGCTCGCTTGGCTCAAGATGTGCCGCTGTTTCAAAAACTGAGCGCCGCTGCTCGCAATCTACCGCTCAGCGACGCAACACCAGCTTGTCCAACGGTGCTGTTAGAGGTTTCGTCCTTCTTTCACGACTGGGTTAGTCGCCCGGCAACAGATGACTATTGGCGACGGCTAACGCCAAAACTGGATGAGGTGGATTTACCCATGCTGCATGTGGGTGGGTGGTTTGATCCATACCTGCGGGGTGACTTGCGGCTGTATCGGGAAATGGCAGCGCGGAGTGCGCATCTTCATCATTTTTGGGTGGGACCCTGGGCGCACATTCCTTGGGCTCGCAAGGTCGGTGATGTGGATTTCGGTGCGGCGGCGATGAGCCCGATTGACCAAGTACAAATCCGTTGGTTTGACGCCATCTTGAAAAAGCGCGATGAGCATGAATTAGCTATGCAGAAGCCGGTTTGTCTATTTGAGATGGGTCGCAACGAGTGGCGGCAGCTGACAGAATGGCCAACGGCGACAGTGAGTTCGATAGTAGAGCCGCGCTACCTGAAAAGTGGGGGCCTAACTAATATTCGTGAGGATAGTGGTGTGTTGGCAGTTGAACCTAGCATGGACTCGGCGACAGATGTCATTGTTCATGATCCGTGGAACCCTGCGCCTGCATTGGGTGGGCATAGCGCGGTTCCATCGGGTTCGTTTGAGCGCACAGCGGTAGACAGTCGAGGTGATGTGCTGACATACACGAGTGAGCTACTGGCTGATGAGCTAAGGGTGGTAGGCGTGGTGGAGGTAGTGTGTGCGATCGCAGCCTCAACCCCTAGCTACGATCTCTGTGCTGTGCTCTCACGGGTGAAAGATGGAAAAGCCTTCAACTTGACTCAGGGCTACCGCAAGGTAGCGATCTGTAATCCCGACACTATCTTGGAAATTAGCGTACCGCTGCACCCGACCTGCTTTAGCTTGGCCCCAGGTGAGTGTCTGCGTCTTAGCCTCAGTGCAGCCTGCTTCCCGGCATATCCTGTGAACTCAGGAACCGGCGCACCCCTTAGCGAAAGCCGCTCGATAGATGCCAAAATCATCACCTTAATGATTCATACAGGCAGCGGTCCCGGAGCGCCTGTCCGTCCGTCCGTTCTCAAACTGCCGGTGGCGTGTGATTGAATACCTCAAAAACTCTACGGCAGCAGTTACGCAAGGATTCTCCCGAGGTTGGCTCTGGCGTAATAGATCCTTCAAATTGCCAATCATTGATTGTGGAGAGTCGCCATTGCTGGCCCTTGTGGTCAAATCCAGCAACTTCTAGCCCGATAGCTCGACGCTGCTCGCTGTCAGTATCTTGATGGAGACGAATTTGAATCAGAAAACTGCGGCACTGAAACGGGCGGCTGAGTCCTGGAAAGTGAAAGCCAATATCGACTGAGTCAGGATCTATTAAGCTGCGGACGTCAGGATCATTGGCCCATGGTTTGAGATCTGCTTTGAGGTCGGGAAGCTCCGCCTTAAACAGACCAATGATGGCCGCGATTTTGCTCGCAAATTCAATCGTCGACGCTTGTTCGGCTGCGTTCACATCACCTTGCTGAATTCGACTATTTTATTGTAACGGCAGAATATTGCTGAATTCTAGCTTTAATCCTAAATCGCCTGACAGGTTGCCAGAATCGTTCTATCTTGCTCCTGTACTGGCAGAGGATAGAACCCGTCAATGTTGAGAGGTGGTGCGATGAAACTACCTTGGCTGGCGACCTCTGCGAATGGCTCATTGAGTGTGAGCGCATACGAATAGGTTTCTTGAGAGTAGCTATCTGTGACGCGCAGCGCCATTCTTTGGTCGATGATTTGGCCATGGACACAGTCGAACGAGGAAGAGGGCATGTATAGTGCACCTGTAACGTTTGTTCCCTGCGACTCGAACACGAAATAAGCTGTTTCTGGCTGATTGGCTACAGGTTGCTGACCGTAGAGATAGATGCCGTGAGCTGGTGGCAATGATGTTTCAGTCGTTGTTTTAGGCGATAGTAAGCGGGCTCTTAAGCTTTCTAGCCCGGCGCTGTCGGCGGCAGCTTCTGCTTCGGCGGCAGCTTCTGCTTCCTCTGGAATATCAGTCGTTTGTTCTGCTTGTGTGTATTCCCACTGGTTTTTTGGGGCTTTGAAGTGTGCTGACATGTGGCCTGTGGGAGATAGCGTATCAGCTGAAGACGAAGTTGCGATTGCCAGCACCATACCCACAGTACCTACAGAGCACATAACTATCTTCTGCGTGCCTAACGGTTCCTTGGCTGTGGTTATTGATAACACCATCGAATCGAACTCCTCTTACTCCTTGCTCCGTAGGCTCCAGTTGCCCTATTTCCTAGTGCTCTATCTATGCCTTGTATAGATCTTTCCCAAGCTTAATGACAAAGCTAAGGTCAAAACTTAAGTGTTCCTACGTCTTAATTGACACTAAACAAAAACACGTACGAGCATAGAAGCTCAGATCACAGCTCCATCATGTATGTTCTTGCGCATGGTGGTTATAGCTAGCGACCTTAACTTTGAGCCGTAACTTTGGTCTGTAACCTTGCTAATAGTCTGCGAGTAGGCTGTTAGCTGTTTTTTGGCTTGTGAATTGGATTTATCAAAGGGTATGGTGGATACACCCTGACATAAAACAGTGTGATAGGAGGCTAGATGGAGGCTAAGGCTCCACTTTCGCCCGAAGATAATGGGCCTTTTAAGCTTTTACTGTTCATAGACAAGCGGCCTAACTCCACAGAGCAGGTGCGACGAATAAGGCGACAGCTCAAAACGCTTTCAGCGCTAGAGCCGATGAACTTAGAAATTGTCGATGTAACAAATCAGCCCTACTTAGCCGAGCACTTCAAGCTGGTGGCTACGCCGGCCTTGATTAAGGTCTCATCAGACGACCATCAGGTTTTGGCGGGCAGCGATATTGAAACGCAGCTGGGTCACTGGTGGCCGCGCTGGCAGCGAGAGCTAGAAGAGGCTCGGCAACGGAACGATGCGTCTGCGTCTGCTGCTGAAGTGCCTGCCGGTCAACTAAGTGCTGACTCGACTACTCAATCAAAGGCCATCGCGATTGACGCGGTGATGCAGTCGACTGAAATTTTGCGGCTATCGGACGAAATTTTTAAGCTCAATCAGGAGAAAGAGTCTCTATCGGCCCAGCTGGCCTTTAAGGACCGCATTATTTCGATGATGGCTCACGACTTAAGAAATCCCCTGACAGCGGCTTCAATTGCGATAGAAACATTGGAGCTGGCCTACGAACCTGGAGGCAAAAAGGCAAAAAAGTTTACCCCTGAGCTGATTTTACATCTGCTAAAAAATACGAAGGTCCAAATTCGTACGATCAACAGCATGATTACAGAGATTTTGCAGGCGGCAAGGGGCCCGAGTGCCAACTTGAAGGTGTCGCCTCAAGAGCTAGATATACAAAGGCTCTGCATCGATGTGATGGATTCATTTCAGCCCAAAATAGCCAGTAAGCGCCAGACTATAGAACCGGATATTCCTCAAGATTTACCTTATGTCTATGCCGATCCAGACCAAGTGCAGCGGGTCCTCAGCAACTTGATTGACAATGCCATCAAGTACACGCCTGCCCACGGTAAAATCGGCATCTCTGCGCTTCACCGTACGACCGAGAAGGTGCAAATTAGCATTCGTGATAACGGCCCTGGCATTCCCCGCGATAACCAAAAAAGCATTTTTGAAGAAAACTTTAGGCTTCAGCGGGATCATTCTAAAGATGGCTACGGCTTGGGGTTAGCGCTTTGTCAGCGGATCGTAAGAGCGCACTACGGCCAGATTTGGGTGGATTCTAAGAAAGGTGAGGGCAGCTGCTTTCACTTTACGCTGCCGGTGTATCGGGGGTGACTATGCCTAGTCGCCCTCAATCATTTGTGATTTGAGCTGAGCAAGCTGAGCGTCGACGTTGTTTTGGTTCTCTAGCTGGGCGAATTTCTGGTCTATGCTGTCTGTGCCCATAGCGGCGGTGACTTCTGCTTGAGCTTCGAGGTCGAGGACGCGGGCCTCCATTTTCTCGAAGGCGTTGGTGCTGGAGGTGTTGCTCCTAATCATTTCGTTGAGCCGTACGCTAGACTGAGCCGCTCTGGCCCTGGCGATGTACATGTCTTTTTGGGTGCGGGCTTCAGAAATTTTACGCTCTAGCTGACCCATGTTGGCCTTGAGCTGCTGCACAATTTCTCTCTGCTGAGTGATTTGAGGGCTGAGGGTCTGCCCAGTTTGGATGTAGGTTTGGCGGCGGGTAAGGGCGTCTCTGGCTACCTCGTCGTTCCCCTTTTGAAGCGCGAGCTGGGCTCGGTTATACCATTCTGCGGCGGTGCGTTTGGCCTGTTCGCACTGCCGTTCGGTGCGTTTTTGAGTTGCGATCGCCTGAGCTACTGCCTGCCGCATTGAGACTAGGTCGCTTTGCATGTCGAGCACGGTCTGCTGTAGTACCTTTTCAGGGTCTTCCGCGCCGTTGACCAAATGATTCACATTGGACCTAACCAATCGAGAAATGCGATCCAAAAGTCCCATTGGCGAACAATCCAAAAACCTTACTTAATTAGCAGCATAGCAAGCTTCTTGGGTGATGTGCCGAACGTTTGTTTCTCTACTTTTCTCGATACGTTTTTCTATTTCTGCTTTTTATTCTGTCGTAGGACCGTAGATTTGGGCTGCGATGCTTTTGGATTTGAGTTCTTCAACAAAGGTACCAGCGGCTTGTGGGTTGTCGAACGCGGCAATTTGAATGCGATCTCCGTCCGAAAATCTGCGCACGAAAGCTTCGCTGACTGATTCGCGGATAGTGATGAGGTTTTGTTCTGTGGTGAAGGGCGTGGTGACGTAGTAAGTCAATCCGGCAGGCAACACCACGGCCTGGGTTTCGATAGGAGCCGGGGAGACTGGTCTAGAGGCCAACGTAGGTGTGGGACTTGTCGTTGGGTTTGCTGCTGGAGTTGTTGCGGGATTAGTTGTGGGTGAAGCTGTAGGCGCGATCGCGACTGGATTTGTGCCAATTTGACCTTCAATAGGCGGTAGAGCATTGGTTGTTGCTGGATTCGCCAGTGCAGTTTCTGACGTACCGATACCTGACGTACCGATACTCGGAGAAATAGTCGTTTGAGGCATCTTCAAAGAGCTGAGATTGTCAATTTCTAAATCGATAAACTCATTTGCAGAAAGATCTGGGCCAGGGGGATCGAAGGATTTTCCGTTAGCTATGGCGCTCTCTTGGTCACTTCCTTTCAGGCTGCTGGCTAACTGCTGTGTTACTAGAGGATTGGCCATGAGATAGCTAGCGCCTAACCCAGCAACCAGACCTGCAAAGCCGAGCGTGGCCCCCGCCAGTAGAGAGACGGTTTTGCGTTTGGGCTTGGTCGTAGTGTCTACCGGTTCGGGCATAGGGGGCACTTCTGCCAAGCTTTCAATCAGCTTTTCAGAGGAGGCCAGATACCCCGTGGGTGTCAGCTTTTCGGCGTCTCCTGGCAGTACTGCTGCTTGCGAATCTGTGGTGGGGTGAGAGGCCTCGGATATTGCTAAATCAGTAGCCTGAGGTAGCGGCCGTATGGCTGATACTGTCTCTGGTGGAAGTGCTGGTTTGGGGATCGCTAAGGCAGAGGATGTTGTTGTTTGATGGGCTGAGATCTTTTTATTGACGGGTACAGGGGGTGGGGTAACTGGCCTTGCGAGCGTGGCCGTATGTGCTACTGAGGCTTCGACCGCTCGTTCCATTGCGTCCAAATCGAAAGACGGGTCTTCTAGCTCTGCGAACAGATCTTCTTCCACTAACCCATCAATCCGACGGGTTCGGCGATAGCGGTTGAGTTCAGCCTCCAAGCTGATGTTGAGACTGCTCAAAACAGTACCCAGCTGTGGAGACAAAGCGTGAGAAGATTGATGCTCCGCCATGACAGATTCCTTGGAAATAAGGATGATCGATATAGTTGAGAGCGTAAAAATATAGACTCTCCAAGTTAATCAAATTATCTTAATAAGAATTGAGGAACAAGGTTGAATATACGGATAGAGGCTAGTTTTAGCTGTACTTGGACATGGCATTAGTAAGACATGGCATTAGAAGGTTTAGAAGGCCTGATAAAAGGTCTGGAAAATCAGGCTAGTTGGCAGGCGCAGCGGCAGTTTCGCCTGGTGGTACAGCACTGGCCTAAGTCAGTTGGGTTTGCCGTCGCTAGGCAAACCCGGCCCGTTGCCATTCAGCGGTCTACGCTCTATGTGGCAACTGCAACCGCTGCCTGGGCGCAGACGCTGGCCTACGAGCGCCTCAATATTTTGCGTAAGCTCAATCGTCACCAGCGCCAGCCCATCAAAAATATTCGCTTTTCGGCCGCTCAGTGGAAGCAGCCAGTACAGCAACCTTCGCCTACCCCGTCTGCTCAGCAACACCCTAGCTATATAGGTGTGCCAGATACCGCAGCAGAGGGTGCGGGATCAAAAGATCGTGAGCCCCGTACTCCCGATGAAGCATTTAATCGCTGGGCTGCAACTATTCAGAAAATGCAGCGGACTCAATCTTTGTGTCCTCGTTGTCAATGCTACTGTCCACAGGGAGAGCTTGACCGCTGGTCTATTTGTGCGCTGTGCGCGACCAAACATTGGCGCTAATTTTTTAGATGCACAGTCAGATTTGTGGTAGATCACACAACCGTAATTTTAACGATATGGAAGATAAATTAAATCTAAAAGATAAGTCGATGGACTGTTTTTTTGCAGGGATTTGAGGATGAAGCAAAGCATCATAAAGAAAAGTTGCGAATTCACTCATAAATGAGATCTTTGTGGGGGTGATTGCCTGATCCCAATTCTGGGGATCGCCTCTATCGATTCTTTTTAAAACGCTGTGATCCTTGCTACTAAGGATATTTCGCTTTTTTAACAGATTATAAAGAAAGTCTGAAGGTAAGTACAGGGTATTTATCTGTTGAGTCACTTTGTTTATCAACAGTTGTAGGTTTTTCTGGCTCAAAATTGAGTTTTTAAGTTAAGCCATGATGAAGACTCAGACTATCAATTAAGAAGTTAAATTATGACTGCTGGAAAGTGTGGAACAACTCGCTGCGGACTTTGCCGGTTTTATAGCCATGAAGGTCGTCGCGGTGGTTTATGCCATCAGCTAAATGTCAACGTCGATTCTCACTGGAAGGCCTGCTGCTTAGCCGAATCGCCTTTTATGAATGGGATAGATAGGCCCGATGCTGTAGCGGGGATCGCTAAGCTAGTGGCTGCTCCTACTAGAGAAGTATCTGTGGTTCCGATGGCTAAAGAATCGACACGTGAGGTGGTCAATGCGCCCGCTGCGATAGTGGAGCCCTTCCAAAGGAAGGTCGCCAAGCCCCTCGATACAAGAATCGCTTTTTCGACGTTGACTTCTTGAATCGCAGCAGTAAAGTCCAAGTGATCCCGTGTGTGCTTGCTAATAGCTACCAACGGAAACATAGAAAATACGCCAACAATATGAAAGTGATGTCCCTTGTGGTTCTTAAATTGAGCCGCAAGGGATTTTTTAATGCGTACTAGGGCAACCAAGGGTAGCTGCTGAAGTCGGGAGGTCGCTTTTCGAGAAAGGCCTGCTTTCCTTCAGCCCCCTCCTCGCTGAGGTAGTAAAGCAAGGTTGCATTTCCGGCCAGCTCTTGTAGCCCTGCTTGCCCGTCGCAATCTGCGTTGAAGGCTGACTTGAGGCAGCGAATAGCAATAGGACTTTTTTGTAGAATCTCTTGGGCCCATTGAACCCCTTCAGCTTCTAGCTGGTCTACGGGGACGATTGTGTTGATAAGTCCCATGTCCAGCGCCTGCTGAGCATTGTACTGACGACAGAGAAACCAGATTTCGCGTGCCTTTTTTTGACCCACGACACGCGCTAGGTAGCTAGCACCGAATCCACCGTCAAAGCTACCTACCTTTGGTCCGGTTTGCCCAAAGATCGCATTGTCAGCCGCAATGCTTAAATCGCAAATCAAGTGCAACACATGCCCACCGCCGATGGCATAGCCGGCAACGAGCGCAATCACAACTTTGGGCATGGAGCGAATGAGCCGCTGAAGATCTAAAACGTTGAGTCTGGGGATGCCATCTTCACCGACATATCCGGCTGCGCCCCGTACGCTTTGATCCCCACCTGAGCAGAAAGCGTACTTGCCGTCGGTATGGGGCCCTGCGCCTGTGAGCAGCACGACGCCTATGCGAGTATCTTCTCTGGCATCGCAAAAGGCGTTGTATAGCTCAAATACTGTTTTGGGACGGAAAGCGTTGCGTTTGTGTGGCCGGTTGATGGTGATTTTCGCGATACCGTCGGCTTTGTGATACTGAATGTCTTCGTAGGTGTTGGTTGGCTGCCAGGTGAGGGGCATGGGTTATTTTTCCGTAACGTTAAGAACCTATGAGCTAGGCGATCAAAATATTAGGCGCTAGCGGAAAATAAGATAAATCCCCTCTTCATATGCAATGGCTTACTACTGGTTCAAATCGTTTCATATCATTGGTGTCGTGGTCTGGTTTGCAGGCCTGTTCTATCTGGTGCGCCTGTTTATCTACCATGTAGAAGCTGAGCAAGAGCCGGAGCCCGCTCGAAGCATTTTGAAAGATCAGTACGCCATTATGGAAACGCGGCTGCTGAAGATTATTACGACGCCGGGCATGATATTGACGCTGGCGATGGCTGGTGGTCTGCTGTGGCAAAGGCCAGACGTTCTGCATGAGGGGTGGATGCATGCCAAGCTAGGATTTGTAGCGCTGCTGGTGGCGTATCACCTGTACTGTGCAAAGCTGCGTAAGCAGCTGGCAGCGGGTGAGTGCAAATGGGGGCCAAAACAGCTGCGGGCACTTAATGAAGGACCAACCCTGCTACTGGTGACGATTGTGCTGCTGGTGATTTTTCAGAACAGCTTTCCGACGAGTGCAACGACTTGGCTGATTGCAGGCCTGATTTTGTCTTTTGTGATTACGATTCAGCTGTATGCCAAGAAGCGGCGGCTGGATAAGGAACGCGAAGTGGCTCAGAGTATTGACCAGAGCAGTGTTCAGGATGCTGCTGAGCAGATGTTGCCTAATTCATAGCCGGTGTCGTCTGAGTCAGCATCGTCTGACAATGAGTCTGTCGGGTCGAGCAAATATATCAAAAGATACAGTTACCTTTTCGTAGATTCGTTAACATAAGTTCACATGTCTAATGACAGATAACCTGAACAAATGAAAGAGGAAAACAACATGGATAACAACGCGCCTACTGGCAAGCTAGGATTTACAGAGTTTGCTGAAACTTGGAACGGTCGCTTGGCGATGATCGGTTTCGTTGCTGCCCTAGCGGTAGAATTTGCAACTGGCAACGGCATTCTGGCTCAGCTTGGCATTATGTAAGTCGAGAGTTTGCTGCGATTGACTCGCGGTAATCGCTTGATAGAAAAGGACAGGGCAATTTGCCCTGTCCTTTTTTTTTGTGTGTGGATATTGTTCGATCGCCTAACCGATTGCTCCTAACTGTTGGCGGACGTGGCAGTGCAAGCGCCCCTACAGTTCCTTCAATCAGTTATATGGCCAGGGCTTTTCTTCTTCTTCTGGTTCCTTTTCGTCAGGGTCTCGCCAGGTTGACATGGTTTTCAGCTCGGGTGGAATTTCGTCGTCGGGATGGAACTCTAGCTGGGTCTCTCTAAGGCCAAGGTATCCAGATTCGGCAAAGGATGTGAGCATTCGCGTGAGTGCAATCCAGACCCGTTCTTCAAATTCCCATTCTTTGCTGAAGGGCGCGCGATCCGCGATGGATTTTAGGGCCCAAAAGTAGCTGTTGCGGACGATGGGGCCGTTCTTTTTGTAGGGAGGGACGTCTTCGTTGCGAATAAAGAGAACGCCGTTGTCGATTCTGGCATGCATAGAGAAATACGGATTGCTATAGGCTTAGAGATGGGTACGGCGTTTGGATGAAAAGCTATGGTCGCAGCAGTTTCCCTGCAAAACGTTCACAAAGTTTATAACAATACCTGTGTGGTCAACGACCTGTCGTTAGCGATTGAGCCAGGTGAGATTTTTGGGCTGCTAGGGCCAAACGGTGCAGGCAAGTCGACGACGATTCGAATGCTGACGACCCTCGCCAAGCAGACTCAGGGCGATATTGTGGTGGCGGGCTACGATGTGAGTCGTCAGCCGGCTCAGGTGCGACGGCAAATTGGAGTTGTGCTTCAGCAGGTGAGCGTAGACGCTGACATGACCGCTTGGGAGAATATGGAGTTTCACGGGCGGATGCATCATATTCCGGCGGTGCAGCGGCAGGTGGATATTGCGCGGTGGCTGGACTATGTGGACCTGAGCGATCGCGCCAACGACAAGGTCAAAACCCTCTCCGGCGGTATGAAGCGCCGACTGCAAATTGCTCGCACCCTGCTGCACAAGCCCAGCATTTTGTTCCTAGATGAGCCCACTGTAGGGCTCGACCCGCAAACCCGCAGGCGGCTGTGGGAGATTATCCGAGAGCTGAACCGTGAGCAGAAGATGACGATGCTGCTGACGACTCACTATATGGAAGAAGTGGAGTATCTGTGCGATCGCATTGGCATTATGGACCAGGGCCAGCTAATCGAAAGTGGCACGCTAGAGAGCCTGCGCCAAAAGCATGGCGAGGGTATTGTGATGAAGCAAAAGGGTGACCGCTGGGAGTATGTATTCTTTCCTACGTTAGCTGAGGCGAACCATTATCTTGACCAACAGCCAGATAAAACGGGTATGATGACGCGACCTGCGAACTTAGAAGATATCTTTGTGGAGTTAACGGGACGGAATTTAGACTAATTTTTTGGGCTAATTCTTTGGCGAAATAGGATTTGGCGAAATAGGAATCGAGCATGTCTGGTCTGGCCAATAAAATCGAAGCGATTCTCTATCTCAAAGCGCAGCCTTTGAAGATTGCGCAGATTGCAGAGTTTGCTCAGTGTGATCGCGATAGTGCTGAAGAAGGGCTGATTGCCCTGATGGGAGAATATGCCCACCGAGAAGGCGCGTTAGAAATCGCTGAAACGGAAGAAGGATACGCCCTTCAGCTGCGGGAGCTGTACAAGCCCCTCGTCGATACGATTGTGCCGCTAGATATTGGCTTGGGTGCGCTGCGGACGTTGGCTGCGATCGCCCTACGAGGCCCCATAGCGCAAAGCGAGCTAGTCGATGTTCGGGGTTCGGGTGTGTATCAGCACGTGCCCGATCTGGTCGATCAGGGTTTTGTCAAAAAGCGCCGTCAGGCCGATGGCCGATCTTCCTGGCTACAGGTCACCGAAAAGTTTTATCAGCACTTTGAAATTGACAAGCTGCCGCAGATTGAAAGCCTTAGGTTGCCGAAACAAAAAGATCTGCCGCTAGAGGGCGATGCCGATAGTGAGGAAATGCTGGCTAGCGATGAAGTTGTGGAGCCGCCGTTGAGCGATCAGGCGATTGAAAATGCGATCGCCCCTGACGAGTTAGGAGACGAGTTGGGAATAGAAGACACCGCAGTAAATAAGCCCGAAGCTTAAGAAAATGCCTATTCGGTGCATTATTAGCTAAGCTGTAGGTACAAGCTTGGCGGAAAATCATAGGTTTTCTTAAGGTTGCCGGTCGCCCACTATCCGTAGTGCACTGCATTCGGTTTGCCTTTGTGGAAATCTACTAATTCTATATTGGGTTTCAGCGGCTAAGCTAAGGTCAGTTATTCAGCTTTTCTATGGTCTTCAATCCTGAAAGTGCAGATTTCATTAGCCTAGATTCGGAAGATGCCAGGACTAACGAGCTTTTGAACTATTTGCAGCACCAGCCGCCAGAAGTACTCTCAAGAGTCGCGCAGTCGGTCAGCGGTGAGATCAAGCAAATCATTTCTCACAATGTGCAGGGATTGGTAGGCGTCCTGCCTTCGGATGGGTTTAATGTGCAGGTGAGTACAGACCGTGAAAATCTGTCGGGGCTCTTGGCTTCTGCGATGATGACAGGCTACTTTCTGCGGCAGATGGAGCAGCGCATGGAGCTAGAGGCCAATTTGTCAGGTTCATTGGATTCAGGTCTAAATTCACCACCTGATACAGAAACCTGAGTTACATTTGCTTGATATGACGTCTGATAAATAAAGAGGGGCTGCACAGGTTATGCAGCCCCTCTTTGGCTTCTCCTGTATTGTGTTTAGGCTACCGAAGGTTCTCAGGGAGCGCTGTTGGCCGGACTTTGATAGTCTCTGTCTTGCCCGCGCGGGTGACTTTGATCTCTAGCTCTTTTTCGAGCCCGGCATTCTCTACTTGAGATTGCACGTCGGTGACGTCGGTAACGGTTTCTCCGCTGATTTCCTTGATGATGTCGCCACGCTGAAGCCCAGCGGTCTCAGCCGGGGTGCCTTCCATAATGCGGACGATGATGACGCCCTGTTCATCTTCGATTTTGACGCCAATGTCTGTGTCTTGATTAATGCGATCACGCATTTCCTTATCCAGATTCACCATCTGAATGCCGAGATAAGGATGCTGCACCTCGCCTGTTTCAAACAGCTGATCAGAAATGCGTTTAGCCGTTTCAATTGGGATAGCGAAGCCCAGTCCTTGGGCGTTGGCTCTAATCGCTGTATTCATCCCAACGACTTCACCGTTGGCGTTGAGCAGCGGTCCGCCAGAATTACCTGGGTTAATGGCGGCGTCGGTTTGGATAAACTGAACGCGCTTGTCGGCGATACCTACTTGAGTACTGGTGCGGTCAAGGGCGCTGATGATGCCAGCCGTTACTGTGTTGTCGAGCCCGAGGGGGGTACCAATTGCGATCGCCCACTGCCCCGGCGAAAGATTGTCGGTACTCCCTAACGGAGCCACTGGCAAATCGGTGGCCTCAATTTTAATCACAGCCACATCTGTCACGGGGTCTGCACCAATCACTTCGCCAATAAAATTGCGACCATCTTTGAGCGTGACGCTAACAGTGTCTGCTCCTTCAATCACGTGCGCGTTGGTCAAAAGCTTGCCATCGGCGCTAAGAATAAAGCCCGAGCCTGTGCCCTGCTCTAGCCGTTCAGGCAGCTGAGGCCGTTGCTGAAAATCTTCTGGCTCTTCATTCCCAAAGAAACGCTTAAACAATCGCCGATCGAACGGATCCGATAGGCCGCTCACCGAGCGCGAGGCATCAATGCGGACAACGCTAGGCCCTACTCGATTTGCCGCGTTGGCGATAAAGTTTGCGTCTGTTGGCGCAGCGGGCAGCGGCGCTTGGGCAAAGGCTTCTTGAGAGGTAGGAATAACGGCTGAGAGTGACTGTTCTGCCCTACGTAGGCTAGGTACTGCTTGGCTATCAACATAGGTATGCCCTACCCAGCCAGCACCCATGCCGAGAAGGAGCAGAGTTCCACCGAGCCCTAGGTGTTTTGGAGAAACCCCCATGTTTTGTCGTTCCTAACTTAATAAATAGTAAAGCTATGCTGCCCAAAGTATATAGCGTTTCTCGGATGCATATTGCCTATGGCAAGGTTATCCCAACGAGAAACGCGAGTCACTTGGCCCGTTGTCACCTGGCTCTCAGTGCAATATTTTTACATCAGTCAAGTGACCAAAACTGTATAGGCGTCTTCTTTACTTTAGCGAGTTCCTTACTTTTTTTCCTAGAGTTTCTTGAAACTAGGACCATGCCCATATCCATCGTTTGCGCTGAATTTTAGCGGTGGTGAATGTCTTTGGCTGATGTTATTAGATCAGGCTGAGCGACTGTACGAAAAGTTCCCAATATAATGAACTGAGTACTATTTCTGAATCCAGCTCTCTGCATAAAGGCGACTAAACCCTTTTCGCACAGAGACTTTATACACCGATCTAGATCTTCCAGATTTAAGCTGCCCGCCCGGACGCTTGAAAAATACATTGATTCAGATGCCAAAGGATAGCGCCTTAGTTCATAAACTGGCGAGAAATACAGTGTCTATATGGCTTTTCGTACAATTCACAAAGCCCGTTCTATCCTGAAACAAAACAGCTCGCGCTGGAAGAGCTTATGACACTCTCTATGTAGATTCAGTCTCTGTAGCTCAGTGCTCTCACTCTTAATTGCCGACTACTTATCGACCATTAATCCTATGTTTTGGCCACGTCCTTCGAAAAGCTGCTCCTCTATTAAAAGATGTCTGCTCAAAAGCCGTCTGACGGTTGCCATTACAAGTAGCCTGACGCCGATATTGCTACTAGCGGCTTCGCCTGCATTAGCGAATGAAAGTTGCCCGGCCGCCCTAGATCAGCTACAGCAGTACCCAGTGGGCACGAATGAAACGCTGGCCAGTGTTGCTGCCAACTACAACCTACAGCCTGAGACATTAGTGAGATTCAACCCTGACATAGGAAGTGCTTTTCAGGCTGCGCTATCACCTGGGACTGCGCTAACGGTGCCGCCTTTTAATGGACAGGTCGTTGCCGCTGGGCAAGGCGATAGCTGGCAGTCTTTGGCAGAGCGATATGGTAGCCGGGCCGATTTGCTGTTTGAAGTAAATGGCTGCGTGGCAACGCTACCCAGTCGTGTTTTTGTGCCGGGTGTGAACTTGATTGCGCCGACAGCTGGACAGCCTAGAACGTTTCAGCTGCCTGGATATCCGCTTTCTGAGTCAGCGGATATTGCGCTGAGCTATGGCTGGCAGCCGCATTCGACTCGAAACGAGCTGGTGTTCAATAGTGGTGTGGCTTTTACAATCTCTGAACAAATGGAGGTGCGAGCCGTAGGGCAAGGAACCGTTGCTTTTGTCGGCCAGCGAGAAGGCTATGGCCAATTACTCGTGATTAACCACGAACAGGGTTTGCAAACGCGTTATGCCAACTTAAGTGATATTTCGGTTGAAGTTGGGCAGCCTGTAGCACAGGAGATGGTTGTAGGCAGCGTGGGCCGCCTTGAGGCGAGTGCTATTGAGCGTGCTGCCTCTGCGACCTATCTCTATTTTGAGGTACGTACTAACTCTGCTTCTGGCTGGATTGCTCAAGATCCGGGGAAATATTTACCTGCTTTAGAGCTGCGCTAAATTTTCTCTAAACCTAAGCTACTCCTGTTCTCCGTAGGCGTTAAGTTTGCTACCTCAATCGGAAAACTAGCTTTAAAGCTAGCCAATCGTTCGATATGCCTCTACAATTCCGATAACTTTTGGAAAAGAGGCTCTCTAGAGGAACTCTTTGCATATGACTAGGCCGCCGGAGAGATTGAAAAATATGAAGCTTCCTACCGCCACACTTCCTGCCAATCTTCAGGAGATGAGGCGTCAGAGCGTCAAGCCACTAAAGCCCTTGAAGCGTCTGTCTGGTCGGCTGCTGAAAACTGTTCGTAGCAGCCTGGGGGCAAGGAGCAGTGGTGGGTCCAATGGTGAGCCCAATGGTGGGTCTAGTGACAAGCTCGATGGCAAAAATCCCTTTAAGGCCGTCCCGTCGGCCTCTGACGTGAAGGATTCTAAGGGCTCTAAGGTTTTGCTCAATTTGCTGCTGGTACGGCCTTGGGTGCTGGTGTTGGGCTTTTGGTTACTGTCTATGGCGATAGGCACTGTGGCTTTGAGCGGGATGTTGAGCCCGCGTAAGCTGAAGATGGCGCTGCCAGAGCCTGCCTTAGATAGTGGTGTGGCCAATCAATCAAATACGTTGCTTAACGCCAGCCCATCTACCGATAGCGCTGCTCAGACAAATGCAGCCACAGGGAATGACGGTGAGATACCTGTGACTGAAGTGGGTGCAGCTAACTCGACTGAAGGTGGATTAAGTTTCCCCGTATTGCCAATTTTCGCTTTAGTTGGCTCCTGTGCAGCGGGCTCCTTAGTGATTTCGCGTAGGCGAGCAATGGTACGAATGGCCGCAGCTCGCGCTCAGGGACGTAAGCGTAAGAGTCGTTCTTCTGTTGCATCTGGTTCGTCCGTCCGTCCGATGAAAGAAGGGGTTGCTCCCATACGATCAGCTGCAACTGCTAGTAACGACCTGAGTCGTGGGCTGCGTTCTAAGAAGCGACGTCAGCGTGTGCGAAGGGCTGCGGTAACGGCGCAATCTGCAAATGCCAGTAGCCGCGTCTTGGCTTCGAGAGCAACAGCCCAGCAGAAAACAGCTCAGCCCAGGAAAGCGCAGAAAAGCGGACCTAAAGTTGCTCAAAAAGTAGCTGCGGCGAGGCGTTCGTCTGTTCGTCCGGCAACGCGAGTCTCTAGGACTCAGGCAAGAAGATCGGCTATGCGGGCGGCGAGTCGTCGTCAGCCTATGGTGAGCGTGGTTCCTGCCAGCGAGTCCCATGCTTTGGATTGGACCCAGGGTAGCCTGGCCCATCAGTTAGATGTACGCCCCCAGCGCTCAGCGATGTAATCGGACCCACTCTGACGTCGCATTCCTACAACCTGCCGCATGCTGAGTAACGCTCTCCTAAACTCAGCATGCGGGCTTATTTTGGCGGTACCTTACAAACTCTGACCCGTAAGTTGCAGAGGTCAAAGAAGAAAGATTAGGTGGCCAATATAAAGGATACTTGTTACCACTGTATCGAGTGTGAGTTGTTGCAACTATGACTGTTAATGTTGGCGATGCTGCCCCAAATTTTTCGATGCCTGATGCCGATGGCAATGTTGTGAGCTTGCAGTCGCTCCAAGGTCAGCGTGTGGTGCTGTTCTTTTATCCTCGGGATAATACACCTGGCTGTACCAAGGAGGCCTGCGCATTTCGAGATGTGTACAGCGATTTGCAGGCTAAGGACGTTGCCGTTTTTGGGGTGAGTACTGACAGTGCCAAGTCCCATACCAAGTTTGCGACGAAACATAGCCTACCGTTTCCTCTGCTGGTAGATGAAGATGGGGAAGTGGGCACGCGCTATGGCTGCTACGGTTTGAAGAAAATGTACGGCAAAGAGTATATGGGCATTACGCGTAGCTCTTTCATCATTGGCCCGGAGGGTGTTTTAGAGAAGGTTTACCGCAAGGTAAAGCCAGAGCCACATGTGGCGGAAGTGGTGGCTGATATTGAAGCACTGGTAGGCTCAGCGTAGTGCTGACTAACTTCGACTAGTTCAGCGACTGCTAGTTCAGCGACCAGCGGTGGCCTAAAAACGGTGGTCTTAAAATAACTATGCTCAAAAGATTCTCTCGTCGTCTGTGGCAGCCTGTATGGACGCTCTTAAAGCTGATGCTACGGCGTCCGCTGCTGGCAACGAGTGTGATTCCACGCCTGCCAGACGGTCGTCTGGTACTCATTCGGCGGCGAGATAATGGGCTCTGGGGACTGCCTGGTGGTCTGGTTGACTGGGGAGAGGATATGGAGACCGCAGCTGCGCGCGAGCTGTTGGAAGAAACAGGCCTAGTGCTGATATCGGTAGAGCGACTGGTTGGGGTGTATTCGGGGGTAGCACGCGATGACCGCTTTCACTCTATCTGTGTAGCGATAGAGGCCCAAGTAGAGGGGACTATGTCTGCCCACGACCCGGACGAAGTGCTAGACGTGAGGGCATTTCACATAGATGAGTTGCCAACTGAGCCGCTAGCTCATGACCATACGCAGCAGTTGAAGGATTATTTCGCTGGAAAAACGGTGTTGGCGTAAAGTAATAACCTCAAAAGTCCTCGCTGCACCCTTGCCGCTGCCAGAGTGCCTGAAGAATGCCAGAAGAACGTCAGTGTCACAGGCTACTGGCTAACGACTTTTGGTTTCCGATGATGGCGCCGTCTAGGGCGAACGGTGGCAGGTTCTACAATAGCGATCGCACTTTCGAGCGTGGTCATGCGCTTCGCCTGCGTATTCGTATTCACCTGATACACAAGCCCGTGGTCAATATCGACAGCGGTGAGCCAGCCGCTTTTGGGATGGTAGCCTCCAGTGTCAATATCTAGCCAGCCAGGGCCTTGTGCGATTTGCCCAGGCGCTACTCCTGGCAGGGTAAACGTGATGGTGTGCCCTGTAATCACGCGCTTGTCTTTGAAGAACGGGACAGGGTGACGGTGGAAGTCATCACGAATCCAACAAAAATCCATTTGGCTCTGCTCTGCCAGCGACTTTTGAGGATTGAGCCCAGCATGCACCAGCAAAATATCGCCTAAGTCTAGATATAGCGGCAGTGTTTTGAGCCATTCTACGTGCTCCAACAGCGCTTCTGTGCTGGGATAGCTTGTTAGTGTGGGCTGTCCACCGCTGTTGAGCCAGCCCTGAAAAGCACCCAGGTTAGGATTATCGTCGGGAAAGGCATTGAGCAACAGATGCTCGTGATTACCTAGAACACAAGGGTAGTTGTTCTGTCGCACAAACTCTACGACCTGAGCGCTACGCGGGCCTCTATCGATTAGGTCACCTACAAAGTAGAGCGTATCTGTTGCGGTCGGTGCAATCATGGCCGTCAATCGCATGAGGCCGCTGTAATGGCCGTGGACATCTCCTATAAATATTCGACGACTCATGCGGTTCCGGTTGGCATTGTGTACCCTATTATGCCTGCTTGCCTCTGCAAAGCTTCTATGCCGAAAGCTTAATTTGCATTAGTCTGATAGGTCGGTAACTTTTACCACCATAAATTGGCTGCGAGCGCTGCCACTAGAGCTCACTACCTGCCACAGCACCATGTAGTTGTTGTCTTGATTGGCGTCTCCTGGATTGTCCCAGTCGGGGGCTTCTTTGAAGCTGAGATCGCCTGTTTCTTCATCAATGACAAACTTATCGATGTCTGCCCCGTCCTGTAAGCGATAGATGAGCCTACTGCCAGGTGCATCTTGTGCTCTAACCTGAATGACTTCGGTCGAATTTTCGGCGACCTGAATGAGCGTGCTGTTGCCTGGTAGCGTGTTTGTCGGCGCAATGATGATGAGCTCATTGGGCGTATATATTTCAGCTGTGTTTAAGACAGTTGGGGTCTGGATAGGCTCCGCTGCGTTTTGTTCTGGGCTCTCTTGACAGGCACCTAAGAGCCCGACCAGAAACGGAAGCGCTACCAGCTGTATTTTCATTGACTTTAGTGTGCTAAGTAGACTGTAAACATGACGACGTTGTGTGGAACCCCTACCGTTAAAAAACATTTCTTAACCAGATATATTTTTGAAGCATGGCCATGCCTGTATGGCTATCAGAATTGCGTTGACTTTCCTCAATCCCTTCGATAATTCTGGCAGAAAAAAGCAAATGTAACCTTTATGGTTTCTGTTTCAGACGTAAGGGTTCGTAAGGATTTGGTGACATAAATCACTGACTCGGCATCCGTTTCGCCAGCATAACAAAATTCAGGGTTGCTTAATACGATTTTTTCGGCAGTTGTCCATACCAGAAAAACAGTCTCAGGTGTCCGCATTCTCGATTTCAAAACCAGCATCGCGGATCATGGCAAAATCCTGCTGCGCTGCTTGACCCGGTGTCGTGAGGTAGTCACCGACAAAGATAGAATTTGCGGCATATAGCCCGAGAGGCTGGAGCGATCGCAAATGAACCTCTCGGCCCCCCGCAATCCGAATTTCTTGGCTGGGCAGCAGCAGTCTAAACAGGCACAAAATCCTGAGACAGCGCTGGGGCGTCAGTTCATCTCGCTCTGCAAAGGGTGTGCCTGGAATAGGAATCAAAAAGTTGAGCGGTACGCTAGTGACCTTTAGCTGACGCAGAGACAGCGCCAACTCGACAATGTCGCTATCGGATTCGCCCATGCCAAAAATGCCGCCAGAACAGGTGGTGAGACCGGCTGCCTGTACGGCCTGTACGGTGGAAAGCCGGTCCTGAAAACTGTGGGTAGTGCAGATATCTTCGTGGTGAGATTCGGCAGTATTGAGGTTGTGATTGATTCGGTCGACCCCGGCAGCCTTCAGCTGCTGCGCCTGCGCTTCGTTGAGCAGACCTAGGGTAGTGCATACCTTCATGGGGTAGGTCGATTTGACCGTGCGCACAGCTTCTAAAACACCCTCAAATACCTTCGGCGAAGGGCTGCGGCCAGAAATCGCCATACAGAAGGTTCCGGCTTTGAGCTGATGGGCCCGGTCCGCAGCGGCTACAATCTTTTCGGTGGCCATGAGTGGGTACTTTTCAATCTCAGCGCCCGAAATTTTTGATTGGGAACAATAGTGGCAATCTTCCGGGCAGAGGCCGCTTTGGGCATTGAGTAAGAAATGCAGACGGACCTGACTACCCCAGTAGTGACGGCGAACACGGTAGGCTGCTGCGAGCTGATCCAGGATAGCGATGTCGGGTGCGTTAAGAATGGCCAAGGCTTCGGCACGCGTGAGCACTTCTCCTGATAGGGCCTTATCTGCCAGCGTTTGCCAATTGGGCTGTGGCGCTGAATCGAGGCGATGTTTCGCCGTTTTCTCGTTTGTCTTATTAGCAGGTCGCTCAGCGGATTTCTCGGCGATTTTTTCAGCGGAGCGAGCCGTTGAAGACGCCATTGACGAGGGGGAGGGAGAGGCCGTGCTTACCATAGAATCTCTGCGCTATTACTGATGCAAATTTTACGTCATAACGCCGGTACGATTACGCTAATTCGCCATGGCCCGCCAGCGGTGTCGCTGAGTCAGCGGGTGCGGGGGCACCAGTTTCGGCAGTTTGTGGAGCGCTACGACGCGGCTAAAATTGATCGGCAGGCCCAACCACCGCGCGCCGCGCAGCAGGTGATGTCGCAAGCTGACTGTGTGTTTGCGAGTAATCGGCCTCGGGCGATGCATACCGCTGAGCTGTTGAGGGTGCCGCATTCACCTATTGTTGATGCCCGGTTTAGAGAGATAGAATTTCCGGTGGATTTTCCGAGTCACTTTCGCTTTTCGGCGCTGACTTGGACGGTGATTGCGCTGACGCTGTGGCGGCTGGGCTATGGCGCTCAGTGTGAATCTTTGGGCCGAGCGAGGGAGAGGGCGATCGCCGCCGCCGACGTACTAGAAGCACAAAGTACTATGGGTGGGGCCACTGAAGGCGAGACCGTTGGCAGTTCGGTGGTGTTGGTTGCACACGGTGGCATTAACCGGTTGATCGCTAAGGAGCTAAGACGGCGCGGCTGGCGCGGCCCTAGGCTGCCACACAGCCGTCATTGGGGCTGCACTACCTATTGCCGTTAATGACAAATTCTCTCTATTTGTTTTTCTGCTTTTTTGTAGAGGGAATTTGCCACTGATCTGTCGGATGATGGTAGCTAACACCTTTACCGAGCCATATAACGATGCCTGAGATTACTCCCGAGTCTGCTGCTGAACCTACCTCAACAAAAAGCCTGTTGGAAGTGATGATGTCCGGTGCGATCGCCCTTGCCAAAGACAGCGACAGCTACGACCAAGCCACCGAACAGTTTGAAGCGCTGCTCAGCCAAATAGAAGCAGACAACCCTACCGCAACACCACTGTTGAGACAGCTGTGGAAAGAATTTATCAGCGGTCGGCGTGCAGCGGCTTTTTGGGAGACGATGAGCGATGCGGAAAGAGGCCTTTCGGAAAAAATGACTGCTAGCACGATTCAGCTGAAGCAGAACTACATGCGTCTGATTCAGGAGCAATAATTTTCCTATCACTGCGGATCAATCTCTGTGCGGATCAATCTCTGTAGGGGCCGTAGGGGCACTAGCACCGCTATGCCCTCCGACCCGGTTTATCTAAACTCTCTACGGCAGTCCCGTAATAATGATCTGCCCGTTCACGACCCGAATATTTTCCGGCGTCAGCCCCTGCTGATCGAGAATGGTGTTGAGCTGCCGCTCGATACTGATTTGAGAGACCCCAAGCTCGCTGGCAACGCTAGATGCGGGCAGTGTTAATGGACCCAGTTTGACGTTGGCATTTTCCAGTTGAATATCTCCATCAATGACCGTTGGGCTACCTTCAATCCCTAGATAAACGTCTCGATTCGCCAGAAAAGGAAAGGTCTCGATCATTTGGTCGATTGACGCCTTTGCTTCGACCGGCAGTCCCTCTCGTGGAATTTCGCCGAGGTTAATAGTCATGCCGCTTTCAATGCGGTCGTTTTCGAGCTTGGTGTTGACTTCTTTGGCCACGTCGAGAATGGGTGCGGTGTAGGGTTGGCTAGCGATCGCATCCGTCACCAGCTGATTCAGCTCCCCTTCCGAAATCACAACGTCATTTGGTCCAGCTTCCGCAGGTGGCTTGGCACTCGGTTCACTGACGGATCCACCGTCAGTTTCAGCGCTACGAATGATTTCACCTTCTTGATTAGATTCTTTAGTCTCTCTCCCAATCACTTGCCGCAGCCCATCCTCCGACAGATACTCAACGGGGCTAGTTCCTGTTTTTAAGCTAGCGTAGCCAATACTTCCACCCACAACAGCGGCAGCAAAGGCAAGCCCAACTAAGAGTACTTTCATAGCAGTGTTTTATCTGTGGTGTGGATGTTTGCACGATATTAGAGATGTCTTCACGTTACAGAGCGCTTATTCCGGCGAGTTTGGCGACTGTGACAGTTGGCGGGCCAACCGCAGACATACCTCAATGGGCGCATCGGTTTTAATGGCCTGCGAATTGATATGCGTACGCGTGGCGCGAAACCCTTCTGCTCGTAACCCTTTTATAAGATGCTGCCTCGGTGGAATATCCATTTTTCCTCTTCTGCCAATTTCAGCGAGTGGATAGTAGTAGGGTGGCAGATCAATTTCTTCCTGCATCGTAGCCAGTGCGCTTTGGCATTTTTGCCAGTAGTTGGGGGCGGACTTTTGAGCTGCAAGACTTACCATCGCTGCCAAGTCTTGTGAATTGTGCAAAGGGCCCAACCACATAGGCCCACTGACGACAGGCGGTGATTCTGTTTGACAGCTACAGGACGTTTGACGTCCTAGCTTTTTCCAATTTAGGGTTTGAAACTGACCGCAGCTGTGGCAGTAGCTTAGGAATCCATAATGGTCTGTAGGCCAGCTGGACTGACGCGTCACCCGAATCATGACTCGATTAACTTCGCCGTGATACCAGGAAAACACGGGATAAGCGCCGAGTCCCCTAGCGGCTGCTTGTTGCACAGCGGTCCCAATGAGTAGTCGCAGTCCTTGCTCGTGGATGGCAGGATGGCTGCGGGCATAGGCCCCGTAGGTTTGCAGACTTTTCTCAGGTGCACTGCCACTGGTCGCACGGCCATCGGTACTAGTGAGATAGATCAGCCCACCCAGCTTCACTGCCCAAAGGCTAGTTGTCAACGCTGGCATAGGACTGCCGAAGCTATCGATGTCTATCAGGTCGTAGAAATCTTTTTGCTGGTGACAGGCGAAGAAGGTGGCGTTGGCATCTTGATGGGTGATTCGATATTGTTGCGGTGGCAAGCTGGTGCTGAGGTTTGTCTGAATCAAATTGTGCAAGTCCCAGTTGCCTTCGTTAGCCCACACAAAGTTGGCTTCGGCTTCCAGTGCATAACGCAGAGGGCGAACGCCGCAGCCGGTCATGGCATCGAGTACGCGGAGGTCTCCGTGGGTGGCTTTGTAGGCGATCGCAGCTAGCACAGCCAAGTCACGCCCCGTTTGACTACTGCGACGAAAAAAGGCATCCCCTACATAGAATTTTGCGCTTCCTTCTTGCTGCTGTAGCTGTTGCTGTGCTTTTGGCCGTTGGTTCTCAGATTGCCAGGCTTCAGACGTTCCGCTCACGACTAAGAAAGGATTTGCTTGATAGCGTTTTCTAGGTCGACTTTGCTCAGCGTCGTGACCACAAAGACTTCCTGCGCAGACTTTCTGTGACGAGCAATCAGCTTGTACCCTCCTGTAATAGGGACAGAGACCTTGAGCCGAAACTTGGGTGCGTTGGACTTTACCCTAGAGATAACAGCAGGTGTAATGGTTTGGATATTTGGATATTTGGCTAGCTTTTCTAAGGTATCAATTAGCGTTGGTAGGTAAGTAGAGTGCGTAATGACGACGCGCCCACCGGTCGATGCTTTGCCTTGAGATGCCTTTCTTTGCTTGCCCACAAATATTTTGACGTGCACTCGTCACGCCGATAGCTATGGTTTAGCTTACGTCTTTTTCCGAACATGCGATGCCTCAGAGCACACGGTTTTCCGAGTTGGCCTTCTGTGCTTTTTCGGGTGGATTAAGCTTTTTCGAGCGGTGCCATGGTGAGGCCGGCTCGAATGAGCTGGGAGTGATACAGCTCTGCCTGTTCTAGCGGCCCAGTCCACACAATGGCTTGACCTTCGGTGTGAATCTCGTCTGCAAAGGCTTTAGCCTGATTTTCGTTGACGCCTGGAATGTAGGTTGTCAATGTTTTGATGACGTGCTCAAACGTGTTGAAATCGTCGTTGAGCACGATGATTTTGTAGTCGGGATATTTTTCTTTGACAATGCTACGCGATCGCTCCTTTACCGCAGCGGGTGAGGAAAACATAGCCTGAATAGGGAGTGTAGTCGCAGAGTTCATAGCCTTGTCTTGAAAATAACCGTCTGTACTATAGCCATTCACCTGATGGCTACTTACCTGATGCTAGAGGGTTTGAATTAAATAAGTTTAAAGGGTGTAGTCCGAAAAGGCCACTTCTACAGACGTCAAGGCTCGATGCCAAGGTTCGATACCAAGGTTCGATACCAAAGTGCGATGGAGAGGTTGATGCTGCTCAAGACAGTTCCTCTTGTGAGTTTTTGGGGTGAGTTTTTAGGGTGAGTTTTTTACGGTTTACCGAAAAACATGTCGTGACAACCGCCACGAAAGGTGATGTTGACCGTACAGGAAAGTCTCCCTGAAACTGTTGTAACTGCCTAAGCCAGTGAGGTTATCTCGTCTGTTGTTGCTGAAAGAACAACTCTATATTGAAGTTGTTGAGGGGCAAGTTCGCGACTCGGAAATGTGTTTTTCAGCTTCTTAATGTCCTGTTTTGAACAACAACTTTAGGAACAACTCACATGAAGACGGAATCTTTTTCTCAGGCTGCCTATACAAGCTTCAAAACTCAGGTGAATGAAGGCCAAGTATTACGAGCTGTTGTTAAGCCAGGGCGGATTGAATATCAGCTAAAGCCTGACTTCGGCGGACAGCACTATTACACACAGGCGACTGATTCAAACGCTGCTGTCTGTGCATTGCTTCGTAAATATAAGGTGCCTTTCACAGACCTTGCGAGTAATTCTGCGGCGGCTGGGCTGGTAGGTTTGTTACTCTCTGCTGGTGCACTAGCTGGTGCAGCTTGGCTAGCCAAAAACGGTGGACCGGGTGGGCTAGGCGATGTGATGAGCACAGGGAAAAGTAAAGCTCGTACTTACAATCCAGCTAGTAGCCGGGCGAAGGGTAAAGGGAAAACAGCGGTGACTTTCGCCGACGTTGCAGGTGTGGATGAGGCGAAGCAGGAGCTAAAAGAGGTGGTGGACTTCCTTAAAGATGGCGATAAGTATCGTCGCATTGGGGCGAAGATGCCAAAAGGCGTGCTGCTAGTGGGCCCACCTGGAACCGGCAAGACGCTGTTAGCAAAAGCGGTTGCAGGTGAGGCAGGCGTGCCTTTTCTCAATGTGGCTGCCTCTGAATTTGTGGAAATGTATGTGGGCGTAGGCGCTTCTAGAGTTCGCGACCTGTTCAATAAGGCAAAGAAGCAGGCTCCCTGCATTGTGTTTATTGATGAGCTAGATGCTATTGGTAAGTCTCGCAGCGGCGGTGCAACTAACGGTGGTAACGATGAGCGTGAGCAAACGCTGAATCAGCTGCTGACGGAGATGGATGGCTTTGATGGTAATGCCGGGGTGATTTTGATTGCGGCCACGAATCGGCCTGAGATATTGGACCCAGCGCTGAAGCGGCCTGGGCGGTTCGATCGGCAGGTGCTGGTGGACCGACCTGATAAGATTGGTCGATTGCAGATTTTGCAGGTGCATGCGAAGTCGGTGCTGATGAGTGAGGATGTGGATTTGGCTGCGATCGCAACCCAAACCTCAGGCTTCGCAGGCGCAGAACTAGCAAACCTGGTAAATGAATCGGCCTTGCTAGCCGCTAGAAACAACCGTAAAGCGGTGCTGATGGAAGACTTTAAGGAAGCGATTGAGCGAGTAGTGGCTGGATTGGAGAAGCGATCGCGCATTCTCTCTCCCATTGAACGTAAAACCGTCGCTTACCACGAAGTCGGCCATGCCATCGTCGGTGCAGCTGTCAGTGCCGGAGTGCCCACCAGCAACAAAGTTTCTAAAATCTCCATCGTGCCTCGGGGGCAAGGCGCACTTGGCTACACTATGCAAACACCTGGCGAAGATCGCTTCCTGATGTTAGAAGATGAGCTACGCGGGCAGCTGGTTACTTTACTAGGCGGACGTGCCGCTGAAGAAGTTGTGTTTGGCAAAGTTTCTACGGGAGCTAGTGACGACATTCAAAAGGCAACTGACTTGGCTGAACGCGCTGTTACGCAGTATGGTATGGCACCGAGTCTAGGTCCAATCGCCTTTGAGAAA
>JBHJIY010000165.1:0-24858 GCA_050042985.1 Phormidesmis sp. | reverse complement strand
GGTGACGCGCGATCGCACCTACCAACCCGCCTTTTGGAAAGATCGTGAATTTTTGGCGGTGGATACGGGTGGTCTCGTTTTTGATGATGATACGGAATTTTTGCCGTTTATTCGTGAGCAGGCGATGGCGGCGCTGAGTGAAGCATCGGCTGCGATTTTTGTGGTGGATGGGCAGATGGGGCCGACAGAGGGCGATCAGGAAATTGCGTCTTGGATGCGATCGCAAAACGTGCCCGTTGTCCTTGCTGTTAACAAATGCGAATCCCCAGACGAAGGTATTGTGCAAGCTGCCCAGTTTTGGGAATTGGGTCTTGGCGAACCCTATGCCATCTCAGCAATTCATGGCAACGGTACCGGTGAATTGCTCGACGAGCTGGTAGAGCATTTGCCCCCTACTGATGAATTGGAAGAGCTAGACGAATATCGCGTAGCCATTGTTGGCCGTCCTAATGTGGGCAAGTCGAGTATGCTCAATGCCTTCGTGGGTGAAGCGCGTTCTATTGTGAACCCAATTTCTGGGACCACGCGCGATGCGATTGACATGGTGGTGACGCGTGGTGAAGGTGACAACGAGAAGCGCTACCGACTGATTGATACAGCGGGTATTCGCAAAAAGAAGAATGTAGATTTTGGGCCGGAGTTTTTTGGGATCAACCGAGCGTTTAAGGCAATTAAGCGAGCCGACGTGGTGCTCCTAGTAATTGATGCGCTTGATGGTGTAACTGAGCAAGACCAAAAGCTGGCCGGGCGCATTGAGGAGGAAGGCCGCGCTTGTGTGATTGTGGTGAATAAATGGGATGCGATTGATAAGGACTCGCATACGATTTATGAGTTCGATAAAAAGATTGAGGCGAAGATTCATTTCCTGGGCTGGGCGAAGCGGCTTTATGTGAGTGCGATGACGGGACAGCGCCTGCCGAATATTTTGGATGCGGTGGATGTGGCGGTGGCGGAGCATCGTCGCCGGGTGAGTACGTCGGTGGTGAATGAAGTGCTAGAAGATGCGGTGAGCTGGCATACGCCGCCAACGACGCGGCAGGGACGACAGGGGCGAATTTATTATGGGACGCAAGTGAAGGCACAGCCGCCTACGTTTGCGCTGTTTTTGAATGATCCCAAGCTGTTTGGTGAGAGCTATCGCCGGTATATTGAGAAGCAGTTTCGGAAGAATTTGGGCTATGACGGGACGCCGATTCGGTTGATTTGGCGGGGTAAGAGTGTGCGCGATATTGAGCGGGGGCACTCTTCGAGCGCAGGGCCGAACCGGGCGACGAAGGTGCGGTATTTGGGATAACCCGCTGTGTGCCACCAAGGGAGTCCTAAACAGTGCTTTTCAATGATTTGGGGATTAATAGCAACGACTAGATGGACTTATTGCGATCGCTCCCAATTGGGTTGTATTTGGAAGAGCCGGTGACCTGGCTGCATCGGATAGATGCGCGGGTGAAGGTGGCTTGGCTGCTGAGTATTTTGCTGGCTCCGGTGCTGGCGAGTTCTCCATATCGTATTGCGATTGTGGTGTTTTTGCTGGTGCTGACGGTGAGTGCGGGCATTCCGCTGCGGGTGTGGCGGCAGCAGATGGGTTGGCTGATTGTATTTGGTGCGATCGCGACCATAATTCTTTTGCTCGCACCGGATGGGATCGCGGTGTCGCAACAGCCAAGACTGCCGACTGCCACGATGCTGAACAACTGGCCGGCGGAATTGGACTCACCTGAAGCGCTGTCAATGCTGCCAACGGCGACGAGTTATCGCTATGACATTGTTGATTGGCAAATTGCGCGGCTGGGGCCAATTAATTTGGCGATTCATATTACGCAGCGATCGCTGCGGCTCGCGGTGAAGGTGAGCACGCTGATTTTCACTTTGATCTATGCGACGACGCTGTTTTTGCTGACGACGGCTCCTGAGGAAATTACTGAAGGCATTGAGGACCTGATGCGTCCGCTGAAGTGGACGGGGTTGCCGGTGACAGAGATTGCCCTGACGCTGACGCTGGCACTGCGATTTATTCCGCTGGTGCTTGAAGAAGTGCAGAACCTAGTGCGCTCGATTCGGACGCGGGCAATTAAGTGGAAGAAGCTGGGCGTGCGCGGTGCGATTCAGATTTGGCTGATGGTGGCTGAACGGCTGATTGAAAATTTGCTGCTGCGGGCGACTCAGATTGCCAGTGCGATGCAGGTGCGCGGGTTTACGAGTCCAGAGACGCACCGGGTGATATGGCATCAGCTGCGACTGCGCTGGTGGGATTGGCTGGTGCTGGGCGGCTTAGGATTGTTTTGGTGGAGCCGGATTGTGTATGGCGGTGTGGCCTAAGGCAGCCAAAGGACGTAACAGAGAGATGACGACAAACGGACCCGCTTTGAGTCCTTGTGCTCGGTATTTTTGGCGATCGCACCCCTTAGCCAACCGCTCGGGATCAGAGCTTTTTACCACCCTTTTCCTCGCTGATACTTCACTGCCGGGTGCCACGGGGATCGCTACTTTGTTAGAAAGTCCTGCGACGTCTAACCCCGGCTACGAGACAGCTTTGGCGCGTTACTCTATCTGTGCTGGTGCGCCTCGACTTGTGCAGCACCAGCGTCAGATGTGGACGCCAGCGCTAGGCGAGATTTTGCCTTTCTTGAATCGGCTCAGTCAGCTGTCATCGCCGGTAGCCGAGCTGATGGCTAATGAATCTGAAGCGATTCCAGATGAGCTGCCTTTTTTGGGCGGGGGGCTGGGGTGGTTGGGGTATGACCTAGCCTGGGAAATTGAACGATTACCCTGGTTGAAAGATGATCGTTTGCCCTTTCCGGTGGCTTTTTGGTACGAGCCCGCAGAGTTTGTGGTGCTTGATCACAGGGCGCAGCGGCTATGGTTAGCAGCAGATACAGCAGAGCGGGTTGAGCTTCTGAGTCGGCGTGTTTTGGCACAACCCTTTCTGGGCCAAAACGCTACAGCTAGTGATGGCCTCTCCACCAATGAGGATTTTTCCTCTATATATATAGAGGAAAAATATTCGCAGGAGAAGTTGGATTGGAAAACGAAGCACCTAACTTTTGAGACGGACAAGGCTGAGTTTCAGCAGGCAGTGGCTAAGGCCAAGGCTCATATTCGCGCGGGCGATGTGTTTCAGGTGAATCATTCGCTGCGGTTTCAGGCGCAGACGACGATGCCAAGCTGGGAAGTGTACAAGACATTGCACGCGATAAATCCATCCCCCTTTGCTAGCTATTGGCATACTCCCTGGGGGCAGGTGGTGAGCTGTTCGCCGGAGCGCCTAGTGCATTTGGAGGACGGTGTCGTGCAGTCGAGGCCGATTGCGGGGACAAGGCCAAGGGGAAACACACCAACGATAGATCAGCGATATGCCCAAACGCTTTTGAGCGACCCGAAAGAATGCGCCGAGCACATCATGCTGGTAGACCTAGAGCGCAATGATTTGGGCCGTGTGTGCGAATGGGGTAGCGTGCAGGTCGATGAGCTGATGGTAATTGAGCGATACAGCCACGTGATGCATTTGGTGAGTAACGTGGTCGGTAAGCTACCGCCTACAGTCTCTGCGGCTCAGCTTGTAGCGGCACTCTTCCCCGGTGGAACCATTACGGGCTGCCCCAAGGTTCGATGTATGGAGATTATTGAAGCGCTAGAGCCGGTGCGACGGAGTTTGTTTTATGGTTCCTGTGGCTACCTAGATCGACGTGGCCGGTTGGATCTCAATATATTGATTCGCACACTGTTGCTAACAGCAGAAGATGCAGATACCTCAGACGGTGCAGATACCTCAGACGGTGAGGTTACCCATACTGTGTGGGGACAGGTAGGCGCAGGGATTGTGGCCGATAGCCAGCCGGCTCATGAATGGCGAGAGTCTTTGCAAAAAGCGAAGGCTCAGCTGCTGGCGCTGGGACTGAGTGCGACTGAGGTAGGGTGATTAATAAATCTCGAATAACGGATAAAACCCTGTAAACTCAGTCATAGAGGATGTTGTGGGCAGACTGAAATCATAGCTGTGCCGCCATAGCGTCTGCTGTATACCTTTTCGAAGCCCGGTCAAAAGCCCACATGAGTAACGAAAACTACCTGAACCACCCGAACTTTGGCCTGTTATTTAGAGTGTGCCTAGTGGGTGAGGGGCAAGAATTGTTTGCCACGCTGTACGCGCATCGACTATTTTTCGTTGTGACGAACGATGCAAGCGGGCTCTCATTTGATCCGATTGGGCGAGTAGAAGCCAAGCAAATGATCGATCAGCGATTGCGGGTTATTCGTCGCACAGGCGAGCAAGCTGAATACGACCAACTGCAAAAAACTTATAAGCAGGCTTTTTGAGCGATCGCACCCCGCTTCTAAAATGAAGTTTGGTTGCTGATTTGCCTGCTGCTGCGTCTAGTGTTATGTCCAAAGATCTGTCTGTACGGTTGGCTAAGATTCGAGCGTGTATTCCCGAGAGCGTTCGGCTCATTGCGGTGAGTAAAACGTTCCCAGTGAGCATTATTCGGGCTGCTTACGCTGAGGGCATCCGTGATTTTGCAGAAAATAAAGTGCAGGAATCGCTGTCAAAGCAGGCAGAACTGAGCGATCTTACGGATGTGACTTGGCACTTCATTGGTCACATCCAGTCGAATAAGTCTCGCAAGGTGGTAGAAAATTTTGATTGGATTCACTCGGTCGATAGCTTGAAGCTGGCCAATCGACTCGATCGTCAGGCCGCTGAGCTAGGCCGATATCCCAATTGCTGTTTGCAGGTAAAGCTGCTACCCGATCCGAATAAAGATGGCTTTGAGGTGGATGAGCTGATGGCTGCTTTGCCTGATTTGGATCAGCTGAGCCATCTCAACATCTGCGGGCTGATGGTGATTTTGCCCTATGGCCTGCCGCCCTTTGAGTCGGCAGCAGGGTTTGAGAAAGCTCGGGATTTGGCTCGGCAGATTAATCAATCGGGAATGATAAGAGCGAGGATGGTGGAGCTATCGATGGGGATGTCGGGAGATTTTGAAGTAGCGATCGCAGCAGGTGCAACCATGGTGAGAATTGGCAGTGGCCTTTTTGGCGCGCGGTGATACTCTGGATACAGATTTGGGTAACGGGCTTGGAAACATAGTGTCAAAAAAATACATGAAAAAAACTTGACACATTTCCAAAACCGTGGGGTAATGCATTTGAATCCAATTTACGTATTGGATAAAACTAAGTTGTTACTTCCGATGATTCTTGGGAAGCAAAGTGTACGCAAGTATGTGCGCGCCCCGAGTGGAGCTATGTAAGCTAAGCCAGCCAAGGTATTTATAGTTTTAGGATTTATCCCTACGCTAGGACGCCTTTGATGACTGTGTGATTGCCCTTATAGACTTCTGTCATCAAAGGTCTCCATCTTCTAAAATTTTTGATGCCTCCGGTTATAAGTATTCGACGGGCTCAGAAATTATTTCGGAAAACCCTAGTTTTTACCCCAGCGGTGCGTGCTATTTTATGCGCACAGCTTTTTGCTAAGTCGTTAATGTCATGATGGAGCACAGGTTATGAGCGGTCTTTTTGGAAAGATCAAGGACTTCGTTGGATTGAATGATCCAGCTGATTATGAGTACGAGTACGAAGAAGTAGAAGGCGAAGAGTATCAGAACCTCTACGAAGAAGAGAACACTGAGCCCGAAGCGCTAGTGCCTCCGATGCCAGAAGAAGAGATTCGCCCTGCGCGTCGTCGTATCCGTGAGAGAGTTTTGTCAACTGAATCTGGAATGGTTTCAATGAATAATGTGATTGGGATGCCTGGTGCGATGAACGGAATGTCTGAAGTGTTGGTAATGGAGCCTCGCACTTTTGAAGAGATGCCCCAAGCGATTCAGGCTTTGCGTGAGCGTAAGTCTGTGGTGCTCAACCTCACAATCATGGATCCTGACCAAGCTCAGCGCGCGGTTGACTTCGTTGCGGGTGGCACGTATGCCATGGACGGCCATCAGGAGCGCATCGGTGAGAGCATTTTTCTCTTCACGCCTAACTGTGTTCAGGTGAGCATGCCTTCTGAAGGTGAAGATGGCTTCACAGGTCAAGAGCCAATGACGGCTCCTCGCCAGGCTGCACCTACACCTGCATGGGCTACCGAGCAAATCGCTCGTATGGCGTAAGTAGGATTTATCTCAGACATTTCGCGGTATGCTGTGGGTGAAATTTACCAGAGAGTACCCTAGAAATTGTCTGTACGACTTGGCATTATTGGTGGCGGGGTAATGGGCGAAGCTCTGTTATCCCGTCTTCTTTCCCAGGGGCTCTATTCAGCCGGGGAAGTTTTGCTGGGTGAACCTTCTCCTGAAAGACGTCAGGTGTTGTCTGAGCAATACGATATTCAGACGACTGGCAGCAATCGGGAGGTTATCGAGGCTAGCCAGGTTCTGTTGCTGGCGGTTAAGCCTCAAATTTTTGAATTAGTTGCCAAGGATTTTCGGGATGCTCGTTGCGATAGCCCGCCCTTGGTAATTTCTATTTTGGCGGGTGTTACGCTTGCCAAGCTTGAAGGTGTGATGCAGGGCTGGCCGGTGGTTAGGGCGATGCCTAATACACCTGCGACTGTAGGTGCAGGAATGACGGCGATTGCTATGGGTAGTCGTTCTCTTGGCGAGCATAGCGAGCTGGCAAAGGAAATGTTTTCGGCGGTGGGTCAGGTTGTTCAGGTGCCGGAGGGGATGCTGGACGCGGTGACAGGTTTGTCTGGCTCGGGGCCTGGGTATGTGGCGATTGTGATTGAGGCGCTGGCGGATGGCGGTGTGGCTGCGGGGTTGCCGCGTGCGATCGCAAATCAGCTGGCGCTCCAAACAGTATTGGGAACTGCGCAGCTGGTCCAAAAAACGGCTATGCATCCGGCTGAGCTAAAAGATAGGGTGACGAGTCCAGTGGCACGACGATTGCTGGGATTGCATGCTTGGAAGAGCTTGGGCTGCGCTCGGCGCTGATTGAAGCGGTGCGTACCGCGAGTTCTCGCTCTCGTGAGTTGGGCAAGGCGTCTCAGTAAATTTCGCTAGTATTTTGAGATTGTTGGTTAACCGCTGTATTCATGCCTCCAGAAGATTCAACGCCTTACGAAGATAGCAATGCGCCTGACGGAGATACGTCCGCAGGAAATAGACCTACTGGTGAGATGCCTCTAGGGTTGCGTCGTTCGGATCGAGGTGGGGCTGGTCTTGGTGGATCTGGTCTTGGCGGTGCGAGGCGTCGTGAGTCTGGTACTGATGAGTCTGGCAGTGGTGAGTCTGGTGCAAGTGCGGGTTCGGGGCTGTCCTTTTCTGCTAATCGGTCGGGTGGGACTACGCCAGGAATTGATCAGCTTGTGCGCCAAGGGTTGCAGGATTTGGAGCGGCAGCGGCGTGAGCTTCAGCGTGAGATAGAGCAGCTGGAGCGTCGGAAGGAGCGCCTAGAGGCGGAGATGAAGACGAGCTTTGCGGGATCTTCGCAGGATATTGCGATTCGGGTGCAGGGCTTTAAGGATTATTTGATTGGTAGTTTGCAGGATTTGGCGACGGCGGCTGAGCAGATTAATTTGGTGGCGCAGCCGGTGGTGGAAGCGCCTGCGCCTATGCCGGTTGCTACTGTGCCGAGTGATGAGGGCGGTGGGATGGTGCCGTTTGCGGCGCAGCGGGTTTCTGAACAGCGCGATCGCATTCACAGTCTGTTGGAGCAATACCGCACCCGACCTGACTACTATGGCCCGCCGTGGCAACTACGACGTACCTTTGAGCCGATTCACGCTGAGCGTGTGTCCATTTGGTTTTTTTCTCAGGGTGGGCGTGGCTCTGTGAAGAGTGTGGGCAGTCGTTTGCAGAATGTACTAGTGGCGTCTGCGGCGATTTCTTGTTTGTATGCGATTTACGACCGGCGGATGTGTGTACTGGTGCTGGCGACGACGCCGGAGCGGTTGGGGGAGTGGCGGCGTTGGCTACAAGATTGTTTGGGTGTGGCACGGGCGGATTTTGGGACGAATCGCGGCATTATGCTGTTTGAGTCGTCGGAGCCAATGGCGCAGCGGGCAGAGCGGTTGCTCGACAGCGGTAGGCTGCCTTTTTTGATTATGGATGAGGCGGAAGATAAGGTGAGTTTGTCTTTGTTGCAGTATCCGCTGTGGTTGGGGTTTGCGAGAGACCCTGAGAATCCTTCGAATGATTATGACTATTACTAATCGTGGTGTGTTGCTGCGTAGTGTGATCCTTTGGGCTAGGTGATTTTTTATGACGGGTTTGTCAGTGGCGATCGCGCTAATAGGTCTTTTGGCTGCCTACTTGCTAGGCTCTATTCCTACAGGTTTCCTGCTGGTGAAAGTGCTGAAGGGGATTGATATTCGCACTCAAGGGTCGGGGAATACGGGCGCGACGAATGTGTTTCGGGTGGCGGGCAAGGGGCCTGGGATCACAGCGCTGGTGATTGACCTGTTGAAGGGCGTTGTGGCAGTTCGGTTGATGGTATGGCTGACAAGTGCGGCGAGTTCACCGCTGGTTACGTCGGCTTCGGATAGTGTAGCGGTTGAGAACTGGGCTTTGTGGGGATCGGTGCTTTGTACGTTGGCGGGCTTGGCGGCAGTACTAGGCCACAGTAAGTCTGTTTGGCTTGGGTTTTCGGGTGGGAAGTCGGCTGCGACGGGTTTAGGCGTGTTGCTTTCGCTGGCTTGGCCTGTGGGGTTGAGTGTGGCGGCTGTGTTTGGGGTGGCGTTGGGGATTTCGCGGACGGTGTCTGTGGGGTCGATTGCGGCGGCGTTGTCGGCGGGGGTGTTGATGTTTTTGACGGGGCAGCCGTTGGCTTATGTGGTGTTGGCGTTATTGGGTGGTTTTTATGTGGTGGTGTTGCACCGGGGGAATATTTCTCGGTTGATGGCGGGGACGGAGCCGAAGACGTTTGGGAACTGAGGGTGAGTATGTTGTTTCTTAGGGGGAGGAAGTAAGAGGCAAGGCTAAAGCCGGTAAGAATAGGGGATTGCCTCCCCTAGACCCCTCTTCTGCTGGGATGCTTGAAGTGCTGCCTGGGGGCCCAGGCTCCCCCAGACCCCCCGAAAGGGTTTGTTGGCGATAATCAAAGGGATTGTACTTGGGTGTCCGGTGGGTGAAGCCGTCACGCGTGACGCCAAACAGAATTATTGCACTTGGCTTCAGGCTAGTTGTCTACGTCCTGTCTCTGCTCTGTCACTTACGTTTGTGCGACGCGTCGCACATCACCTACCGGTCACCAGTGCAATAACTGTCTATTAGCGTCTATTTCCTCTTATTCGAGGGGTCTGGGGAAGTGAGTTCTCCAGGCAGCCCACTCAGCCGCCCAGCAAAGGAGGGGTGTGGGGAGGAAATCCCCGCTTCTTACCGCCTTGCGTTTTGTTTCTGCTCTTGCGTTTCCCTAAACCTCAAGCCCAGAGCAGTACTCCTCCAACCTTTCACTCAACTCCACCGGATCAAACAGCACCGGCAAAAAGTGAATGCTATTAACCTCCTTGAAATAAAACAAAATAGGAACCGCTGGCCAAAAGACCGTCCAGCTCTCCCATTCGGCATAAGGAAAAGTTTTCAGCAAATCATCCTTACGCCGCACCTCTAGCGCAACAGAAGTAAAGAGGAGCCGAATAGTCGTCGTTTGATACAGCAAAAAAAGACCCAGCAAGGCGAAAACGCCACCGACGAAAGGCTGAACAAAAAATAAAGGAACAGACAAAATGATAATGCTTGCAGAAAGCTTGTAGCTAGGCTCAAGCGTAATAGCGTCTGTTGTGGTCGTCGTTGTCATGGTAAATGAGGCCTCCTTTAATTACCTGTAAACGCACTACCCGTACCCTGAAACATCACCCAAGACAAAAAGAAATTAGCCACAAAAATAGCCAACAGCGAAGTCACAACCGCCGTCGTCGTCGACTGCCCTACTCCTTTTGCCCCACCTGAAGTCGTCAGCCCCCAGCTAGACCCAATAACCGCAATCAACACCCCAAAAATCAACGCCTTAATCAGAGAACTCGCTAAATCCCAAATATTCAGAAAATTCCTAGCCGAATTCAAGAAGACAGCAGGCGGAATATTGTAAATCGTGGTCGCCACCGCAAACCCGCCCATCAAACCAGTAATCAAGGCCAATACATTCAGCAGCGGCAGCATCAGCGCACAGGCAATCACCCGAGGAATTACCAAATAGTCAACCGGGTCACTCCTCAGCATTTGCAGCGCATCAATCTGTTCAGTAACTCGCATCGTTCCAATTTCGGCAGCAAAGGCAGACCCTACACGCCCCGCTAACACCACAGCGGTAAGTACCGGCGCTAGCTCGCGAGCTAGCGTAATGGCCAGCACGCCCCCAATCGCAGTCGTTGCCCCAAAAGCAATAAACTCTCGGGTGACCTGAATAGTAAACACCATTCCCACAAAAAGAGAGGTTACTAGCGCAATTAATAGAGACTCCGGACCCACAGCCGACATCTGATCAAGGGTATTTCGGCGATGAATAGGACGCGAAATGACATGAATTAGCACCTGCCCACCCAAAAAAATAGCGGACAGCAACCGCTGCGCCCAAAGCCTGAGATTATCGGGGACAAGAGAGCTGCTCATAAAAGTCGAAATCGTAGGAGCTAGAGGCGATCCGGTGTTTGCTTTACCTTATTACATTTTCTTCGGTCTCTAGCATTCCTTTTGGGCATTCCTTTTGGTATGTAGGCCCTTTCCCGAACTTCTCCCTTGTAAGGCCATCTCATCGGCCTGGATGCCAAATGGGTTTCCCTGAAAATCGAAAATAAACCTATGCTAGTAGGCAGTGTTTTGCAAACAATTATTCTTTATAGGTGCTATGGGTTTTCGTCACTGTCTCGGTCTTGTTCGAGGCTTTTCCTATGTACTTCATAGGCTGCTTTCCGTTCCTAGAAACCAATTGACCGAGACAAGTTCGCCAGAGAATCGCGGTTTTGCTTTTCGCGTTGCGGCTGTAGTGATGGCAAGCTTGCTGGGCTTGAGCTCTATCGCACCATCAGCTCTTGCCCAAGGCACTTCCATTCAGCCCTATCTAGACCGAGTGGCCGAAGCCGTCACCGAATTCACGCTCGACAACGGGATGAAGTTCATCGTGCTAGAGCAACACGATGCCCCCGTTGCATCGGTAATGTTATATGCCAATGTTGGGGCTTCGAACGAAAAAGATGGCGAAACGGGCGTTGCCCACTACCTAGAGCATTTGGCCTTTAAAGGCACAACGCGAATCGGGACGACGAACTACGCCGCAGAAAAAGCTGCGATGGATCAGCTGGACGACGTTTTTGATGAGCTGATGGCGGCGGAAGAAGCTGGAGATACGGCGGCTGTAGCTACTCTCACTGAGCAGTTCGATACCTTACAAGCCGAAGCTGTCTCCTATGTAGAGCAGAATAAGTTTGGTCAAATCATTGAGCAAACTGGAGGAACGGGACTAAATGCAACCACTTCTGCGGATGCCACTCGCTATTTTTACAGCCTGCCTTCAAACAAGCTAGAGCTGTGGTTCTCGCTAGAGTCTGAGCGCTTCCTCGATCCGGTGTTTAGAGAATTTTATAAAGAGAAAGAGGTCATTCTCGAAGAGCGTCGAACGCGGGTGGATAACTCACCCATTGGTCAAATGGTAGAGCGCTTCTCGGAAGTTGCTTTTACTGAGCACCCTTACAGGCGTCCGGTGATTGGGTACCAGGACGATTTGCGTAAGGCAACGCGATCGCAAATACAAGCCTTCTTCGATCTGTACTATGGCCCCAGAAACTTAATCGGCGCTGTTGTTGGTGATGTAGATCCTGTGCAGGTAAAGCAGTTTGCCGAAGCCTATTTTGGTCGCTATCAGTCTCGCACTGAGCCCCCCGAGCTGGTAGTCAACGAGCCCGCTCAAACCGAGCCTCGCGAGTTTACGCTAGAGCTGGCTTCTCAGCCTTGGTACTTGGAAGGCTATCACCGCCCTGGCATCAACGACCCAGACCAAGTGGTGTACTCCATGATTAACAGCATTTTGGTCGGTGGCCGTACGGCGCGGCTGTACAAAGCACTTGTAGAGCCGCAGATTGCGCTAGATGTTGGCAGTGCTAACGGTTTTCCTGGTGACAAGCAATCGACTGTGATGCTTTTGTATGGATTGACTGGCCCAGGTAGCACGATCGATGACTTGGCCGTTGGCTTAGAAGCAGAGCTCACCCGACTGAAGCAAGAGCCCGTTGACAAAGCTACGCTAGACCGTGTGAAAACGCAGGCGCGCGCAGGTCTCTTGTCCCGGCTTGACTCCAACAGCGGCATGGCTAGCTTACTGACAGAGTATGAAGCGAAAACCGGTGACTGGCGCAACGTATTCAAGGAGCTTCAGGCGATTGAAGCGGTCAGTGCTGACGATGTGCAGCGTGTCGCCAATGAGGTGTTTCGTACCGAAAATAAGACTGTCGGTAAGCTAATTTCTGCTGAAGCAGGCGTGTCGTCGGCAGTACCTACGCAACCTGTAGCCACGACAGCTGCCCCTGCCGATGAAAATAATTCGACAGCGGCGGATCCTGTAGAGCAGTCTGCTAGTGAATCCGTGGAAGATTCCTCGGTAGAAGAACCAGCCACAGCCGCGCCAATTCGTGGTTTGTGGTGACAGGCCTTTGGGTTTAGTTCGCTTTTTTCGTTATTTGTTGTTTTAGTCGTACGAAGTCATCTAAGGAATTCATGGGTTTACTTTCACGGCGCTTGCGCGATCGCTTTTTGCCATTTTTCTTTCTTGCTGCGGCCACCTTTGCAGTCCTGCTCACATTGGCCTGGCCAAAACCAGCCCAGGCCATAGAAGCCAAACCATACGAAGATTTAGTTTTTCCACCGCTAGGTGAAATTCAAATTCCCGATTACGAGCGCTACGAGCTAGAAAATGGCCTCGTCGTATACATGATGGAAGACCACGATTTGCCATTGGTGAGCGGCTCAGCTACGTTTCGCACAGGGTCTTATCTGGTGTCTCCTCAGCAGGTAGGTCTAGCTGGCATTACGGGTGAAGCCATGCGCTTAGGCGGCACGCTCAATCATCCACCCGATGACCTCAACGAGATGCTAGAGCAGCGCGCGGCGTCTGTGGAAACTTCGATTGGCAGTACTGCTGGCAGTGCCAGCTTTTCGACGCTAACTGAAGACTTGGATGACGTCTTCGGCCTGTTTACTGATGTGATTATGCAGCCTGCGTTCGAGCCTGAGATGGTGGAGTTGATTAAAGGCCGCACGGCCGGGGGAATCGCTCGGCGTAATGATGATCCGGGTGATATTGTTTCGCGTGAGTTTAGCAAGCTGATCTACGGTGACCAAAGTCCCTACGCGCGCACGGTGGAATATTCCAGCTTAGATAGCGTTAGCCGCGACGATATTGTGGACTTTTACAAGCAAACCATCGCGCCCGAAAATACTATTTTGGGTATTGCGGGTGACTTTGAACCCGCTGCTATGAAGGCGCTAATTGATGCGCAGCTAGGTGATTGGGACTGCGAACACGATGGCAATATGCCTGCGCCGCCAGCGGGTGCCCAGCAGCAGGCAGGTGTTTTTGTCGTCGACCAGCCTCAGCTCACCCAAAGCACCATTCGCATTGGCCACATTGGCGGTGAACTGCGCAATCCCTACCATGCGCCAATGGCCGTGCTGAATGAAGTGCTGAACGGTTTTGGTGGCAGACTCTTCAATGAAATTCGCTCGCGGCAGGGACTAGCTTATAGCGTGTATGCCTTTTGGAGCCCTCGCTACGACCACAACGGTATTTTCATTGGGGGTGGCCAAACACGCACTGAAGCGACGGTGCCTTTCATTCAGTCGATGTATTCAGAGCTGGAGAAAGTTCGTCAGTCACCGATTACCGAAACGGAGCTGGCATTTGCTAAAGACTCTGTGCTCAACAGCTTTGTGTTCAATTTCCAAACGCCGAACCAGACGCTGTCGCGCTTGATCCGCTATGAGTACTACGACTACCCTTCCGACTTTGTGTTTCAGTTTAGAGACCAGGTAGAGAATGCGACGGTGGAGCAAGTGCTAGAAGCGGCGCAGACGATGCTGGACCCTGAGAAGCTGATTACGGTGGTCGTGGGTAATCGAGAGGCGATCGCACCGCCACTAGAAACCCTAGGTCCCGACATCACTCCCCTAGATGTCACCATCCCCGCGCCTACGGCTTAAGCCTTGGGCCCAGCCGTATAATCGAAAAAATAAAGAGCCCCCGGTCATTTCTGACCGGGGGCTCTCGCTTTCATATAGTAAGTTCGAATGATTTAACAATAGGCACCGGCTCGCAGCCCGTCAGTTGGCGACATCACATAAAAACTGTGATCTAGATCAAAATTGCCTTTGAAAGCTGAAATTAGACGGGCAAAAGTGAGGGATCGGTGCGCTCAGCTTTGAAGATATAGCCAGTGAACAATTTTATTTGATGCGTGCTTTAATCCCGGCTCCTTCCCAGATAGAAAAAGCCTGTCGGCTGGGTACGCTACCTCACATCTGGTGCCATGTTTTTGTCATGGAAGAGATTGCAGAAAGATGTTTGCGATCGCTGATAAATAAACAATCCCGCTAGGCCCCGTTTAAGTGTCTGCACTGCCACCCATCAGAACTCTACAGTCATGGAAATCGCCCCTTTCAAAATTAAGAAGCTACAGCTCGATTCATCTCGGCTGCGAGTGAATGTTGAGCCAGTTGATGAATGCTCGTCTGCCGCTGATTGTCCGGCGTATTTGGTCGTGAGTACCGCGCCGCACAATATTGATGAGGAAATGCCCAGTCCACTGGCAGATGCGTTGAAAAATGTAAAGGCGGGGTTGAGTGCGATCGCCTCTGACCTCCACCGCATCCAAACCGACCCCAGCATTACAGAACCTCCTGAACTTGTCATCGCCGTCCACGGCTACAACACCGAAGAAAAAGGCATTCGCGCCTGGTATAGCGACATGTATCGCTACATCGCTCAAGACGACAAGCACATTCGTAACCGGCAAAACTTAGTATTTGTGGGCTACCGCTGGTCTTCCGAGCGAGTATCGGCTAACCCTCTGCACCTATGGCGAAATCTACGCGCGCTTCCAGATGTGCCTCAGGCGCTGCTCGCGGCGGGTTTGGTATTTATGCTCAGCTACTGGGGCTGGTCGTTTTTGTGGGAACCTCTATGGCAAAACAATTGGATGGATTTGCTTGGTGCTGCCTTGCTCAGTGGCGCGGTGGCGGTTTCGGTGATGATTTTGACGCTGCTGCTGCTCCGGGTGACGGTGTATTTTCGCGATGTGTACCGGGCTATTAACTTTGCAGTGCCCGATCTTACAGAGCTGGTGCGGCAGATTGACCAAGCCGTGGTGGAGTTGAGGGTGGAGGAGTTGCGATCGCACTACCCGGACTACAGCGATGCAATGCGCGAAGCCAAACGGACCGCGCGAGGTGAGAGATCTGTTGACAATCATCAGCCAACTCAGAAGATCAAACTCAACTTTCTAGGCCACAGCATGGGCGGCCTCGTCATCACTAACGTCGTACGTATCTTATCCGATGTGTTTGATCGGCGCTCCATTGCGCGAAACCCAGTCTCTGATATTGGCAACACGCTAAAGCTAGGACGCCTGATATTAGCCTCGCCCGATATTCCTGTCCTTTCTATCATCTCTAGCCGAGCAAACGGCCTAGCTTCCTCCCTTCGACGATTTGAAGAAGCGTACTTATTCAGCAATGAGGGCGATCTGGCCCTGCGTCTGGCTTCAACGGCTGCTAACTATATTTCATTTCCTAGCGCCCGGCAAAACCATGGTCATCGTTTAGGAAGTGTGGCCTTGACGAATGATATGGCTGAAAAAGGCATTGTGAATCTCGCTTCTTTAAGGCAAAACTACCCAATTGAGCGACCTTTGGGAGAAGCTATTAGGTCTGGTGATGTCGACATTTTGAAATGTCTGTACATCACCCATAGCTCTGGCGAAGGTGACGGCTACCTTTCCTTAGGCGAGCTATTTGCCCTCGAACATTCGCAAGTTCGCCGAGCCAGCCTCGCCGATCTGTTCACCTTTTTTGACTGCACAGACTACCGCGACTTCAAGTTCGCGCTAGATGCAAACGGCCGAAGAACTCGCTCCAAACAGGAAGTAGGGCTGCTAACTCGCGCCAAGCGCAGAAAGAACCTCAGCCTATGGGACTACACCGAAATCATCTTTTCCTGCCTGCGAGGCCAGCTCGATGTGCACGGGGGCTATTTTCACGGTGAGTATAGTCGTGAGCTGATGTATCGCTTGGCCTTTCTAGGGTTTGACGGTATGCTGCAAGCCATTTCAGAAGAGTCTCAAGCTGCCGACTATCAGCCAGAATCTGCCCTAAACGGCTTCGATCAGCAGTGCGCTGAAAAAGGTATCCAGGTCTATCTGTCGCCATTGCGCTACCGCGTAAATGTGCAGGGCGCAAATATGCACAAATCCAAAGATGAAATGATGCAAACCATTCAGCCAGAATCCCTGGCCGAGCAGGTGCAGAAGCAACTCGTGAGTAAGTCTACGCCGAAATCAGTTTCTCTAGCAGGTTAGAGATATCTTCGGCGCGGTTCATCACCATCAGATGACCGCTGTTGTCCACGGTGAAGTCTGGGTTAACGAAGCGGAAAGGGAAGATGCGATCGCTCTTTCCGTGAATATGCACCAGATTTTCCGGCACCTCCTCATTTCGCCAAACAACAACCTTGTGCAGCGCCCACTTCAAAAAGTGTGGATCGGTTTCGATTAAAACTGTTTTCAGCAGCTTTTTTTGGTCTGTTCCTTCTGGTGCAAACAGCCAATAGGCCAGCCAATAAAACGCCCATAGGAGACTTTTGAAAGGAACAACACGATGAATCGGTAGTGCTCGAAACAATTTGAAGTAAAACGGCACTTCTGCTTTGTTTTTAACGCTAGAGAGCAAAACGACTTTCTCCGTTTCAATCTGCTTAGCAATTTCAACTGCAATCATCCCACCAAAAGAAAGCCCTACTACAAAAGGATTTTCGTCTTCAATTTGTAGGCACAGCCGCTTTGCATAGTCCTCAATGCTTTCTCCTCTCTCAGGCTCTACCCATCGAATATGAATAGGCCGATAGCCGTCGTAGCGTAGCCACTGAAAAATTCTTTCGTCTGCGCCTAACCCACTAACGAAATAAATAGGCTTAAGCGTAACATCTTCTGAGCGTTCCTCTGTTGCTGCAATTGGCTCAGCGCCATCGTCGTTTGTGTTTTGACTAATTAGGCTGTCCATACAGAGTCATACGTTATAGAGCGATACGTTTAGGTTAGTCTCATACTTCCGAGTATTGTATCTTCTACACTGAAGTCGTCATCCACTAAAAGGCCAAAAAGAGGCTGAACGATTATGAGCCTAAGACTGTATTTGCTGCGTCATGGCGAAACGACTTTCAGCATGAGCAGAGGATTTTGCGGTGTTTTAGATGTTGAATTGACTGAGCACGGCTATGCAATGGCGCAGGCATTTGCCGATGAGTACAAAAGTTTGGAATGGAAGGCAATCTACTGTAGTCCACTAAAGCGAACGCAGGCGACAGCAACGCCTATTTCTGAAGCAACAGGACTCTCGTTGACCATTCGCGACGGCATCAAAGAGGCCGACTATGGTAAGTGGGAAGGTAAAAGTAAGGACGAAGTTCGGCGTGATTACGAGAGCGACAACTATCACTGGATGACCGAACCCGCCTGGAATCCGCCAACAGGTGGCGAAACAGCTGTAGAGATTCGGAATCGGGCGATGAGTGTGATTGCCGAAATAGAAGAGAAATACACCGAGGGCAATGTATTAGTGGTGTCGCACCGGACCACGCTGCGAATTGTGTTGTGTAGCCTGCTTGGGATTGACCTAGGGCGCTATCGCGATCGCCTAGATTATCCAGCGGCTTCGCTGAGTGTAGTGAGCTTTGGTAAGTATGGTCCGCTGCTAGAGCGGATGGGCGATCGCTCTTTCATGCCACCTGAGCTACGCGAGAGAGAAGGTCATAAGTAGCCTTGAAATTGTGTGAAACATTCTCTATCCTAGCGATGCCGATTGGCTCGTATAGCAAAGGCTGCTGTACAGATGAAAAGCTAAGTCCCAGTCGCTAGGAGTCCGTCTGTCTATATCTAAGTTTGGCTGAATAGCGGGCAGTAGATTGATAAATTCTAGGGTGCTTTTGCTGAAGCGGCTGAAATCGTCTTTGCAAGGTGCTTTTGTAGAGCTTGAGATAGTTGCTATAAGCTTGTTCCACTTTATGCGACTGTTGATTTCGTTGTCTTGACCGAGTGCAATTCCTTTTTGGTATTGATAGAAGCGATCACACACCCGCAACATAATCTCTCTTTTGTGCAAGTGCAAATCAACAACCTGCGCATAGTCCTGTACTTTCTCCTTGTGAACCGTTCTACCCCAATTGCCAAGATCAACAACTTGCTCAAAGATCGGTAGCCGCCCGCGCACCTGCTGTGTAGCTTCCGACCAGTCAAAAGAGATTCTACCAAGCTGTCCATCTGCGTTTTTGCAGATGACGGTGGGCTGAGGTGAGAGCGCTTCAAAGTGGCTGACTTGAAAGGTCTGGAGATCTTGAATGTCGCTGATTTTTGTGCAGAAAGCGGGTGCGTTTGCCTGATTTAGCTGCTGTTGAAAATAGCTGAGTTCGCCCCAGGTGCCGATACGATGAATGCGAAAGCCGCTGCTAGGCACTTTCATGCGAGCCGCGTAGGCATCTATTGAGAAGACGTCTGCTATGGCTGCGATCGCACTTGTCCGATGCTCTTCCGCTGGGGCTGCAATCGCTAAAATCGCGCCCTCTTGCCCCCCACTCACAGACCTTGCCTCTTCTAGTGCCGTGTCCTTCTGTGCTTGTTGCCGCTGCCGAATTCGCTCATTGCCAGCTCTAGCCTGACTCACAATTTTTCGATGGCTGCTTTGCTGTAAAAGCTTGGTGTAGTTTTTCTCAGCAGCTTCTAGACGATTGGTTTTCTCCTGCAGCTGCGCAGCGTAGAACCGCAGTAAAGGATTTTGTGCGTCGTTAGCCTGCCATTGCTTTAAAAGCTGATGCGCTTGCTTGTAATTGCTCGATGCGATCGCAGCTTTTACTTGAGTTTCCATAGGGCTCGGCACAAACTAATTCAGCCTAGTTTGCCCATTTATCCCTGTAGCCCTATTCCGCACGCATGGAAAAATTGCCGCTGTTGCTTTCATTCCTGAGCACAGTTTTCAGCCTTTATAGCGTGTCTGTGCAACGGCCTGCTGCCACCCTTTCCTAAGCTCTTCTCTTCTCTCTACAGTCATCTTCGGCTCAAATCGCTTCTCCATTTGCCACAGCTGTACTAGCTCTTGCTGGTTTTCCCAGTAGCCCACGGCTAGCCCCGCCAAATAAGCCGCACCCAGTGCGGTCGTTTCAGTTACCTTTGGCCGCACAACTGGAATGCCCAATACATCTGCCTGAAACTGCATCAGCAAGTTGTTGCGAGAGGCCCCACCGTCAACCCGAAGTTCTGAAATTTCTATGCCAGCATCTTGTTGCATCGCATCGAGTACGTCTGCGGTTTGGTAGGCAATACTTTCTAGGGCGGCGCGAGCAATATGGGCCGATCCAGATCCCCGTGAAAGTCCTGTAATGGTGCCCCGAGCGTAGCTATCCCAGTAGGGCGCACCTAAGCCTACAAAGGCAGGAACAAAGTGTACGCCTTCTGTATCGGGCACGCTGCCAGCCAGTGCCTCTACGTCTTCGCTGCGTCGGATAATGCCAAGGCTATCTCGTAGCCATTGCACCACAGCGCCCGCGATAAAAATACCCCCTTCGAGAGCATAGGTGGTTTGGTGGTTCAGCTGCCACGCCACCGTTGTGAGCAGCTGGTTGTGCGAGCCAACAGCTTCTTTCCCTGTGTTTAACATCATGCAGCAACCGGTCCCATAGGTGTTTTTCACCATGCCCGGTTCCAATGCAGTTTGGCCAAAGGTTGCTGCTTGTTGATCACCCGCAATACCTGCAATCGGAATTTGCGCGCCTAAGAGACCTTCGCTCGTTTTGCTATACACTTCCGATGAGCTACGAATCTGTGGGAGGAGGCTACGCGGAATGTTGAGTAAGGTCAGCAGTTCATCGTCCCAGTCGCCGGTATGAATGTTGAAAAGCATTGTGCGGCAGGCGTTGCTTGCATCGGTGATATGGAGAGCGCCGTTTGTGAGTTTCCACACGAGCCAGCTGTCGATGGTGCCAAATGCGAGTTCGCCCCGGTCGGCTTTTGCTCTAGCGCCGTCAACGTTGTCTAGTAGCCATTGCACTTTGGTGCCGCTAAAGTAGGCGTCAATCACCAAGCCTGTTTTGTTTTGGACTAGGGATGCGTGTCCGTCTGCTTTGAGTTGGTCGCAGGTTGGTGCGGTGCGGCGATCTTGCCAAACGATGGCATTGTGGATGGGTTCGCCGGTTGTTCTATCCCAGATGACTGTTGTTTCTCTTTGGTTGGTGATGCCAATGGCTTCAATGTCTTTTGCCGTCAGGTTGGCTTTGGCGATCGCTTCGTTCACTACCCCAATTTGCGAAGCCCAAATGTCGTTCGCGTCGTGTTCTACCCAGCCAGAGCGCGGAAAGATTTGCTGAAATTCTTTTTGTGCGATCGCACAAATATCTCCACGCCGATTGAATATAATCGCCCTTGAGCTAGTGGTCCCTTGATCAAGCGAGAGAATATACCGGGCCATAGTTTGCAATAGACAGTTTTTGATAGAAACCCACTCTATCGTTATTGAGTGCTAAAGCAGTCTGAGCTGTTTGCTATCGTCATCAACAGTATCAATTGCATCTATCGCTTCACGTTCCTTCGCAATAATGGTTTTGTCACCGTGAGGGTCTTCGTTTAACAGACCCTGCGCAGCCTGCAATATGTCGGGCGCGATCGCATCCAAATCCCCTCGATTATCCAAATAGCTCTGCAATGCACTCATCGGTGACAGCGAGCTATCCACCCCTAGCTCCGGCAGGCGAGGTCTCGACAGCTGACTCACTAGCTCTGGCTGAATGGTGTAGCTATGCGCGTTTGCTAGCGCATCACTTACAGCGGCGTTGTCGATTTCTTCTGTTTGGTCGGCGCGCAGCTTGTAAATGAGCTTGATGACTTTCTCTTCGATGTTTTCTTTTGCGATCGCATCTAACAAAGCCCCCTGCGGATTCTCTTTCTCCGTCAGATTCACCTCCATGGTCTTAAATACTCTCGATGGTAAAGAACAAAACTCAGCAGTTGCTTTTCCTTTTTCCAACTCCAAGAGAATATATCCCTTATCTTCTTTCTCTTCGCTAAAATCTACTCGTTCAATACTGCCTGGATAAATCGCTAAAGGAGACTTGCAAACTTCTTGATAGCTGTGAATATGTCCTAGTGCAATATAGTCAAAACAATCTCTTGCCAGCAGTGCCATCGGTACCGTAAATCCTTTACCCACTGCCAAAAATCGCTCCGCGCCAAAGCGAGCGGTGTCTGTCATTAAGTGAGCGAGTAGGACAGTCGGAATTGTTTTATCGAGCTTACGAATCTCACTTTCTAAAACAACGCTTAGCTTACTCAGCAGCAGTTCACCAACTTCTCCCATAGAGAGCCCTTGTGTTTCTGGACGGGTGAGCAAAGTAGCCCGAGTGAGCCAAGGCAGCGTAACGACCTGCACCGGACCGCTTTTCGTTTCTATCACGTGCGTCGTGAAGCTATCTCCAACGATAAATCCAGGTACGCCTAGCGTTCGATAAATGCAAAGGCTTGCGCCGCCGACCCCTTGTGCATGCTGGTCATGGTTTCCCACTAGCAGAACAGTCGGGATCTTTGCTTCTACCAAGCGGCAAAATTCTCCTGCAAAGGCCTGTTGGATGTAGGGCGGTGGGGTGGCATTTGGAAAGGCATCACCGCCAAAGAGCACCAGATCGACTTGATTTGCGATCGCGCTATCCACACACCGTCTCAGCGCCAGAGTAAAATCTTCTAGCCGCGTATTTAGCCCCGTCTCCGGATTAATCCGTCCGTGGCTAAAGCCGCTCCCCATATGGATATCAGACAAGTGCAGGATTTTGACCATAAATGACGCAATGCGAGAAAACGCAGATGATTTCAATCTAGGACGAACTGTCGTACAAGGCTGTTCTTGACTATTTACAGTATATTTGTTCTGCTGCAAAAGTCCAGAATTAGAAATCCGCACGATTTCTGACGATTTCTAGCTGTGAAATTAATATTTACTGATACGAATCAGCAAAGGTGATTCCATTCTGTTATGAAGATCGCATTTTGATTGTCATCATGAAAAATCGATGATTATACTAGCCTCAGCTGCCTGCATCTAGGCAGTAGCGGCCATAAAACGGCCAAAAATATTTCCTGATTTAGCTCGCACCAACAGTTTATACCCACCATTTCACAACCGTTCGATAGCGCTCGCCCCAAACAGTTCGTCATTCACTGCGCGGTGCATTTTAAGTGCGGTTGCTGGGTTCCCTCGCTTGTCGCTTCCCTTTAAGAGCACTAGTTCAGCTAGCATTTAGGGCCCTTATTTTATTTCGATTCATTGGCTGCCGACCAGGTTTCTAAGTCACATCAGTTCTGTGAAATGCGCATCATGATGTTCGTTTCTTTGTGCTGCGTTGCCTGGTTTTTGCCTAACTAAATCCCATCTAATCTACATGCTTAATTCTCTCAAGTTTTTGCCTGGCACTTCACGGGTGCCAGCTTCTGGTATCTCTATTTCTCACAATCTACTATCTGACGACGCGATCGCTCAGCTTTCTGGAACGCACTTAGGTGCTTGTTCTTGCACTCACTGTGTTTCGGAGACAGTCGACGTATCAGAGCATAATTCACAAGACTTTTCATCCGATGGCACGGTTGTTGAAGAAGACTTTGCCTTTCAGAGCAGTAATTTTCTGTGGCAGCAGCCAAAAGGCAAAGGCTCGCCTATCACCATCACCTACAGCTTCACCAACTTATTCAATGGCGGTATCAACGGCGGTATTACCAATGCCGAAATGAAATCTGCCGTTCAGGAAGCTTTCACGCTGTGGTCAAGGTACGCACCCCTCAATTTTGTAGAGATTAAAGACATTGGTCTTAAATCTAGAACTAAGCCAAACGCGGCTGATATCCGCATTGGCCACGACGACCTCGGTGGCCCAGGGGGTACTCTAGGTCGCGCTAATCTCAGGTACGATGGCGAGCTTGCCGTTAATGTTGCTTTTGATAACCGTGATCAATGGGAAACCGATCGCATCGGTAACAAGTCAGACTTTTTGGTTGTGGCCACTCATGAAATTGGCCATGCCCTCGGCCTGCGCCACGAAGTCACGAGAGACGCTGTCATGTTCCCCTCGGCCAGAGACATCTACTCGGGTTTAGGGTCTGCTTTTCTCTACGAAGACGATATCAACGGCATTCGTGCGGTCTATGGTAACGGTCGGGGCTCTGTCACCCCACTCAGCAGAACGTCGAATCCATCCCCGAATCCGAGCCCAAATCCAGGCACGAATCCTGTGAGCGATCGCACTATCAACGGAACCCAGCGGAACGATTTGCTAAGGGGCAACAACCAAGCGCAAACCCTCAACGGACGAGGTGGCAACGACACTATCAAAGCAGGCGGCGGCAATGACATACTTTTGGGCAGCAGCGGTAATGATCGGCTCCTCGGTCAAGGCGGGCGTGATGTGCTGACTGGCGCTAGAACATCGGGGAACAGGCCCGGCTTCCAGGAGCGCGATGTTCTTATTGGAGGTGGCGATCGCGATGTATTTGTTCTCGGTGACCGTCGCAAAGTCTTTTATGACGATGGCATTGCCAATTCAGCAGGACGGGCAGACTACGCACTCATTCGAGACTTTAACAAAAATAGCGGTGATAAAATTCAGCTAAAAGGCCGTGCTGCTGACTATCGGCTCGGCTCGTCACCTAACGGCAACGCACAGTGGATATTCCTAAAGACGGAGAGTAAAGATGAGCTAATTGGTGTTGTGAAGGGCAACAATGGCCTGTCATTGCAAAGCTCAGCCTTTACATTTGTGTAGTTACTTGCGTCGGCATTAGTGCGCTTTGTATTCTGTCGTTTGCTGGCTAAAGATGGCAAAGGGGCTTCTCTGCGTTTATCCTATTGAACGATAGTTATCTACACAGCGTGTGTTGGTTTTCCCAGCGAGGCCGACTGCATGTACTCGTGCCTATGCCTGACACCACCCACGAAGAGATCGAATCGCAGCCCGCTGTTGAACCGGCTGTACCTGCTTCTGCGCCTAAGCTCAGGCCCTATCAGGTAGAGCTGGTAAACGATCTTTACCGAGAGCTAAACGAGGGCTACAAACGGGTGGCCATCATTGCGGGTACGGGCGCGGGTAAAACAATTATCAGTGGGCAGATTTGCGCTCATGCCGAGGAGGCTGGTAAGCGGCTGATGTTTTTGGTGCACTTAGATGTGCTGGTCGGGCAAACCTACGAAAATATGAATGCCTTTGGTTTGCAGTGCGGCGTTATCAAAGCAGGCTGGGATGAGATGCGTGATGCACCGAGTCAAATTGCCAGCATTCAAACCATGGCCAAAAGGCGCTGGTGGCAAAAATGGCCCGCCGACGTGGTGTTTTACGATGAAGGGCACATTACTCTCTTTAGCCAAGTGGGTAAAAAAGTAATGCTCAAGACCCACGCTAATGCGGTGCACTTGGTGATGACGGCGACGCCGCTGCGCCTAGAGAAAGAACAGTTGGGAGACTATCTAGAAACGCTGGTATCTTCCCCAGTGCCCAGCGTATTGCAAGATATGGGCTATCTCTCACAAATGAAATACTACAGTATGCCGAGAGATAGTATGGCGAACTTGGAGGAGGTGAAAACGGCGAGAGGAGACTACGACGAGAGAGATTTGAAAAATGCGTGCGATCGCACCGAACTTG
>JBHJIY010000164.1:0-6202 GCA_050042985.1 Phormidesmis sp. | reverse complement strand
GTCTAAAAGAAGATTTGTTTTTGCATTTTCATGATGACTCAGAGCATTATGAGTGTCTCCACATTCATCCAGAAGGAATCATCGCCTGATAACTGCCTGGAAAGTAGTACATGCTAACCAGACCGAAAACCTTCGTTTTTGGGATCTTCTAACCTATTGCCGGTTATAAAGCGAAAAACGCAGGTGTGTTCTGCCTTTACAATTTCTCAACGTGTTTTATAACTTATGGCCGCTACGGGTTATGAAACAACTATATCGCTCCGAAAATCTTTCCTTTTGAGATGTTTCATCCGAACGCCCTTGACTGGAATTATCCATAATGATCACGTATTGGGTGTTTAAGTAATTTTAGCTCCGCTGCTGACTAATAGCTCTACGATCTCGGTGTGGCCTTTTTGCATTGCAACCTTAAGTGGCGATTGCCCTCTTGCGTATCGATTGGGATTAGCACCAGCTTTTAGCAACAACCTTACGATCTCCAAATACCCATGCTTTGATGCTATGTATAGCGCGGAGCCAATGCCTCCGAAAGTAGAATTGGGATCACCACCTTGAGCTATATTTTGTTCAACAAATGCAACGTTATCAGTGAATATTGCAGCTAATAAATCTGTTGAGTCAGTAAATGGCGACAGTAGCTCAACTATAGAAGTGTGACCGCCCAGTGCTGCTATGTAGAGAGGCGTAGCGCCTTCTTTGTCTTTAATCTGAGTAGAGGCTCCAGCTTCTATTAAAAGTTGAGAAATTTGTGTGAGTCCTAGTAATGCTGATTGATGCAGCGCTGTTCGCTGCATTGCGCGATCGCACACATCTAAGTCTTTTCCTTGCTCAATATACGCTTGGATAGCTCCTGTATTTCGAGCATCTACTAACTTGTGTAGCTCAGGTCTGTAGTAGATATCCAAAGCAATTGAGATCACAATCCACAAGAACAGAAAGGGATACAAAGCTATTACATACAAAGTCCTGGCAGTTGATTTTATCCACCACAAGGTGTTCCTTTCTGCTGTCATGACCGAATTTTCTTCTACTCTACTGTGAAACTTGCCTAACAATAAATGAGGCAATTGCGCACTTCTGTAGTCAAAAAAAGGTCGTTTTTTTAGCGATCGCATCTCTACCATTCATGCCCTTCAAGTCGCACACCAATACGACAGGCCACGCTGCTGATCCACTCAAAAATGGGGCATTAATCGAACGCCAACGACAGAGAGATCGCACACCAAAGCCCTAACCCTCAAAACCACACCCCAACAGACCACTCCCCTCGGACGGCGGCAGCACCTGAAGCATATAGTCAAAATTATCAGCGCCCACCGACTGTTCCAGCGTTTTGATCACTTTCTGCGGATTGTCGTAGGGGCCATCGAAGTAAAAAGGCTTCCCGTCCCGGCCAAATTCTAAATCAGGCAGCGCGCTGGATCGCTCACCCAACAGAGTCCTGGCCTCCGCATAGTCTCTATGCGGCTCAAACCCTAGCTTGCGAGCATAGTCTTCCGCACCAAACACAATTGCCTGCGCCTGCGTCAAAGATATCTCCACCGGCCCCGCTACAAATTTTTCAAAAATCGTACTTTTTATCCAACGATATTTCTCATCATTACTAAACTCAGGGCAGTCTGCGTTCTTGATGCCCAAGCAATAATAATCAACCAGAAAAATCGCCGCCGTTCGCTTGTTGCGCAGATTACGAACCACCATCACCGAGCCAATGCCCAATGTAACCCCGCTCTCATCTTGATCTCTATTGCCAAACAGAGCCTCAACCATGGCACCATTTGCCCAGCAACTCTCTATTGGGGGCAATCCACTCTCATCTAGCATCGAACGCATCTGAGCCTCAGCCTGCTGCTGAATCGCTGCCTTCACTTCAGCGGGACGCAGGCCCAGCTTTCTAGCAATTTGCTTGGGTGCAACCTTGCGACTTCGCAACCGCTGAATTTCTGCCATCTGCTCAGGCGTCATAGCCAATTCCCTTAAACTAAACGAGTTAAAAACACTGAGAATAAACGATCTACTTCACTGAAGAGGAGACAAAGCTAAAGAGCCATGCTCACCACAGCTCAAGATTAAATAAGTTCAACCTCAAATATCCGGCACGAATAGCCCCATTTTACGGGATACCAACAATCCGTCTACTCGCCGTGCACAAATCAACGAATAGTGCTGTAAAGTCATAAGCCATCACGCTTGCACGCCGGTTTATCCAAACCGCCTTTAATTACCATGTCTTTTCTTCGTCATTGGAAAAAGTTTGTGGCGCTAGCCCTAGTTGGCCTGCTCTCAAGCTGGCTCATTAGCTGCGGCAGCAGCGACAACGCCTCATCTACAGACGCATCTGGCAAAACGGAAGTCGAATTCTGGACGATGCAGTTATCGCCCAAGTTCGACGACTATTTTGACGCGCTGATTACCGAATTCGAGACCGCAAATCCAGACATCGCCGTCAACTGGGTAGACGTTCCTTGGGCCGATATGGAAACCAAAATACTCGCTGCCGTCTCCGCTAACAACGCGCCAGATGTCGTCAACCTCAACCCCAACTTTGCCTCCCAGCTGGCAACCCAGGGCGCTTGGCTCACGCTAGATGACAAGCTCACCGACGAAGAAAAAGCCGTCTACCTGCCCAAGATTTTCGAAGCGACTCAAATCAATGGCGACAGCTTTGGCTTTCCCTGGTACCTCACGGCTCGCGTCACGCTCTACAACACCGAGATTTTTGAAGCAGCTGGCGTCACAGAACCGCCAGCGACCTTTGAAGAACTTGCAGACGTCGCCAAACAGATAAAGGACGAAACCGGCAAATACGCTTTCTTCATCAGCTTTGTGCCCGAAGACGCCGCCGATGTGCTGCAATCGTTTGTCCAAATGGGTGTGCCCCTGGTAGATGATGAAGGCAATGCGGCTTTTAATACTCCAGCGGGCAAGGCCGTTTTTCAATACTGGACTGACCTGTATCAGCAAGAACTGCTGCCTCGTGAGGTGCTGACGCAGGGTCACCAACAGGCGATTCAGCTATATCAGTCAGGGCAGACTGCCATTTTGGCCTCTGGTGCGGAGTTTTTAAGCTCTATTGAAACGAATGCGCCGGATATTGCGGCGGCAACAAAGAGTGCACCACAAATTAGTGGAAGCACAGGGAAAAAGAACGTTGCGGCCATGGATCTGGTGATTCCGAAGTCAACGGATGCTGAAGAGGCGGCGCTTAAGTTCGCGACCTTTGTGACCAATGATGCCAATCAACTGGAGTTTGCCAAAGCGGCGAATGTATTGCCCTCTACCGTTGAGGCGATGGCTGATAGTTACTTTACTGATTTGCCCGATAGCGCATCTCCGGTAGAAGTAGCCCGTTCGGTCAGTGCTAGCCAGCTAGACGATGCCGCTGTGCTGATTCCGGCGATGGAAGATGTGAAGGTGTTGCAGAAGGTGATTTATGACAATCTGCAAGCGGCAATGCTAGAGGAGAAGACGGTTGATGAGGCGATCGCAGATGCCGAATCTGAGTGGAATGAACGGTAGATAATCACCGCCTTCAGCAAGTAGCAAAAAAGCCCTGAACATTAAACCTGTTCAGGGCTTTTTCACGGTTACTCAATAGCCAGTCAATAGCTTCCAAGAGATCCTTGCTGCTTTGCTTTACCCTCCGCCCAGCGGAATAGCAAAGTGCCTAGGGCAAAGTAAAACAAACCATTGGCAAGGGCGATCGCCCACCCGTGCCAGTCCAACCCTACATCTCTGGCCATCAAGTCTCTCAACAGTCCCGTACTTGGCAAAATCGGCATCACATTTGAAATCGTCTTTGCTAGCCCTGTCCAGTCTTCTGTAGGTGCCGCGAGTAAAAAGAACAGAAAGAACTGAAACAAACTCAGCAACTGTTGAACATTTTTGAGCACTAGCGCCACCGAGCCAATAAAGAAGGCCAGGCCATAGGCTCCAAACAACAGCGTCGAAAGCGGCAACAACAACAAAGGCGGAAAGGAAAGCTGGCTGCCAGTGATAGTGGTAATGATGGCAATGACTATCAGAATGAGGCAAAGGCGCAGGGTAAGGCTAGCGATCGCCCGCGCAAAGAACACCCTCGGGGCACCGAACGGCGACAGAAAAACCTGCTCCAGCGTCCCCGTCCGCGCCTCCGCTTGCAGATTTGTGGCAATATCATTCACGATGTAGAGCACCAAAGACCAAATCACAAAACCCACTACCACAGTGTCTAAGCGCGTCCCAAACGTAGCCGAAGGCCCGGCCATGTATTGAGTGCCGAGGAAAATTCCGTAGAACACCGCAGAGAGAATTACCACGCCACCAATCACCTCCGACGGATATCGCAGCGTTTGAATCCAGGTGCGCTTCAGCTCGCCCAGCATAAGATCAATCATTGGTCTGCACCAGCTGTAGAAAGACATCGGTTAAGTCAGGGCGGTCTTGACGAACTTCGAGTAGAGGTAACGGCTCTAAAATGCGCAGAAGTTTGTAGAGCGTAGTCGAAGCAGAAGTCGTATCAGCAGTAGGCAAATAGTGAATAAATTGGCCTTTGACGCTTGCGCCCAGTAGCGCCATTTCCTGCCGTCTACCTGCGTCTAAAGCACCTTCAAATTCGATTCGATAGGCCACGCCCTGTGAGAACTGTCGTATCAGGTCTTCGGTGGTTTGCTCAGCAACGATTTGCCCCGCGCGGATGATCGCCACTCTATCTGAGAGTTCTTCAGCGACATTGAGCTGGTGGGTGGTGAGCAAAATGGCGCAACCGGAAGCAGCGACCTGACGCACTAACTTTTTCACGGTTTCACCGGCTTCTACGTCGAGCCCGAGGGTGGGTTCATCAAGCAAGAGAAGTTGAGGCTGATGGATAAGTGCAACTGCGATCGCAATTTTCTGCTGCATCCCCCGCGATAGCTTTTGTACGGGTTCCTTGCGCTTATCTAGTAGACCGAAGGCTTCTAGCAGCTCTAAGGCGCGAGATCGCACTCGTTTGCCGGGCATCCCTCGCAAAACACCGAAATACTCCAAATTCTCCAGCGGCGTCAGTCGCCAATACAGATTGCGATTACCTTCTAGCACCGCACCTACACCTCGCAGCGCCTGCGGCTCCCGATGCGGATCGCGCCCAGCGATTCTTACCCAGCCTTGATCTGGGCGAATCAGCCCGGCAATCATTTTGATAGTCGTCGTTTTACCTGCACCGTTCGGGCCCAGAAACGCCAGCACTTCCCCCGGTGCAATCTTCAAAGACACGCCTCGTACCGCCTCAAAGCGGGTCTTACGACGGCCATAGCTCTTACAAAGACCTTCAGACTCAAGCGCGAGCCCTCCAGGAAAATTAGACAACTGCAAATCAGACGGCTGCAAATCAGATAAGGGGGAATCAGATGAATGAGCAATCGACGGTGAAGGGCCAGACGAACGAGGGGCGGCAGACGATAAATCGGACAAGACTATCTCAGTAAAATTTCAGCAAAACTATGAAACCAAGAAGAGTATCCTAACGCGCTTCCAAGCTCTACATCGGGCTAGTCGCAGAAACTAATCCTATTGATGAGCCCGTAGACATATATACGGGTAACTCCCATCACAAAGAATTAATAATCTGTTAACATTCGGTTACAATTTGAAAGCTGTTGATACAAACAAACGCCAGAAGGTAAATCCACAAAACTCAATCCATCAGACACGTGCTGCTACTCAGGATCTAATAGACGTCGTTATGACCTCGTTTGACTTCAACCACATCTCAACGCCCCATGGAAAATTAGGGAGCAAGCCTGAGGCGCTGAGTATGCAAGACCTGAACGGACTCTTGAGAATCCATCTCAAGCAAATACCCCGGCAAATATCACAGAGACCCACTTTTGAGATACCTAGCATCTGCTTTACAGAGATAGACCAAGCATTTTTGATTTGGGGTTGGGTCACACTGGTGATCTTTTCCTTTGCACAGTTTTCTACCCTCAACTGGACCACTCAGGCCACCATCGACGCAGCACTAACGGGTGCAGGCATTGCCACCACCTCTGGACTTACCTGGAAGCTAGCGAGCAGTGAGAACCTACGGTGGGTGATTTTTCTTTGGGCAGGGCTCATGACCGCCGGTATGCTGCTCACCACTTACGGCATCTTTTATGGCGTCAGCTTCATTCTGTCTAACCTATGTCTGCTGTGGCTGAGCCTATGCGCAGCAGGCTATGGCGCAATGGCAGTGTGGATG
>JBHJIY010000163.1:0-47613 GCA_050042985.1 Phormidesmis sp. | reverse complement strand
CCGCAACTTCTAAAATAGTCAGCGTCACTGTATTAGAGTCCACTTCAATCTCTACGCCCGCATTATTCGGGTTCTCAAACGAACCGTGGGCAGTGTTATCGATGGTGATGCCAGGGGCGGTCAACTGTGCCAAAGCAGGATATCTAAACGTGGGCAAAAGTGCCATCCCAACCAGAGGAATCAGGTAATACTTTTTCCAGGGTCTTCGAGAGTTGGTAGATTTCATAAGGTTAGCGACCGCAAAAAAGAGAAGGTGTTTTGTTATCAAGTGGGCTGCTATGAGCCCGTAAAAAGGAACAGTGCTGAAGCTTAGGATCAAGCAAAGATGAGCTCAAATTTCAACAGTGTCAAGCGAATAAAGAGAAAGGGAAATAGAAAAACAGAAAAAGATCTACACGCTAGGACATCGATACAAATAGAAAAAAGGTTACAGATAGAAGAAAAATCAATCGACAGTGACACGAAAACGAATAAATCCGTAGGCATTCGTTGGCGTACCGGGGCCGGTCGCATTGGGCAATTGACTAGGAGAAGGGGCTAAGTTCACGACGACTGTTCCGCCCGTATCGACGTCATCACAGGGCAGTCCACTTGAGCCACCGACCGAGGAAAATTCTCCCCCATCGCTATCGGTATTGGTATCAGAGAGGTTACTGGTAACGCTACTGGTAAACAGCACCATAGAGTTGGGAACGTAAGTTGTTCTGTCGGGAATGCGATCGCACAGCAACACATTCGTCACCGGAAAGTTACCCGTCGCCAAGTAGTAAATGGTGTACTCTACCTCATCACCAGGCTCCACCCCAGACTCAGTCGCCCCCGCCAAAAAGGTGCTAAACGCAGCCCCCGGCCAATAGGGATGATTGTCGTTATCAACGAGCGGATCATCTACCAAAGCAGCCAGCCGATTGTCGTTAATCGCCGTAATCCGCTTCACAATCGCCAAATTAGAATCGGTAAAGTGGCCAAAATCATTGCCAGCATCCACCATCCCAAACCCCGAACCAAAATTAGCGACTTCCAAATTATCTGTTGTAAATTCGCTGTTAGCGGGTGGCAGGCTAGCCGGGTCTATATCTAAAACAAACGCACCGTTGGCCGGGAACGAAAAGTCGAAGGTGCCTACATCTGGAGCCGTCGCAGAGGTATCCTGCGACGCCAGCAAAATATCTGAGCCGTCTATCGCACCGTTTCCATTAATGTCTCTATACAGCCGCACAGAAGCATCAGCAGTACCCGAGTCACCCGCACCCGAGTTAAAGCTTCCATCTGTATCCGGGTCCAAAAACACCGTGCCCGTAATCTGATTTTCAGGTTCTGTTGCACAGGCAATACTTTCATAGCCCGTCATCATATTGGTAGGCGAAAACCCACTAACATGAGTCGCCACGCCCGTCGACCTATCAATACTGTAAAACCGATCGTTGAGAGAGGCAGGGTCGCTTCCGTCGCCACTGGTACCATAAAAGTTGCCATTGTTGAAAGCGGAAAGGCTCTCTATTCTATTGACACCCAAATTACTACCAACAACAGCCGTTGAGCCAGTTGTGGTGTCGATCGTAATCAAGCGGTCAGAATTTGTCCCCCCAAAATTAGCCACTCCGTACAGTCCGCCTGTTATCGGATCAAAGGCAATATCTGCAATGTCCGAAGATCCTGTAGTCGTAATCGTTAAAAAATCTGCCCCACCAAAGGCACCAGGAATAAACCCACCCGTCGTCGGGTCGATCTTGATTAAAAGATCTGAACCTGTGTTACGAGTCGAGCCAAACAGCTCTCCGGTAAAGGGGTGCAAGGCGAGCCCATAGACGCTAATTGGCGAGGCTGCGCCCACACTACCGAAGGGACCAACCGTACTGTAGGTACTAGTCAGCGTGTTGTAAGTAGCGAGGTTGGTGCCCTCAGCAACAAAAAGCAGCTCATCGCTGCTGCGATATGCGATCGCTCGAATATCTCCCGAAGCGACAATTGCTCCAATTGAGTCGTCTTCGGCACCAGTACTCAAGTCAACCCGCGTCAAATGATTGCTACTATTCGGCACCAAATAACAAAACTGCCCGACCACCGGCGGCAACGTCGGAATCACCGTCTCCGCATCATCTTCATTGTTAGTCTCATCCGGGTCAGTAATGTCTAGATTTCTGTCTGCCCTTGCCTCATTGGTGATAGTGCCTGAAGCCGTCGCCGAAAGTGTTCCTGTAATGGTGTAAGTAGCCACCGCGCCATTGTTCAAATCAAGCGTTGTATTAATGGTGTTGCCGCTGCCCATGAGTTCATTACAGGTGCCTACGCCGGTAGTAATCTCGCATTCCCATTCCACCCCTGTCACCGCCGCCGGGACATCATCAAGAAAGGTAATACCGGCCTCATCATCAGGACCAGCATTGGTCACAGTCACTGTGTAGGTTAACTCATCCCCTGGGTTTGCCGTTGTTAGGTCTACCGTTTTATCAACAATCAGGTCGGCTTCTCTAATGATGATGCCGCCAGAGAGAGTAACATCTGTAGAAGGGTAATAAACCCAAGTGTCGATACCTCTACGATCGCCAAAGCCAGACGTAAACTCGTGCCCACCGCCCGCACTATCAGTCCCCGCTAGCGCCTCACGTGCAGCTGGCGGCCCCCCATAGCAAACAGGACTAGCAACGCCTGTATTAGTCGTTGTTTCACCCGACGCACACAGCGAGAAATCACCCCCTGTGTTGCGATCATCGTAGTAAATCGTAAAGGGTGGATCCGCCGTTGAACCAGCCGGTTGGTTCAAACGCTCTATGATGATGCCGCTGTTGTTTTGTTCAGCGTCAATAATCGGGAAATGCGCTTCGCCTGCATACTGATTGATTTGCACAGTATAGGGAATAGCACTAGGCTCAACCTTCACCCCATTCCCATCCAACCCATCCCAAAGGACAGCATTAGTACCCACCACCGAACGACCCACAAACGTGCGATCATTCAAGTTGCCGTAAATACCGTCTTCACTCAAATCAATCGTGATAGAAAAAGCATTCTGGGACGTACTATTAAAGTTTAGTGTCCCGCCCAAAGGTGCGGTGCCAGCCTGGCCCACAGTGCCTTCAATCCCAGTAAAGCCAAATCCACTAGGAATCGGCGGCGGCTCAGGCAGCTGGTAGAGCCAAGTTACTCCCGTTGGGCTATTGGCCGAACTTGGCATAGTCGGGTCCGGCGGATTGATAAATGTTTTATGAGTAACATAAATGCCAATATCCGCGTCGTTCGGATTATGCAAATCATAGCCGGGTGGTAGAGCCCCTGGATTACTTCCGATTAGCTGCAGAGAACGAAAAATAGAATCTCCCGTAGAAGTATCAAAAAAGCCGTTGCGGTTGGCAAAGAAGATAAATCCGAAGGGGTCAATACTGTTGAGATCGATCCTGTACTGGTAGCCTTCTCTGGTTAAAACAGTAAATTCTGAACTCAGCTGAATGGCACCACCGTTGCCACCCATATTAAAGGCATAGTAGTTGGCATATACCCGCCCTTCAATCGGCGTACCCGCACTAGAGCGTACCGTGACATCCCAGGCAAACACATATCCCGAGTTGGTTTGCGTCCAATCGTCGGTACTAGGCGCTGACGGTGGGTTTCCCCCTGCACCTGCACTAGGGCTAACAAAATCACTCTCCCAAATTCCCGCAGTAGCTGCGGTCACCGCGACAGTACAAGGGATAAAGGTATCGCCCGTACCATCACCGGGCCCTGCTATTTCTTCATCGCGATCAGCAATTAGCCCGGTCGTCCCACACGTTCCTGGGGTGTTGGTCGGGGTACGGTAGTTAATTCTGCCACCACTGGTACCAACCGCACTAGAGCCCAAGTCTATCGTTTCACCTGCGGCAGCATAAACTTTAATCGTTGTTCTACGGCGAACATCTCCATTAAAGTTGTTTCGATATTCAAGATATGGCCGATATCCATTGATATCCACCAAATCCTGACTGCCTTCTGCGGCCGCTGGCAGCGCCGACAAACCTAACAAACAACTCACACTCGCGAATACACTTAGCTTCTTGAGATTCTTTTTTAGGTAATCTGACGCATTCATACAAGAAACAAAAAACTGTGCTAACTGAAGAAAAAATTGAAGCGTTAAAAGATGCTATTCCAGGGCTTTAGTAACTAATCAATAATTCCCTATACAGTGATCCACATAGAGTTTTCTTCGTAGGTAGTTTTTCAGTACTTTCAAAAGAAGTACCGCTATGGTTCAGTTTGCAAGTCTTCTTCCTGATTAACAAAGGTAATATCCACACCTCTCACGTCCTGGAAGACGAACTCTACTCGGCGATTACGCGCAAAGCTTTCTCTGTCGGTCTCCGCAACCAATAATTCTGTTTCACCCAAAGATCGAATCGTCAGTCGCTGCGCTCCAATACCTTTAGAAAGTAAATAACGCCGCGTATTCTCAGCTCTGCGCATCGCCAAGTCTTGGTTGTAGCTTTGGGTAGCCCGAGAATCGGTATGCCCGTGCAAGTCAACAACCATGCTAGGGTACTCGCGCAGTGTATCCGCAATTCTGTCGAGCACAGCCGCACTTTCTAGGCTAATGAAGTCTTTGTCCAAGGCAAAGTGAATATTGCGTGGCACTTCTAGCTGAATGAGCTGAGAAATTGCTGGAGGCTCAAGGGACGTGATAATATGAGAAGGTGGGGCAGTAGTGCACTGAGGCGTAAATACTGGCGCGGCCATAGGTTGTTCATCCGTCCCATCTAGCGATCGCACCACCGTATTCAAAGCTGGCCCCGAAGTCCCGTATCGGGAGTCAGTAGCGATCGCACTCAGCACCGCTCCACCATTCACATCCTCTAGAACAAACTCAAAATCACCCTCAGCATCGGCGACTACCGTTGCCAGTGGTTCACTCAAGGGCCCATAGTTCCCCCGATCTCCAACCGACCGATACAGCTGAATTTCATTGTTAGGATCCGCCGTCCCACTTACAATCACGCTGCCATCAATCACAAAGAAATCAGTACTCACAAACTTGGGCGCATCAACTGCACCATTGCCCGTATCATGGCGTCGATTGCGAGAGTTTCGCCGTGGGTTGGGGCCATCGCCACGCTGAAAGTGTTGGGGCGCGCGATCGCGTCTCGTATTCAGGTCAATACTCAACCCTTCAATATGGTGAAATCGGTTATCTCTCACCACATTGCCAATACTCTGAGTGCCAGGCCCCTGACCATGGGCCGTCACCACAACCCCAGCACCCTTCTGATTAGTAATCTCATTGTTTACAATGCGGTGATTATTTCCCATCACGTACACCGCCGCCCGCCGCCGCCGCTGACCGTTGAAGCGAATATCGTTATCTTCAATCGTCACAGCACCATCAGGCTTGAACAAAAATATACCGCTCCCGTCATTACCACACAGCAAGTTGCTGGCAATTCTCCCGTTCTCAACACTGCCATCTAGGCGAATGGCATCTGGCACACCCGACAGGCCATTACCCACAATAATGTTGTTAACCACTTCTAAGTTATCTGCCTGCCTACTCGTAATCACCGCACTGCCATTGTGGTACTCAATTCGGTTTTGCCGAATCGTAGTCCCCGCACTGTCAAATACAGACACCCCAAATCCAGAAGGCCGAGCAGGCATATCGCCCATAGGCGTAATCCCAATCCAGTTTTGTTCTATCACCACACCAGTAGGCGGCCCATCGCTAGCCGTGTCACGCCCCACAAAGGGTAACGTCGCACCCCGTCTCAGCGGTGTAGGTCTATGGGTCACAAAAATATCTGCGGGCGGGGTTGAATTGGTAATTTGGCTTGGCGAGTTAAACCCGTACAGGCTCAGCCCCCGCACCGTCACGTCGCTAGCAGAAATTGTCAGTCCCCGAAAAACTTCTACATCCGGCACCGGGCGAATCGCCACCACCGGAATCGGAACCGCAATTTCAGCCGTAGAAGAAAGCGCAGGGTCATAGCCAGGCTGCGTCGTACCGTCTATGGTGAGACCGGGTGTAGCGATCGCGGGCAGCACAGCCTCTAGTTCAATAGTGGTCTCTCCTGCTGGCAAACGAAAAGCAATCGTAGAAGCAGCGCCAGTAGCGCTCACCAACCCCTGTTCAGCAGCGCTCAAAGTCGACAGCGGCAGCGTCCCATTGGTAATCTCAATCGCCTCACGCAGTGTCAAAAACGAATCGGGCTGAATCGGACCATCGGCAGCACTGTTCACAGTAACCTGCACAACAGACACCTCAGAAGGTGTCGGAGCTAGCGTTTGAGCCCAGCTCACCGTCGGCAACAACAAAGCCGTTAGCACCGCACATCCTGCCAACCAGTAGCCTCGATCATTAGACCCAGACAATTTCACTGTGTCCTTTAGACTGTTCTTTGTTTTATACGTCATCTATCGAACACAAATAAGGGCAAATAAAAAGAACAGAACGCATTGAGAAAGAACATCACCGCTACAGCTCAACAGCAAAAGGAAACACATCATCTACTGCGGGTGCGCTATTCAGATAGTCGAGTTCAAACGTAATCGAATCGGAGATATCAGTCGGCGGTGCGATCGCCTCTTCGCCTGTTATCAAATCCAGTATCGAAAAAGAGAGATCGAGCGGTTCATCCACCGATAAATCAATCGGGATATCAGCCGGGTCATCAGTAGGAGCTTCAGTCGACTCACCAGTCGGGACAGCCGCAGGAGCCACAGTCGACTCACCGGTCGACTCATCAGTCGGCACATCAGCCGAAAAATCAGGAGACGTATCATTGCGAACTTCAATCACCGACTCTTGTTCTTGTACTGGCGCAATCGGCTGTGAGCCAAAGCCGCTAAAGAGTCCACCCAGCTTCGCTGTTACACCTACATAAAAGCCTCCCGCACTGCGATCATCACCAAAGTCAGTATCTGTTGCACCGCCGCTGTAGCCAGCCGCAAGTCGCAAATCGGGCAGCGGATAGTAGCCCGCCTCAACCGAATACCCAGTTTCGCTATAGCCATCGCCCCCAATCCAGCGAGCTTCTGCCACTGCATCCCACCGATAGCCCAAGCGATAAGTCGCTCTTGCCTGTGCTAGCTGCACCGTACTGTTGTTGGAAAAACGGTTGCCTGCTGTATTTACCGACGTACGGCTGTTGCGCAGTGCGTACTTGCCATACAGCTCCCAGCGCCAGTTCGGTGAGTAAATGGCTTCTGTAGAAAGCACATGATCTTCTGTACTGCTACTGGTTCCCAAGCTTGCACTGCTTGGCAAAGAATCGGGGTTCGTTCGGTATTCGTAGCGTAGCAGCGCGTTGAAGCGGTCATCATTCGGATCGCGGTAGGCCAATCCCAGCTTCAGCTGACTGGTACTGCCTAGGCCAGTCACATTGCGATTAGCAGTGTGGGCTAAGCGATAGTCTCCTAATATCGATAGTGACGGGCTCAGACGCCCAACGGCTGAAAGATTGAACGTAGTATTGGTCCCGCTCGAAGAGCGACGATGCTCAAACCGAGTACTGCCCTGAAAGTCAGCGCTGTCGGTGTAGGACAAGCCTACGCTGTAGCTCTCACCACCCGAAAGGCCAAGTGCCGACGCGTTGTTGCCCGTCGCAACAGATTGACTACCCTGTGTGCCCGCAGCGGTCTGGTTACCAGAGGTGCTAAAGACCTTCTCATAGCCAAAGTCGAGGTCTAGCCCAGGTGCCAAATTGATGCCTTGCTCTAGCCCAACGCTACCGCCCACATTGCGACCATTCACCGTAGAGAAACGGCCCCGTACGGTCGTATCAGACGCAAAGGTATGCTCCCCCGTAAAGTCGATGCTCGTGGCGCTACCCCTGCTGTTGCCGCCACCGCCATAAAAGCTCTGATTGACGCCTACGTTTAGCCAGGGCATCGCCTGCCAATCGAGCCCGATGAGCGTTCGGCTAGGATATATCGGGTCTACGGTAGAAGAGAGACTTAGCTCATTTTGAGCAACCAACGTCAGGTTACCTGCAATGGGATAAGAAAGTCGGGTTCTGAGCTGGTCGGAAGAGACATTGGAGGCAGGATTGAGGCGATCGCTGCGATCGCGATGAATCCAGTCAATATCCGCAGAGACTTTCCCGAAGCGCTGCCCCACCCCCATAGAGTAAGTTGTCAGCGAATTATCTAGCGGTGTCCCTGTTGTACTCAGCCCCGTCAAAAGCTGAGACACATCAGTCAAAATTTGAGGCGCTGTGCCAAAGTTATCCTCATGGTCGTATTGCGCTCTTATCGAGGTCGACTGGCCCAGCAAGCCAGATAGCTGAGCACCGTAACGCGTCTGCCCTGGCACAAAGCTTGTTGTCGCTGAGTTAGCAAATCCCGCATCGGTCGTACGAAAATACGCTTGCCCGCTCAATCGCCCTACCCTGCCATCTAGCTCAACTCGGTAAGCATTACCGCTGACGATGTTGTCACCATTGGCACTGTCTGCATCGACGTGATTACGAGAACGCGCAACTTCCGCAGTCAGCTGCAAAGACTCGCCAAGAGCAATTCGCGTATCTGCACCGTACAGAGAGAAATCGCGAGTGCCCTGGCTCTCAGTAAAGTAGCTCGTCCCAACCCAAGATTCTCGATCGCGATCAGCATTCAGCTGATACTGTAAGCGCCCGGCCAAAATGTTCGTATCGCTACCGTCTTCATGCTGATAGGTAGTGACAATCCGGCGCACCAGCAGCTGCCCAAAATCATCAACAGAAGTACGCGCAACCGGGCCACTAAACAACAGCGTCCCCCGGTCGTAATCAATTTCATAGTCAGCGCCTCTTGAAAGCGGCTGACGATCTAGCACGGTGCCGGGTCGCTCTAGCTCTTCTAGCTCAAAGAAAACAGACTCACTCCCTGGAACAATATCGCGCTCAGAGGTGAAATAGAATCCGCTAGTCCCATCCGGAGCAATCGTATCTCGCTGAAACCCTTCCACATTGTTGGCATACAGCGCCGTGGCAGCGAGGTTGCCAAAGTTGTAATTCGCCTTGAAGCCGTGCAGCTGGCGGCTAGTAGAGGTAAACAGCTGAGCCGCCGTGGCAAACTCTTGAGTGTCAAAGTCGCCCCACATAGCGTAGTCGCGCCGCAGCTCATTACTGGGAGAGTTGCGCTCTAGGCGCAGATATACGCTGTCGAGAGAAGGCGCTAGCTGGTCGGTATAAGAGTCATCACCGTAAAGGGTATAGCCCTCACAGCTTCCACCACCACCGAATAAGGTAGCCTCGCCCTGGCAGTCTTCATTGAGCGATCGCTCACTGTTGTAGGCTCCGGTATACAGCCATTCACCAATGTTGCCCGTGGCAAATACCGCCGCATCTACATCTAGCTCATATCGGTTATCACCGTCTAGGGGCAAAAAGTCTCGGTAGCTATCATAAAAATCTGTACCCCGTGCCCCAAGCCGCACATCTACCACACCCGACAGCAGGCTGGGGCGCTGCGGCGTTGTAAATTGTATTTGGCTAAATGCTTCAAACTCGCTAACTTGAGCCTGAAGCTGTACCAGATGAGACTCTAAGGAAGAGCGCAATTCAGCAACAAACTCACCGCTCTGAAGCTGCACCTGAAACCCAGGCACATCTGGCTCGTAGTCAGCCCCTAAGAATTCACCATCGCTAGCCCGTAAGGTAGCAACAGTGTTCCACAGCGAAATATTGCCATCTTCATCGATCAACTGTCCGCGAATGTTGCTCGTAGAACGCCCGTCAGCTGGTACGGCCCTGGGTGTGAGCAGCACTAGCTCATCGGGAGCCCCCCGCACCACCAAAGGCAAATCTTGTAAAACTTCTCCGGTATCGACAGAGACAACCTCCAGCAAGTTATTGCCAGGGATCAGAGATATGCCATACCAGGTCTGAGTACGAAGTCCGGTCGCGCTATCTGTCGAGGTTCGCCCTACTAAATCATTCGCTACCTCTTGGCCGTTAGCAAACAGTGCAATTTTTGCACCCACAGGAAAGCGGAGTACAACGGGCGTAGAAGGAATATCTAAAAAAGCACCCGAATCTGGCGACAGAAATTCAACTTCGCTGCTGCCTACAGAAACAGAGCTTTCATCACCATTCGCCAAATACGTTGGTGTAATGGCAGCCTGCGACAGCGTATTAACGTCGTATACGGTAGGTGCTGGAGTAGGAACAAAAGCGATGCTCTCGTTGGTAGATTCACGCTCGCTTTCTGTCAGCTCTAGCAGCGTTGTCGATATCCAGTTCTCTGTTCTTTTCTTCGGCGTGTTGGCCGCTGCTGGGTCAAGGGCTAGCCGTGGACGACGGAGAATATCTGGTATGGGGGCTTCAGCATCTGGTGTAGAAAGCGCTAGCCTCGGTGCTTTTGGGTCTACAGCCTCTTCTTCCTCTTCGGGCGCACGAATTGCCAGCCACGGTGTTATTTTTTCTTCTTCTTCAGGCGCGCGAATCGCTAGCCACGGCGTTTCCTCTTCTTCGTCCTCTTCTGTCGATAGGTCAAGCGCAATCAGCGGCACCTCTGCGGGCAGCAGCCGACGCTCATCATCATCATCATCTTCCTCCTCGACGTCATCTTCCACTGAGTCTAAAACAATCAGCATTTCTCCAGAAGGAGAATTCCAGTCGGGCTGAGGCAGCACCACTGGCGATGATTTGGCAGGCAGTGAATTAGAGTCTGTTGTCTCTTCAGTAGTGGAATAAGCAGTAGTGGAATGAGCATCAGAAGACTGCTCAAGCGCTAAAGTAACAAAACCCTCGTTCTTTATGTGGGGTAGGGCGATTTGAGGTAAAGGTTCTGCTAAATCAGGCTCGGTAACATCAGGTACTGGTGTGTAAGGCTCAGCAACATCAGGTTCTGCCTCTTCCGCTGATATCGCAATCGAAACAGATTCCCAGCTATCGTCAGGGACGACGAGAGGAAACACTTCACCAGAAGCAGCGGACGATGGCAGCTGAAATGCTGAGTCGGATTGAAAGTTGAGATCACCAGGGAGAATCGCAATCGTCTGCTGTTGCTGAGCGGCTGTATCTAGTATCAGCAAATCTTGCTCTTCTAGGCTGCCAGACTCCGACGTATCGACATAAACCGCCTCTGCTTGCGCTTTTGTAGCACCTGCCAACAGTCCCACAGCGGATAAAGCGCCTGCCATTCCAGACTGAAGCAGACCAGGCTTGATGGCTAGACCCGTTCTTTGGCCAGTTGCTATGCCAGTTTTTGTATCAGATCTTTGGCTACTTTTTAAGCTATTTTCTCGGTTTCTTGGCATCATCACCGCTGCCCCTCTTGGAAGGTAGGCGTGACCCCAAAGTTCATCTTGACGAGGCCACCCGGCGACAGATTCACCAGCCGAGCCAGGCTATTACGCTCGTTGAACCGTAGGTTGGGAGCCATGGTATAGCCAGGCAAACTGCTCAGGTCCAAGGTGCCAGTGCGTTGACCGGGCAGCATTTTTTGCACAGAGAACAGACCGTCTGCATCGGTGACGACTCGATTGCCATCGTCGAGAAAGATCACAGCATTGGGAATACCGGCTTCGCCAGGCTGCTGCTCTCCATCAAAATCTTTATCTTCAAACACGCGACCAATCAACGTACCGCAGTCGGACAAAATGCCCGGATCAAGGGTGGTGCGGTGCACGCTAGGGCCGGCTTGCAAGAGAAAATTAGTATCGGTTCTGCGTCCGGTGACAAGTGCACTGTTACGCCCTGAGCCTCTCAGCGCATCGGCAGTCACTTTAGCGACATATACAATGTCCAGCGTGGCATCGGGCGCTAACGTGCCTGTCGCCGTAAAGCGAACGCTGTTGCCAAATACTGTTGCGGTGACCGGAACGCTCGTTCCATCTGACTGGGCAGCGCTAGAGCCAGTAACTAGCTCAAAGCCTGCGGGAAAAGTATCGGTGGCCGTGACCGACTGAATATCGACCGATGACTGGTTGCGAATATTAAGACGGTAGACAACCAAATCACCCGGCTGCGCAGCAGAACGGTCAGCGGACTTAGTAATGCTAATTTGGTCGGCTTCGTCACAGACGATAGCGGCCACACCAAAGGTAAAGAAGGTAATAGACTGAAAGGCAGCATCACGAATTTCGACGGTGCGGGTGAGCTGTGTGTCACCATCTACTGAAATCGGCTGACCGTCTAGTGAAGTGGCCTCGTAGGCTAGCAAAACCGACTGAAGGGCCGTATTACGGGTGACACCCTGCATTTCGATACGGACTCTGCGCTCACTAAAGCCACTATCTGCGGGGGGCGTAATCACCAAAATATAGGTTTGGCCCACATCTGTTTGGCCTAGGTTCTCATCTAGTAAGAAGTTGTACTCACCTGTGACCAGATCGATCGCAAACGGATTCTCATTGTTGAGGTTTGGTGCGATGCTGTCGGTGCCGGTAGAGGGCGTTAGCGCCACTAGCGAGCCCAGATCTAGCCCACTGGCGTCAGTCTCATACAGCGCAACAGAAAATCCGGCGTAGCTTGCTAGGGGTTGCCCATCACAGCCCAAAATGCGCCCTAATGGATCAATTAACGGCAGAACAACATCAGTACTCACTAAGTTCGATACAGCTTCAACAGATACACCCCCATCGATCTGATAGTTAGCGGTTGCAGTGTTGTTGGTTTGTTGGGCAAAGGCTTGAGACATCGGATGAGCAAGCAAGCCAAACAGCAGCAAAACAACTGCCAAGACTCTCCAGCGCTGTCGACGACACCGAAACCATTTTGGGGGTGAAAATATTGACATTTTGAGGGTAGGGCATAGCCTGATGCTACATAGGAGCACTCACACCAAGAGCGCTATTGAAGGGTTAAACGAACCGCCCTATGTAACCTGTAACGAGAAGAGGAACCAAAGAGAAGCTTTGACAGGCGAAGAAAGGAGAAAGTAATGAAGGGAAGAAGAAAAGAGAAGCGAAAAAGATAAAGGAAGGAGAGGGGAGGGCGATCGCCCTCTTTCAACATCAACCCAGCAAGGTCGATTTGAAAGGGCGATCGCCCGAGAAGAGAAGGGACTACTTAACAGTCACTTCGTGGGAAACCGCAACAGCTTCCTCTGCATCCAGAGCGCTGTCGAAGTTCCACTTGACGTGGGTGTAGGCTTCAGCTGGCGCAGGCTGCATCTCTACAGTGCCATCAGCCAAAACAACTTCCACCATAGGCTCAGCAACAAATGTTTCACCATTGTCGATGCTGTAGGTGGCAGCGGCCGAGCTGTTACCCTTTTGAGAACCAATGACATAGGTCATTTCGCTGGGGATAGGCTGCTCAACGATGAGGTTGTTAGCAGCAATTTCACCACCGTTAGAGGTCTTCACCGCGTAGCGCAATACATCGCCAGGCTGAACGGCTGCTTCGCCTTCTAGCGCCAGCCATTCCAGCTTTTCTACACCGTTCTCATCGGTCACGGTGATTTGCTTTTCTACACCCATTTCGAGCTTGACCTCGGGGCGCATGATGCGCTGAGCGATCGCGCTACCGGCTTCCTGCAAGTTTGCAAATACAGGGGTGCTAACTGCTAGGGGCGCTGCCATCATTGCAGCCAAGCCCAAACCAAACATGAACTTACGTTTCATAGGATATTCAACCTTTTCTAGATTTCGGATTTGTTGTTCTCAATTTTCAACAAAGAGAGTTTCAGAGCGGGAAAGTCCCGCTCTTATAAAGACTAAGCGTCTCTACTCAACTTCGCGGATGAACTCAAGTGTTCCAGCAGCATCAGCAGGGGTTACAGTACCTACCTCATTGCGGTAAACGGTCACTGCCGATGGTGCAACTGTTTCTGTTGCTGGGTCAGTGGCACCGAGGGTAGTAGCACCGTTCAAGAACTCCATTGTGCCAGCGCTACCTAGTGGTGCACCATTGACGTGGAACGTGTTCGATGCCCAGTTGTTAGTACCGGTATTCGTCGCAGCGTTGCCATCCTCAATTAGGGTGAAGTTGTTGGCATTGAGCAAGATACTACCTGCTGTAGCGCCAGTGGCTGCTTCAGAGATGTTGTCGTAAGTGATGCGATAGGTAATCGTGTCACCAGGCAACACATCAATAGCAGCTAACGCCGCTGCATTGCTCAAGAAACCACTATCGAATGGACCACCTGTCTCTCTAGGCCCCTGAACACGAGCTTCCTTGAGCAAGGTCATAAAGCCAGTGTAGACTCGGTCAATTGTAATATTGGCGAGTGTTGCTGAAGTAGAGTCAAAGGCACCGGTGCCGTCGTTATCAACGAAAGCGGCAATAGGAATGCCATAGCCCCGTACCTGCGGTGTGCCAGCAGGAAGGTCAACCGTTACTGTGTAGGACTCAGTATCGCCTGGGTCGAGTCTGCCAACAACGACAGGGCCCCCTGCTGTAGGTGTACCAGTACTAGTTACGAACGCGAATCCACCAGCAGCAGTGTAGTTGTACTCAGCGCTTTGACCACCAAAGGTAATAGTGACTGTGGTGTTATCAGGTAGGTCTGCATCGAGACCATAGTCTCCAGCAGAGGCGTCAATAACGCCGTTATCCAACTGGTCAGCATCATTCTCCGCAACACTAGGTGCTAGTGGCAACAGTGTCGTCGTCTCGACAAAGCTAGCTGCCGAAGCAAGAAGCTGAACTTGGTTCGTGATAGTGATAGCAGCCGGATTACCATCGGTTGCGTCCTGTGTGCGAACATCAGCAGGGTCGACCTGTGGGGTAGAAACGTTGGTAAAGTCATCGTTACCGTCGTCAGGGCCAAAGGCACCAGGTACACCGTTCGGGCCATTCACCAAGTCACCAGCAGCATTAGGAATAGCCACTACCGTAATAGTAACAACGTTAGATTCACCGTTGCTTGTGCTATCGGGGTCAGTATCATCACCATCGTTAGCGTTAGGCGTGGTTTCTGGGTCTAGCTCATTAGCAATACCAAGGTCACTACCAGGTGTAAAGGTACTACTAGTACCCGACAGTGGAACACCATCACCTAAGTTATTGATCTGTTGGTCACCTGATTCATCAAAGACAACGTTATCGAGCGCGTCGCCTTCTGTTTCACCAAATACCTGACCGATATTGGCAATAAGGTTAGTACCTGCCGTCGTAGGCAGACCAGTCGTTGAAACGGTGAAGCCAAAACCAGTAACACTAGCTAGAGGAGCTAGAGCACCGTTTGCCCCAGCATCGTAGATGAAACCAATCCGCTTAATATCGGAAGCAGTGGTAGGCTGAGCAGTGGTCCAGGCAGCCTCAAGTGCGTTATCGCCAGTGACTGCTGGGTCATTGGTAGAGTAAACAACCTCCCAGTTAGCTGAAGGAACAGAAGGAGTCACAGACGCATCAAAGACGGTGTTTACCGGAATGGCATCTGATACCAAAATGCGGCTTTCGATAGCTGCACCTGAACCTCTGTCAACGCTGATATTAGTACCTTCCAAATTACCGGGCGTAAGGCCAGCAAAGGCAGCATTGCCAACATCTAACGAAAGCGTATAAGCGATCGTATCGTCGTTGGGGTTTGCAGTGGTGGCGTTGTCATTGTAAGTAGAGAACTTCTGCACAAGTGCCTGGGCAACTTCTGTATTGGCAGCCGCTGCAAACGCCAAGGTGTCAGAATCAGCCGCTTCTCGCTCACCATTAACAGGAGTAGTTGCACCTTCGTTCAATGTGCGAACGTCATCAGCTCGCGCTGCGGGTGTGTCCTCACTCAAGTCTGGAATATTTTGTAGGTTTTGAGTTCCAGTAGGTGGCACTGCAGTTTGATCATCGAAAGTATTACCAAACTGCACAAGAATATCGTCGCCTAAGGCCGTACCCGTAGCTTGGACAGTCACTCGAACGGTAATGAACTCATCTGGCGCGAGCGTTCCTGCGGTTGCACCGGTACCGACAAAACCAGGACCAGATTCTAGGCCAGTTCCACCTGTGATAAGGTCTGCGGTGCTAGCACCATCAGCATCAACACCTGCAATGGTCGAAGAAATTGCAACCGTAGGATCAGTTGAATCAGCGAGTACGGTTGCAATGCCTGGGTCGACGATGTCAACTCTCAGGATATTGCCGTTGGCTACTGCAATGTTGTTCGCGCCGGGAACAAACACGAAGGAATCAGCGTTACCAGTGTTGGTGACGCGGAAATCGAAGGTGGCAACATCGTTGGTTACGAGACTACCGTCGTTAACGTCGTTTTGACCGGAAGCAACAACGGTGATACCAGCGACTTCAGCCACGCTGACAGTCACTGTATTCGAGATCGCATCGAAAGTCGTTGGGTCACCGGTAATAGGGTCAACTGAACCATCGCCGTAGGTTGCTGTTGCGGTGTTACTGATGCCTGTGCCAGCAGCTGTGCCTTCAGCGAGCACTACACTCACCATGTTAAACACGCCTGCGAAGGCTAGCGCGGTTGCTAGAAGAGGCTTGTAAGCCATCCAGCGAAATGTTTTCTGTTTCTTTGTTTTTGCCATTGTTGTGATAGCCAAATTTTCAAGCAGAGTAGGTTGAACCGAATGAAAGTTTTTAAACATCACTGGTAAGCGTCAGTCGTCGAATACGGCCTAGTCGATAAGAGGTACCCCTGCCTATGACTTTCGTGCGACAAGCTCGGTAGCACACCCGATGATAGGTAGAACGCTGTCGAACTGTTTCAACTGCCAAGATTGTTCCTGTGAAGTCTTTTCGGAAAAGTTTTACGTTTTCCAATAGGTTTTGTTCCGGACAACAGACAAATAGCAAGTAAAGCTAATTGAGTGCATAGAAACTCGACCGAACTTATCCTGCCCTTCTGTTACGTCTCTCTGCTAAGGCTATTCACGGAAATATCAATTTCTTTTGTTAAGCCCTTTACTGATGGTGTTATCACGAGAAAAAACGCTCTATCAACGGCAGCACGGGGCGCGTTTCGGTATTCTCTGATACTGTTGACAGAACTTCTTTCTGTTGCAGGCACCCTTTAAAGTAGAGTTGTTGTACTTACTTTAGAAATTCTTTTGGTTTCACATAGCCAACAAAAACAAATATTCACTCTGTTCTTTAAAAGTGAAGTATGATCACGTATCTCGTAAGTAAGAACAGAGTTCTCTCGTAAGTACGCACCTGTCGGGAGATAGTTTGTATAGGGCTAGGACTTATCAAATGACCTTGCGAGACACGACTGTCTCGCAAGGTCATTTATCTAGAGCAATATATCTAGAACAATATTAAGAGTAAAAACACAATGTAGGGACTCTGCAAGCAAACCAGCTTATGAGAGTGGCAGATTTGGCAAGGTGATGATGTATCGATAGCCAGAAGCGCTAGAGCCCTGTACGTTTACATCTCCACCGTGCATTTCTGTCAGGTGGCGACTTAGCAGTAGGCCCAGCTCTTGCCGGGACGCGTCTACTTTTTGAGCGGTGGCCAGCGCTTCGAAGGCTTCGCCAGCGGTAGAACTATTGCCCGACAGACGCTCTGCCTCCATCGCTGATAGAGAAGGAGATGAAGGCATATGCGACGATGTGTCGCTATGTTCGCCGTGTGCCTGATTGCCGTGTGCTTGGTCCCAAGCGAGCACCGCTTGCGGTAAGTCTTCGCCGAGCCAAGGGTTGGATACCCACAGTGCAATATTGGCACTATCGTCCTTACGAGAGATATGTAGGCGAATGGTGCTGCCAGCGGTGGACATTTTGATAATGCTGAAAACAAGGTGGTAAATCAGCTGCTTCACCACGCGCTTATCGAAGTTCCAGATGCGAGAGCCAGGCTCTACGGTTAGCTTGAGCTGAAGGTCTTGCTGCTTGGCGATGTCTGCTAGCGCGCCAAGCGACTGCTGACCCACCATTTCAATATCCGCGCTCGTGACCGATAGCTGATAGTTATCTTCTTGCAGATCGCCAATTTCAACAATTTCGTTCACCATGGCGAGTAGCTGCTGAGAGCTGCTAAGCACGATTTTGGCGTACTCCTGCTGTTTTTCACTCAGAGGGCCGTAAATTTCGCGGCTTAGCATGCTAGCCATGCCCGTCACCGAAGTGAGTGGATTACGCAAGTCTTCCGTAAGCTGCACAATTAAGTCAAAACGGACCTGATTGACTCTAGAAAGCAGAGCGTTTTCTCGACTGGCACTATCGCTTATACCGTTAGCGCCGGATGACTGATTGGCCACAGTCTTTTGCTGATAGGCATAAGCTAGAGCCTGCTGCTTTTCAAACTCGCTCATACTCCAGCGGGCGCTGAGCTCTAAGAAGGCGATTTCTTGTGGTGTGAACTCGTGCGGGAGCAAATCCATCACCGCTAAGGTGCCGATGCAGCAGCCTTCTGTAGTGATGAGCGGCACACCTAGGTAAGACTGAATGCCGTACTGCTGAACCAGCAAGCTCCGCGAGAATGCTGGGTGACTGGTCGCATCTGCGAGCACGAAGGTTTTACCACTGTCGATAACATGGGTGCAGAAGGACTCTTGCTTGGGTAAGCTGCGGGCGGCAGCAAGCTGATTCATCAGGCCCAGGCTAGAGAGGCCCACTACAGACTTAAAGCGCTGCACATCTATATCCATGATGCTGAGGATACAGATGGGCATGGCCAGCAGCCGAGAAATATTTTGGGTGGCCTCTTCAAAGACAGGCACCGTGTCATTGCCCAGCAGGTTTAGCCTCGCTAGGGTGTCAGAACGGTTGCGATCGCGCTGATTTGGAGACAGGCCTTCCATCAAGCAAGAGAGTCCTGACTGAAGTGATGGGTCATCTTTTTGCTGTCGGTTTAACTGGCCGGCTGGTTGGCCAGCTGAGTGACCTGTAGACTGGCTGGCTTTTTCGTTGCTGGCAGTACCGTAAATCATGCGCGCTTGCATTGGAAAGGCTGTTAAGTTGATTTCATCATTCCCTTAGCAGGTGCTAAATTCAACCCGTAGCTTCACAGAGTCTTTTCAGTATGGGGCTTCACCTTTACCGTGAGTACGTATGTTTTTACCAAACCTTCCGTGAAACTACACAGCAGACCAAGGGAAGCCATGTCGAAATCCTTGTTAATGTCTTAAGCTATGTGCGCAAAGCTTTCTACAATGCATACACATGATGCATCCACTGTAAAAAAACGACGGTTTCCACCCCATGCAACCTGCTATTTCGATCGGTACGCTCCTCCAAAATCACTACCGGATTGTTCAACTACTTGGACAGGGTGGATTTGGTCGGACCTACTTAGCCGAAGACCAGGGTCGGTTTAACGAACGATGTGCCATTAAAGAGTTCGTACCGATTAAAGGAGAAGATAAGTTCTCGGACAAGGCAACTCAGCTATTCCAAAGAGAAGCCTCCGTGCTCTACCAGATCAGCCATCCGCAAATTCCTAAGTTTAGGGCCACCTTTGAAGAAGAAGAGCGCCTTTTCCTGGTGCAAGATTTTGTTGAGGGGCCCACTTTCCACGCGGTGCTCAATCAAAGACGTCAGCAGGGCAAAACTTTTTCGGAAGCCGAAGTCCAGCTGTTTTTGCAGCAGATGCTGCCAGTGCTGGCACATATTCACGCCAAAGGCATCATTCACCGAGATATTAGTCCAGACAATATTATTTTGCGGCAGCAGGATCGGTTGCCAGTGCTTATTGACTTTGGGGTGGTAAAAGAAGTCGTCACCCGGATGCAGCTCGATAGCGCCGCAGCTCAGCCCACCACCGTTGGCAAAGCGGGCTACGCGCCTAGCGAGCAATTGCAAACCGGGAGAGCCTATCCTAGCAGCGACCTTTACGCCCTCGCGGTTACCGCCATTGTGATGCTCACGGGCAGAGACCCCCAAGGCCTATTTGACGATGTCAACTTTGCCTGGAACTGGGAGCAATGGACGGTGGTTACCCCAGCATTTGCTGGCGTTATTAATAAAGCGCTTAGCTATCGGCCAGGCGATCGCTTTCAGTCTGTGAGTGCTATGGCTCAAGCGCTGACCGCCAGCACCAGTACCGCTGGCAATCAGCCCCCTGTGGCGACCCCGCCAAATGCAGCCTCGCCCGTTTCACAAATGAAAACGGTCGCGGTGGGCCGAGCGAATCCGGCTCAGGGATATGCGAACGCAGGCCCTACCGTCAATAAATCCACGACTGCCCGTCAGCCAGATAACACTCGGCTGGTCATGCCCTCCGAGCAAGATCGCTCGTCGTCTGTGCTGGAAAGTCCGCTCGCTGTCGGTGCACTGGCTGCCGTACTGGCGGCAGGCGCAGGGCTGGGCGGCTGGGCGGTGGTGCGATCGCTAGGACCACCAAACGGGACACCCACACCCACCATTACGTCACTGCCGCCGCTAGGGAGCGAGCCGACGCCTAGCCCAACGCCCACACAGGTCAGCCCAAAGCCTGTTGACTACCAGCAGCCCAAGCTCAATCTAGAACCCGGCGCTACAAAAGTTGTGGAAGGCAATATGCGCGGGGGCGACACTGTGAACTATCCGCTGAGCGCCGAAGCGGGTCAGCCACTGACTGTATCGCTGGCAGAAGAAGGCGTGTTGCTCAGCGTACTCGGCCCCAACGGCAGGCCCGTTGCTCGCAATGCGAACCGAGTTCGCCGATGGGAAGGTGAGCTGAAAGACACTGATGACTACACCATTCAGCTCAGTCCGGTACGGGGCGTTTCGAGCAGCGACTATCGCCTGGAGGTAACTTTAGGTGCTGTCCCTGCGGCTATTCCTGACCCAGTCGAGCCGACAACGCCACCCATACCAGATCCGACGCTCACACCAAACCCACCGACTGAAAACCCAGATGTAGGCTCTGGTGAAACACCAGAGGAAGTTCCTGGAGAGATCCCGTCTCCCCCGACTGATGAGGGCCCTGATGAGCCACTAGCCGAGCCGACCGTTCAATCTCAGCGAGTCTCTTTCCCCTCAGGGGCAGAGTCGATGAGGGTCGCGAACAACGTAGGCCCCAATCAGATCAAGCGCTACCTAGTCAACGCAAAGGAAGGCCAGATTTTGACGGTGACCGTGATAGAGTCCCAGGGCGGCGTTACATTCGATGTGCTGATGCCCGGTGGGGAAATGGTTGCCGATGCGGCCAATCTACAGCTGTGGTCGGGCTTTTTGCCTGTTGGCGGCGACTACAGCATTGATGTCAAGTCTGGTCAGTTCTCTGAATTTACCTTGCAGATTGAGGCGAGTGCGGCTGTGCCTACAGAATAAGTCGTCCTGTAGGGAAGCCACACAAAGCAGCCAACGAATGGCCAAAATAAAGATGCAAACACACAGGAGCGTAGGTCGACTTGGCGACGTTGTTAATTACGGGAACAGATACAGATAGTGGTAAGACGGTGCTCACGTCAGCGCTGATTGCCTATTGGCAAAAGTACTGCTGGGCCTACAAGCTTGGCGTCTGCAAACCCGTACAGTCGGGAACGGGCGATCGCGAACTCTACACCCGGCTATTCGACCTGGGGCAGACGCCTGAACAAATCAATCCCCTCTGGTACAAAACGCCCATCGCGCCGCCGCTAGCCGCTGCCCTAGAAGGCACGCGGGTTGACTTAGCCAAAGCTTGGAAAGTAGTCGCTCAGCTCCAGGCCGAGCGCGACTGGGTACTGATAGAAGGCGCAGGTGGGCTGGGCTCACCGGTTACGGCAGAGCGGACCGTGGCGGATATGGCCAATGAGTGGCGATTGCCAGCAGTATTGGTGGTGCCAGTTAAGCTGGGTGCGATCGCGGCCACAGTAGCCAACGTCGCCCTCGCCGAAAAAAAGCGCGTGCAGCTAAAAGGCATTGTTCTTAGCTGCACCCAGCCTTGCACACAAGGGCAAGTAGAGAATTGGACCCCGGTGCACATGATTGAAGAACTCACCCGAGTACCTGTGCTGGGAATTTTGCCTCACTTAAAGCAAGTGAAGGATCGCGAAGCACTGGCAGATGCGGCAGCGCAGCTAGACCTAGAGCGTTTGATGCCGCAGGCCTTTTGGGCATAGCACAGCTCACGAAGGCACAAAAGCGAAAAGATAAAAGTCTGCCAAGATAGAGAAGCACGATAGGAGACTTTATGCTGACGCTTTCTCGGCCTTTGACCACAGACTTTTCGGCCCTTAGGCCTGAGATTCAGACGCTACAAGCAGAGCTGGTGAGCTGGAGACGCGCTATTCATCAGCGCCCTGAACTTGGGTTTCAAGAAGAGATAACGGCGCAGTTTATTTGCGATCGCTTGGACGAGTGGGGCATCTCCTATCAACGCAATATTGCAAAAACCGGCATCGTCGCAACTATCACCGCGCCCCAACACCCCAGAGGCCAGCTCTCCAATGTCCACCGGCAGCAAAGTGCGTTTTCCCCCTCTCCCCACCGCCCCGTACTCGGCATTCGCGCTGATATGGATGCACTACCGGTTCAGGAACTCAATGAAGTCTCCTACTGCTCTGTGCATGAGGGCAAAATGCATGCCTGTGGTCACGATGGGCATGTAGCGATCGCACTCGGCACCGCCAAATATCTCCAATCTCACCGAGACCAATTCTGCGGCACGGTGAAAATAATCTTTCAACCCGCAGAAGAAGGCCCCGGTGGCGCAAAGCCCATGGTAGAGGCAGGCGTTCTCAAAAATCCTGATGTCGATGCGCTAGTTGGCTTGCATTTGTGGAACAACTTGCCCTTAGGTACCCTGGGCGTTCGCAGTGGGCCGATGATGGCCGCAACAGAATTTTTTCACTGTACGATTCAGGGGAAAGGCGGGCATGGAGCCATTCCTCAGCAAACTGTAGATGCGGTGGTGGTGGGTGCTCAGGTCGTGAATGCCATACAAACCATCGTCTCTCGCAATATCAATCCGCTGAAATCTGCGGTGGTTACCGTTGGCGAATTTAAGGCGGGTACAGCGGTAAACGTAATTGCCGATACGGCGTTTTTGAGCGGCACGGGTCGCTATTTTGACGCGGACTATGGTGACTTGATTCCTGAGCGGTTGGAACAAGTTATTGCGGGTGTGTGCGCGGCTCACGGGGCAGGCTATCAGCTGGACTATCACAAGCTGTATCCACCTGTAGTGAATGATCGTGCGATCGCTGAGTTGGTTCGGTCGGTAGCACTTTCAGTCGTTGAGACGCCAGCGGGTGTAGTGCCCGAATGCCAAACCATGGGCGGTGAAGACGTTTCTTTCTTTTTACAGGCTGTGCCCGGCTGCTACTTTTTCCTCGGCTCAGCCAATATCGAAAAAGAGCTTGCCTATCCGCACCATCACCCGCGCTTTAATTTTGATGAAACGGCTCTTGGCGTAGGCGTAGAGACCTTTGTGCGCATTGTCGAAAAGTTTTGCCCGGTATCGCCACTCTCACCAGATCCAGCGAATGATATAAGTTAGATCACTCAACTAGATCACTCAATTTTCTGTTTTTCTATGGGCTCCTCGAACACCGCAGATAATGGTGCAGATAGCGGCGCAGGCAGTAATGCTTCTTACGATTTACCGCTCGACGCAGCCACACGTACTACCGTGCTAGATGCGATCGCTCATCAGCTAGAAACAGAGTATGCCTTTCCAGAAATTGCCCAAGAAATCAAAACCGACATTCAAACCCGCATAGCAGCCGACGGCTATCAAGACGTTAAAAGCGGTGGGCAGCTTGCGGCGACACTCACAGCCCAGCTACAAACCCTTAGTAGCGACTTGCATCTCAAAGTGCACTTCAGCCCCGCCGTTTTACCGCACCTAGAACCCCAAACAGACATCCCTCCCGAAGAACTCGCACTTCAGCAGCAGCAAGGCGCACTCAGAAACTTCGACTTCAACCGGGTAGAACGGCTGCGCGGCAACGTAGGCTATCTGGAGCTATTTAGCTTCGAGCCACCCGAATTCGCCGGAGCCGTTGCTGCGGCAGCCATGCAGTTTTTGGCACATACCAGCGCCCTCATTATCGACCTGCGCCACAATCGCGGCGGTTCTGCCAGCATGGTCGCGCTGCTCACCAGCTACCTACTGCCTCCCTACCCGGCGCTGCACCTTACCGACTTGCAGTGGCCCCAAAAAGACGGCATCGAAAACAGCACTCAGCAGTCTTGGACATTACCCTATGTCGAGGGCCCTCGCTATCTCGACAAGCCAGTCTACATACTCATTGGCCCAGAGACCTTTTCAGCGGCTGAAGAGTTTGCTTACAATCTCAAACACCTTAAGCGGGCCGTCATCGTTGGCGAAACGACCGCTGGCGGTGCTAACCCCGGCGCAGGGTTTCGGCTACACGATCACTTTTGGATGTTTATCCCTACAGGGCAAGCCATTAGCAGCGTCACCGGAGAGAACTGGGAAGGCTCAGGGGTTTTGCCAGACTTCAAAGTACCGACAGAGCTGTCGCTAAAAACAGCGCAACTTTTAGCCTTCAAGAAACTGCTGAGAGACGATGCCGAAGGCGACAATCCGGGACAGTTACCTAGCAGCCTCAAAAGAGAACTAGAAGAATCGTCCACAAAAATAGAAGAAGACCTCAATCGGATGCAGCAAGACCTCGTAAGCAATATGAGCAAAATTCGCTAGGCGCGAAGTGTGCAAAATTCACTGGACGCAGAGTGTGCAAAGTTCGCTAGGTGCAGAGTTTTGCGCGTATTGCGATAAGAAGCGTAAAAATAACTACGGTTTGTTATGGATTTTCTAAAAATCGGGTGAATACTGTTATCACGTTTATAGTCGTTATCTAGGTAGATTCTTATGATTCTGCGCGCAAATTTTTCGGTCGGTTCACAGACCGCTTACCCCACTGTTCGGCGCGTACTCACAAGGATGAAAGCCACCTGCTGCGTTGCGCTAGGAGCCACTGCGCTGAGCTTAACAATTACCAACGTAGCGCAGGCGCAGCTACCTAATATGCAGCTACCTAATATACAGACAGAAGCTCGCCAAATTGACGCGCTCAAAGTTGCACAGCGCCCTGTGGACCAAACGTCTGACACCAGCCAAACCTCCGACGTCGCTCAGGCACAACCAATAACCGGCAGCATTGAACCACCGGCTAATCCTACGCCTAGGCCTACACCCTTTTCGCCCAGCGTAGCTGGCATCGTAGACCTGTCCGCTAATGAGACCGCGCCTTCAATCGGCGTTGGGCATTTGCGACCACAAACGTTAGAAGGATTAGAAGAAGACAATGTCAGCTGGCTAGAGTCAGTCATTTTGCCGCTTTATGTATCGCCTGGTGGCGAGCACTGGGGTTGGATTTACCAGGGTTGGCTGATTCCAGAAGGACAAACCTACCTGGCTATTGGTCGCGATGCTGGCTTTGCGATGGTTAAGCCGTACGAAAATCTCTACACTTTTCCTGTTCTCGAAACGCGTGACGATGGCTGGTTTCGAGTGCAGTACACTGCTGGCGGCAGCGCTTGGGCCCACACGTCACAGCTGGAGCTAGGCGAAACTGCCCTCACACTCGAAAACTGGGAAGATCGGATAGCTTCTCAAGGATCGGTATATTTTTTGGAGAATGATGAGGCGCAGCCGCTGCGATCGCGCCCAGAACTTGCCAACAATATGCTCAGCCTCGTCGCCGCCGACAGCCTCATTGAACCATTGGACTTTGCTGGCGACTGGATGCGCGTGCGCGTCACCCGCCCTGTTGCCGAGTGCACTCCCCTCACAGGGGCAACGAGCACCGAAGGCTGGATGCGCTGGCGTGGTGACCAAAGCGAATCACTCGTGTGGTACAAGGCCGACGGCAGCTGCTGATAATAGTCAAAGACCGGTTAGCTTATCGATTGAGTACAATGGTGAGCAGTCGACACTAAACAATTGCAATCAATGGTCGCGACTCAAGGTAGGAAAACAACTGTAGAAGTACCACCATTAGAAAATGGTGATCACTTAACTCGCATTGAGTTTGAACGGCGCTACGCTACTATGCCAGCTCACATAAAAGCAGAGCTTATCGAAGGAGTTGTTTACTTGCCAGCTGCTGTACGCATCAGAAAACATGCTCAACCACACCACGATCTCATCACTTGGACAGGCGTTTACCGAGCGTTAACACCGGGAGTCATGGGATGTGACAACGCAACTGTAAGACTAGACGCAGATAATGAACCCCAGCCAGATATCCTTTTGCGCATAGAAAAAGGAGGACAATCCCGAATCAGTGAAGACGATTACCTTGAAGGTGCACCAGAGCTCGCAGTAGAGATTGCGGCTAGCAGTGCTTCTTACGACTTACATGACAAGAAGAATGCCTACAGAAGAAATGGCGTACAAGAATATGTCGTTTGGGAAGCAAACAATCAGAGAATTAACTGGTTTAGCCTACAGGCAGGCGAATACGTTTCTCTAGAACCTGACGAAAAAGGGATATTACGGAGCCAAGTGTTTCCGGGGTTATGGCTAGACGTACAGGCTTTCGTCACGGGCGATATGAACCAAGTATTAGAAACCTTGAGAGTCGGCATTAATAGTCAAGCGCATCAAGATTTCGTTAAAAAGCTGAGCTAGCAGCACTAGGCGCTGGCAAAGCCTCTCCAGGGGAGAATCCCCGAATTTTAGAGCCTAGCCAAAGTATTAAGATTTTCTTATCTTTGGCTGGGCTTTTGCCTTACAATCACTTAAGCGTAGGGCGTAGAATTCATAGCTAAAGCTGGGGCTAAATTGCACGCTTCTCGCTGCCAAGCAGAACTTGTAGTAGTAGGCGTCTTCACCCATGTCGATTGGTTATCTTGCACTTGTCCTTCATGCGCACCTGCCGTTTGTGCGCCACCCCGAAAGCGACTTTGTGCTCGAAGAAGAGTGGCTCTTTGAGGCGATTACAGAGACCTATGTGCCGCTGCTCACCATGTTTGAAGGGCTAAAACGCGACGGCGTTGACTTCAAAATGACGATGAGCATGACGCCGCCGCTCTCATCGATGCTGCGCGACCCGCTGCTGCAAGAACGCTACGACGTTCACCTGACGCAGCTAGAAGAACTGTTAGAAAAAGAAATCGCCCGGAATGAGCACAACGGGCACATCAAGTATCTAGCCGAGTACTATACCCAAGAATTCGCCAAAGTGCGCAAGGTGTGGGAATCGTATGGCGGCGACCTGACCAAGGGCTTTCGCAAATTTTTAGAAAGCGGCAACCTAGACATCATGACCTGTGGGGCCACACACGGGTACCTGCCGCTGATGAAAATGTACCCAGAGGCGGTGTGGTCACAAATTGAGGTTGCCTGCCAAAGCCACGAAGAAACCTTTGGCCGTCGCCCTACCGGCATTTGGCTACCAGAGTGTGCCTACTACGAAGGCCTAGAACGAATGCTGGCCGATGCAGGCCTGCGCTACTTCCTCACCGACGGCCACGGCATTTTGTACGCCAGACCGCGTCCACGCTATGGCGCATACTCACCGATTTTCACCGAGGCGGGGGTTGCAGCCTTTGGTCGCGACCATGAGTCTTCGCAGCAGGTATGGTCCTCACAGGTGGGCTATCCGGGTGCGCCGGAGTACCGGGAGTTTTACCGTGACCTGGGCTGGGATGCAGACTACGAATACATCAAGCCCTACATTATGCCGAATGGCCAGCGCAAGAATGTGGGCATCAAGTACCACAAGATTACGGGCAAAGGCGTTGGTGGAGATGACAAGGCTTGGTACGACCCTTACTGGGCCAAAGAAAAGTCGGCAGAGCATGCGCAGAACTTTATGTTCAACCGTGAGCGGCAGATTGAGAATCTCCACGGGATGATGCAGCGTAAGCCTATTGTTGTTTCACCTTATGACGCGGAGCTGTACGGCCACTGGTGGTATGAAGGCCCTTGGTTCCTAGACTATCTCTTTCGCAAGAGCTGGTACGACCAGGGTACTTACGACATGACCCACCTGGCAGATTACTTACAGGCTAACCCCACACAGCAGGTGGCTCGCCCATCTCAGTCTAGCTGGGGTTACAAAGGCTTCCACGAATACTGGCTCAACGAAACCAATGCCTGGGTGTATCCTCACCTGCACAAAGCCGCTGAGCGCATGATTGAGCTAGCAAAGAGAGAGCCTGCTGATGAGCTTCAGTGGCGAGCCCTCAATCAGGCCGCGCGCGAACTGCTGCTAGCTCAATCTTCTGACTGGGCCTTTATTATGCGGACTGGCACAATGGTGCCTTATGCCGTCCGTCGTACCCGAGGCCATCTCATTCGCTTCAACAAGCTGTGGGAAGACATCCGCGCCGAGAAGGTAGATTCTGGCTGGCTCGAAAAAGTAGAAGAGATCGATAATATTTTCCCAAATATTAACTACAGAACGTATCGCCCGCTGTAATTAATGGCGCTAATTGATGTTGGAGATGAGCTCTCTTGATGTAGAAAGGCGGATTGATATGGAAAAAGGTTCCTGAAAGGAGCCTTCTTTATCCAAATTTGTAGAACCAGAAGGCTGCTCAAAGCCTTAGTAGCCATCTGTGTTTTTATGCCGTGATAGGTGAAATGGACATGTGATTATAACTGTGTCCCCTTTTACATTGCGACGTACCTATATGTTTGGCCTTTGGCAGCTGCCTATCTTGATCATGACGACGCTGTATCAGGCGATCGCATGCTACAAAGAAAACAAGCTTGCACCGCCAGGGCAAATGATCGATGTAGGTGGGCATCGCCTACATCTGATGCACGTTCCGCCAATTTACCCCGATGATGAAGCGAAGCCGACGATCGTGATCGACCACAGCTTGGGTGGGGTGGAAGGATATTTGCTAGTCAGAGAGCTGTCGCGGGTGGCAGAGGTGTGTGTGTGCGATCGCGCTGGCTACGGCTGGAGCGACATCAGCAAAAGTCCAGCCACCAGCGAACAAAGCGTTACTAACCTAGACATCGCCCTCACTAAGGCAAATGTAAAACCGCCATATATCCTAGTAGGTAATTCCCTGGGCAGCTACCATATGCGACTGTATGCCCACCGCTTTCCCAAAAAAGTAGCTGGTATGGTACTTACCGACGGCCTGCATGAAAAAGCAATGCTAAACATGCCGCCAAGGCTACGGCTACTACAGCTGCTATTTTTGAGTGGCTTCATCACAAGTATTTTGGGCTCAGCGCTAGGGTTTGTAAGGATAGCTGCCAATATTGGAATTTTTGAGCGGCTCAAACCCTCGCTACGATATTTGCCGACTCACGACCTGCGGCCTGTTGCTCGCAGCTTTTATCGTCCTAAGCATTGGCTCACCATGGCTCGCGAAATGGCTCGATTGAATACTAGCAGCAAGCAGCTAAAAGTGGCGAACGAGTTTAGGGCGCTACCCATCGTGAATATTCGAGCTAAGTCCTTTTTTAAGCCGAGCTGGTTTAGTTGGCTGCTGCCAACCAAAGAGATCGAAGAGGTGCGATCGCAAATGCACGCAGACCTCATGACGCTCTCCACTCGCTGCACCCAACTCCCCGCCGACAAAAGCAGTCACTTCGTTTGGATAGACCAGCCCGAAGTGATTGTTCAGGCAGTAGAACTGCTCTTGCTGAGAGTGACGGTTGAACCCGTGCAGCGCCGTTGAAGTGTCCTGAAGGTTCAGCTATTTATGTCTCGGTGGTTGAGTGCAGTCGTTGCCGCCGTCTCTGCGCAGTAGATAGCCAGAACCTAGCCCGCACACCCAACACAAAAAAAAGGCCGGCTCCATAACGGAGTCGGCCTTTTTTTCAATCAGCCCAGAAGTTTAAAAGCTCATTTCAGCGGCTTGAACGCGCTCAACCTGCTTCTTCTTCAGTACCAACAGAATCTGAGAAAGACTAATCGCAACCAAGAAAGCAATCAGGCCCTTAATCCGAGTAGGATTCTGAAGCACTAGCTCGCGCTCAGTCTGGCCAAAGCCACCCACATTAGGATCCGATGTTAGCGCAGCGCCAACATCTACCGAGTCGCCTTCACTAACGGTCAGCGCAGCGCCTGCGCCAATCTCTTCGGTGACGGTGCCGTCAGCTGTAGAGATAGAAACAGTGTAGCCGCCTGCATCTGAAGGTGCGATCGCAGAGATAGTGCCCGCTTCAGAAGCTGTATAAGCAACATTATTAGAAGCAAGACCCGTTGGATAAACCTGGCCACGACCTCGATTGCCACCGACGAACACTAGGTTTTTACCAAAGTGAACTTTTTTATCTGTCGCAGGGTCGGGAGAAAGGACAGGAAAAACAATCTCCTGATACTCCTCACCAGGCACTGGACCCACCAATACGATATTTTCTTCCTCAGCACTGTAAGGCATGAAGTAAGTGCTGCCGACTTCTTCTTTCAGCTCTTCAGAGATGCGATCTTCTGGTGCAATTTTGAAGCCCTCAGGCAGCATCAGCACAGCACCTACATTGAGGCCGCCTTTACTACCATCGCCTAGCACCTGCTGAGAGTCGAGGTCATAAGGCACTTTGACAACTGCCTTAAATACGGTGTCTGGCAAAACAGACTGAGGCACTTCGAGAACTGTGTTCTTGGCACCGAGGTGGCAGTTAGCGCACACAATTTTGCCGGTGGCTTCGCGAGGGGAGTCGTAGTTTTCTTGAGCCCAGAAAGGATAGGCTGCTGCCGACTGAGGGAGGGCCCAGCTACTGGAGCAGACGATCAAAAATGCAGCTAAAAGAACGCCCGCACTTTGAGCAAGCGCACCAAGTCTAGCTTTTAGGCTATTAAAGGAAAGGAACGGTGAAAGTGATGTTTTCATGCGTGCTAGCAAATGAATAGTTCTATGTGACACAAAAATGAGGCGAAGGGTATGACAGAGAAAGTGACGAAGAGACCGTAACGCAGCGCTTCGTCAAAAAACTTACCACCAGGGGCTATCGCCAGTACGGAAGTCTGTTTCTTCCCAGTTAGTGAGTACAACGTTGTCGTCTTCGGTAACGTCTGCATGGGTCAACGCCAAAGACAGTGGCGCAGGTCCGCGCACGACCTTGCCCTGATAGTCGTACTGAGAGCCATGACAAGGACACATAAACTTGTTGGCATTCGCATTCCACGGCACTACGCAACCCAGGTGCGTACAAATGGAGTTGATACCGTACTGCTCAATACTGCCGCCTTCATCGGTGACTACTAGGTAAGTAGGATCGCCCTTAAGACCTTGAACTAGCACGCGCTCACCTGCGCCGTGCTCGCCTAAGAAAGCCGTGATGTTTACATCGTTACCCAAAGCATCCTTTGCAGTAACACCGCCACCGGCACCGCCGCTACTGGGTGGAATGAAGTATTTGATCACTGGGTATGCAGCGCCTAAAACGGTTCCGGTAATGGTCCCGAAGGTCAGCAGATTCATAAATTGGCGACGCCCTAAATCAGGAACATCGGGGTTTCCAGAAGCTTGAGTCATAGGTCAGCTGTCTAAACGCTACATTAATAAAAGGAATTGAAAACCGAGCCGCAAAAAGTTCAGACCTCACGGCCTGCTCTACACGCTCTTTCTGTAAGCGTTTTAGAACTTATGGCGTTCTAAAACTTATGTCACAGAACATTGCAGTTTCACTCAACATTATTACATCGTTCAGAACCTCACCTAGCCTCGAAACCGCGATAGATACCTAGTTTTTGCCGAGGGTTATCGCCATATCTCTACCGCAGGGTACATCTTGACGACAAACAGGCATGCGTTCGCGCATCAGGTTTCACGAGGGTTTCAGCACCAAAGAGCACTGCGAACGAGGGGATTTTCTTCTGGTGATTCCAGCTACAAACTGCAGCAATACTCACCTTAAAATCCTGGTTTAGATGTGTAAATAAATGTAAATCGCTTGGACGCTAAAGATGACTGGACAAGACCTATACAATCTCATCACTGAAAAATGGGGTTACTCCTACGATGTTCAGCTACGCAAACAAAGGCAAAAGGTTTTCTTCCAAATTATGTGGCGTTATTTGGAGCAGGCATCTTTTCCTATAAGCGAAGCTGACTACTTCGAGCATTTGGATGAAGTGGTGACCTATTTAAACGCTTGGGATGCCACTATTCAAGTACAAACTTTTATTGCTCAAACAAGCGAACGCCCTCGCTTAGGTAAGGCCGTCAGCATTCCGCTTGATTTGGGCTCGCGGGCGTCAGAGTGGTTGATATAGCAGAATTTAAAGTTGATATAGCAGAAGTTGAATAAGTGCAGTTTAAGAAGCGCAAAAGCGAGTGAACCACAATCCATCAAACTGCGATAAACGAAGAAAGTTCAATAGGTGTGAAGCAGACACGTTATTTCACATAAGAGCCTGATAGTATACGACACATAAATACAGTTGCTTAGTATGGGTTAATACCTATAATAAAATTATTAAAATTTGGCTCAGCAGCTGTCATTGGCAGCTCATCAGCACCTTTCCCGAAATTTTATTCAATCGGGTATGGCGCTATGAGCCAGCTAAGCATTTGCGGCCTTTTCCTTAAAACATCTCAAGCACTACCTTCTTTTTCTTAAAGTATTCCAAGCAACTCTTCAAAGCTCCATCAGATACCGTCTGTGGCCATTAAGCCCGTTAGGGCAACCTCTGTTGAGCCCATGTACCTGTAACACACGGGCACATGGCTTAATGGAAAGCAGTGGATTTTAGAAACATGACTTTAATACCCAACCAACCAACCTTATAACGTACACAAATGCTGTGTGTGCTGCGCTCAGTGCGTTGTATTCCGGAAGGAAGCAACCGTAACTGAGTGTTAAGGTTTTTTTGACCATCTCCACTACTACGCTTTGAGGGCCTGCTGCTGTGATTCGTTCTGCACCGCTGCCGCTGAAGACGATGCTTTCACGCATTGAAACGAACAACCGACTGAAGCTTTTCTCTGGTTCATCTAACCGGACGCTTTCTAGAGAGGTTGCTCGCTACTTAGGGACTGACTTAGGCCCTATGGTGCGAAAGCACTTCGCCGATGGCGAACTCTACGTTCAAATTCAAGAATCTATTCGCGGCTGCGACGTTTACCTGATTCAGCCCACATGCCATCCGGTGAATGACAACCTGATGGAATTGCTGATTATGATCGATGCATGTCACCGGGCATCGGCCAGGCAAATTACGGCGGTTATTCCCTATTATGGCTACGCCAGAGCCGACCGTAAAACGGCAGGGCGCGAGTCAATTACGGCCAAGCTCGTTGCCAACTTAATTACTAACGCAGGAGCCGACCGCGTTCTAGCCCTGGATTTGCACTCAGCCCAAATCCAGGGCTATTTTGATATTCCTTGCGACCATGTGTATGGCTCTCCAGTACTGGTGGAGTATCTGGCCAGTAAGGGAATAGAAGATTTGGTGGTAGTTTCACCAGATGTAGGTGGGGTAGCTCGCGCCCGCGCTTTCGCGAAAATGCTTAACGATGCGCCGCTCGCCATTATCGATAAGCGCAGACAGGCTCACAACGTCGCTGAGGTCATGAACCTAATTGGTGATGTAGAGGGAAAAACTGCTGTGTTGGTCGATGACATGATTGACACTGCTGGCACTATTTGTGAAGGGGCTCGGGTGCTGCGAGCGAATGGCGCTAAGCACGTGTACGCCTGTGCGACTCACGCGGTATTTTCACCGCCGGCAGTCGAGCGACTATCGAGCGGACTATTTGAAGAGGTGATTGTGACGAATACCATTCCAGTCGTGCCCGATCGTCAGTTTGACCAGCTTACGGTGCTCTCTGTTGCGAACATGCTAGGGGAAACTATTTGGCGAATCCACGAGGAGAGTTCGGTTAGCAGCATGTTTAGAGGCTAACCGCCTACAGATCCAATAAAAGAGCCCCTGTTACTGCGAGGTAACAGGGGCTCTTTTATTAAAATCGATTTCAGAATTAACCGATATTTTCACCATGCTACCGAAGGAAGCCCAGAGAAGACTATCTAGCGGCGAGAACGACGCTTGCGCTGACGCTGACGAGCTAGCGCTTTACGCTTGTGCTTTTCGGGAGGTGTCTCAAAATAGCGGTTTTTCTTGATGTCTTGGAAAATACCTGCTCGCACCACTTTACGCTTGAAACGTCGTAGGGCTGCTTCGAGATTTTCATCTTGTCCGAGGACAACTTGAGCCATGTGTTCTTCACCTCCTTGAATTAGTTAGTAGAGTTTCTCCGAATAAATAGCTTACCCCAATATTGGTCCGCTATGAGACCCAATATTGGGGTAACTTTCTGAATAATTTTCTTAGCTCTGGTGGATATACTAGCTCCAACCACCGCCGCTAGAAGGACGATTATTGCGGGGTTCGCGAGGTTTTGCTTTGTTTACCCGTAGCTCACGGCCCATCCACTCCGCGCCATCGAGTGCCTCAATCGCTTTTTCCTCATCGGATTCTTCTTCCATTTCAACAAAGGCAAATCCGCGAGGTCGACTGGTTTCGCGATCGGTGGGTAAAGTAATGCGCTTAACCTTGCCGTATTCAGAAAAGACACCTTCTAGGTCTTCTTCTTTAGCGCTGTATGACAAGTTGCCGACGTAAATTGACATGGCCCGTTGGCTCTCCAAAAAAAATGAAATTTTAAGTTAGGAAATGAAGCGTTGTATGACCTTCACCATTAGGCAAATAAATCCTTATGCTATTCGACGGTTGAAAGCAGATTCTTCTAACTTCAGTTGAATAGGATGGTGAAGTACAAAGTTCAGCATCTGTACTCGTTAAGTTGAGTACGCAGATATCATATCAATCTTGAATAGTTTGTTAAATAGGAATCGCTAATCACAGGAAGGAGCTAAGCCCGCTAGCACCCTTACGTACAGGCGTTGGCTCCGTGATAAGCAGTCTAGAACTGTTCGTCTATCAGCAGCGGATGAATGCTTTGAGATCAAGGGATTGAAGGGACCTTGCACACAAGAACGTCTGTAATTTGGGATGCAATCAGACCGTTCGATTGTCCTAATAGCCTCATGACAAACCGGCTATTTTACTGACAAAGTATCTGTTATCTTTCGCAATCATTGTTTACACACTAGCCAAAGAAAAAGCCTTCTTACACGCGTAAACAGTTCGTTCAAACTGTTAGTACGGCGCTTAAAAGAAGGCCCTTTCTGTCACTTCATCTATGGTTTTCTATCACCTAAACCTATGATTTGCGATCGCTTAGCGTGTTTTTTGTGACCATACTCTGGTGGGCAATCCCCAGACATAGATGAAGCCTTCGGCGGCCTTGTGATCGAATTGATCGTCGGAGCTGTAGGTGGCGAGTTCTTCTGAATACAGAGCGTTAGTCGATTTGCGCCCAGCAAGGATAGCGTTGCCCTTAAAGAGTTTGACGCGTACGGTGCCAGAGACCCGTTCTTGAGTTTGGCTGATGAAGGCATCGAGCGCTGACTTGAGGGGGCTGTACCACAACCCGTTGTAAATCATTTGAGCGTAAGACTGCTCGATGTTGCGTTTGTACTGAGTGACATCGCCTGTGAGCGTGAGGCTTTCGAGATCGCGGTGAGCGGCAATTAGCACTAGTAGCGCGGGCGCTTCATAAATTTCACGAGACTTGATACCGACGAGGCGATTTTCAACCATGTCGATACGGCCAACGCCGTGTTTGCCAGCCAGTTCGTTGAGCTGAGTGACAAGCTCAATGGGTGAGAGTACGTTGCCGTTGAGGCTGGTCGGCAAGCCCTTTTCAAAGCCGATTTCTACGTATTCGGGCTCGTCGGGTGCATTCGCGATTGATTCAGTCATCACGAAGACTTCCTCTGTGGGCTCGTTCCAAGGATCTTCGAGTGGGCCAGCTTCAATAGAGCGGCCCAGAAGATTACGGTCGATGCTGTAAGGGGAGGATTTCTTTACGGGGAAGGTGAGGCCAAACTTTTCGCCGTAGGCCATGGCTTCTTCGCGGCTCATGCCCCATTCACGGGCAGGCGCGAGGACTTTGAGGTCTGGATTGAGCGCTGCGATCGCAACATCAAATCGCACCTGATCATTCCCTTTGCCCGTACAGCCGTGCGCCACCGCATCCGCGCCATACTTAGCAGCGGTATCCACCAGCAGCTTGGCAATGAGGGGCCGTGCTAGCGCTGTGGAGAGCGGATAGCGATTTTCGTAAAGCGCATTGGCCTGAATAGCAGGAAAAGCATATTCCGTAATAAAGGGCTCAATCACATCGGTCACAACGGATTCTGAAGCGCCACAGTCCAGCGCTTTTTTCCGAATGGGTTCTAGCTCGTCGCCTTGCCCTAAGTCAGCAGCTAGGGTGATGACTTCCTTAACGCCATACTCTTCTTTGAGGTAGGGAATACAGACGGTGGTATCGACGCCACCTGAATATGCCAAAACAACTTTATCTGCGCGGCCCATAGCTGATTGTGTCCGTATATGAAGTGATTCAGCTTCATATTATGGCAGGGAGGGGGTGATTGTAGAAGGTTGTGGTGAACAGGTAGAGAGGAGTGAGGAAGCGGGGGAAAATATACATCAAGGGCAGGAAAAAGCCCCAAGTAACTCCAGCATCAGCGATGTTCACTTGATATCTAGCCAATGAAATAGAATAGAAATTAAGGCAAAAAGCCTGCGCTTTATTATTTCTCTTTCGCTCAGCCTTCCTACCATTCCTTTCCGCCCATGTTTTTCAGCGTTGTCATCCCCACTTACAACCGTAAGCCAATTCTAGAAAAGTGCCTGCGCGCGATGGAAAGCCAGGTGCTGCGAGCGAATGGGCCGGTTGATAATTACGAAATCGTGCTGGTAGACGATGGCTCGACAGACGGAACGGTGGAGTGGATTAAGGCGGCAGTGGAAGAGTTCCCCCACGTAGCGCTGTATGAGCAAAACCATGAGGGGGCTGCGATCGCACGCAATTTCGGGGTCCAGCAAGCAAAGGGCGACACCATTATCTTCATCGACAGTGACCTAGTCGTATTAGAAGGATTCTTGCAGTATCACGCCGATGCACTCACGGGCGCTTACGAAAAGGGCGACGAACGCGTATTTACCTACGGCAGAGTGGTAAATACCTGCAATTTTGAAGCACCAACGTCTGAACCGTACAAAGTCACTGACTATTCACGGGCTTTTTTCGCAACGGGGAATGTTGCCATTGCGAAAAAATGGCTGCTCGAAGCGGGCCTGTTTGATGCGCAGTTTACTCAGTGGGGCTGGGAAGATTTGGAGCTGGGCGTACGGTTAAAAAATATGGGTCTGTCGCTGATTAAGTGCCCAGAGGCAGTGGGCTATCACTGGCATCCGGCCTTTTCGCTAGAAGAGCTGCCTAAGCTGATCGACCGAGAGATGCAGAGTGCACGTATGGGTGTGGTGTTTTATAAAAAGCATCCGACGCTGGACGTGCGCATGATGATTCAGATGACTTGGCTTCACTAAATTCTTTGGGGGCTGCTCTCTGTGGGCGGACTACTGAATGAAAAAACGCTGGGCCCTGTCATGCGCTGGCTGATTGATAGCGGTCATCCTCAGCTATCGCAACAGGTCTCGCGCATATTTTTGAACTGGTATAACGTGAATGCGGTGCACGCCGCCTACCGAGAGGCCGACTTCGGCTACGCTCAGCCACCAAAATGAGCGCACGGTGGTGATATGTGGAGTAAATCAACATGGCTGATGATGCGGTTCGACTCTTTCGGATGCTGGTAGAGGCCGGGGCCAAACCAGGGGAAGACTTTTCCTACGACCTGCAAACCGGGTCGGCGCAAATCAGCGACCAGGCATTTGAAATGCTTAAAGCCGCTTACCCCAATGTTGACTGGGCTAGCATTTGCGATCGCGTAGAAGTAGACCCAGCCCTACCAGTTGAGTATCTCAACAGCTATCTGGGCGTAGACTTTGTTGGGCGCATTATTACCCAAATACAAAAGCGCCTCGATGAGCTAGAGCCTAGCCAGGCGGCTTGGTACTTGCAGCAGGTGCTTGGCGGCGTAGAGCAGCGAACCAACGTGCCATTATACGTGCTTTTGCAGCAGCAGCTACCGCTGGCCAAACAGGCTCGGCTTGAGGTGACTTTAAGGCAGCCGGCAACGCCCTGCTATGTGTGGATGAGCGACCTGATTGAGGCAGCAGGCGGTCGGCCAGAAGATGCAGAGCTCTGTGGAGGCGAGGCCACCCTTACACAACAGGGACTGGCACTACTGACAGCGGTTTGGCAAGGCGAATACGAACTCATAGAAGAATACGAACTGATAGAAGAAGAGAAGACTTTAGAAGAGGAGCACAAAGAAGAAGAATCAACCGATGACGGATAGTTCTCTAGTCCTTACGCTTCACTAACGACCAGAGTATAGCCATATATTTGCGGTTCGCAGGTCGCCAGATACAAGATAGCGTCGGTAACTTCGGCAAAAGGTGAATCGGAAGGATCGAGCGGGGCGTATATTACTTTCTCGGACGTGATGGGGGTGGAGGGAGAAGGCTGGGAAGAACACCAGATGAGGTTGGCAGCGACGCGGTGGGTAGAAAACTGGTGTGCGATCGCCTGCGTCATCGATAAAATGCCGCCATGACAAATGCCCGCAACAGCCTGCGCCTGCGGCTCCTCGGACTGTTCTATGAAATTGATAATGATGCCGCTGCCAGCATTTTGTAGAAACGGCAGCGCGTACTGACAGCAAAAGAAGGTTCCTTTTAGCGTCACTTCTACGATGCGGTCCCAGGCGGCTTCTGAAACGGTAGTCAGCGTGCTGTCGTGAGGATGGGGACTACTGGCACAGTTGAATAAGATGTCCAATCGTCCGTAGGTGGCGATCGTTTCATCGATGGCGGCCTGCACATCTGTAGCGCTGGCAATATCGGCCAGAATGAAGCTGGCCCGGCCACCGCTGGATTGAATTTCGGTAACGGTTGCTTGGCCTTGCGTGGCATTGCGACCACAAATCATCACGCTGGCTCCGGCCTGCGCCAACAGCCTCGCCGTACTGGCACACACACCTCTACGGCTGCTGGTGACAAGCGCCACCTTCTGACTCAAACGCATAGCCACAGCCCACGGGAAGCCGTAGACAGAGACCAGCAGGAACGCAATGACGACGAACAGGTATCAAAAATCATAGGAACTGTAGAAACAGCGGCTGCGACCCCAAGCCCTTTCACAAAGCGGCTAGCGACCTGATGACGTTCTGGCAGTAGCATTGCGCACATAACCCATCACATCAGCCAAATATTCGTGTCCCGACCCATCGTCATATCACGACGCAATCGGCCGAGTATGGCCAATAGAATGCCATAACTTGAAACAGAAAAATGTTTAAATACTGCGTTTTATAGTAAGAATTTATACGTTGAATAGTGGTGGGTCAATGCAGTAGACCTGCAAAAGCGACCTAAATATCGCCGAGCGGGTAAAGACGTCTTAAACTACGACGCCCTGTCATTGACTTGATACTCATAGTACCAAGCCCTTGATCCAGACTAAGCGATCGCACCGCTCAGGCCTACAGTTGACAAGCATCCAACAATAGATATCATTCGAGTCAGAAAGCTCAGAGTGTATCTAGGACTACGTTACACATCCCTCTACAGGCTGATTGTTTAGTAAATTAGTGATTTCTCAAAATCTTTAATTAAAGATTTTGATACCGAGCAACTATGTCAGTGTAAAAACCATGAAACCGACCTCTAGCTGACTAAACGGCTACTGCAGCGGGCATGTAGGTCAGTACTTCTACGCCGGATTTTGTCACTGCCAGCGTGTGCTCAAACTGCGCCGAGAGTCTGCCGTCCTGCGTTACCGCTGTCCACTGGTCGTCTAATAAATCAACCTCGTGGGTGCCTTCGTTTAGCATCGGCTCGATAGTGAAGACCATGCCAGGGCGAATCTTTTTGCCTTTACCGGCAACACCATAGTGCGGGACCTGCGGCTCGGCGTGAAAGATGCGATGAACGCCATGTCCAACAAAATCACGGACAACAGAGAAGCCTTCGGACTCGGCATAGGCTTGAATAGCCGCACCGATATCGCCAATCCGTCCGCCAGGCTTGACGGCTTCAATCCCGACCCATAAAGATTTTTTGGTGACTTCTACCAGTTTGCGAGCTTGTGGAGAGACATCGCCTACCAGAAAAGTGCGTGAGCTATCGCCGTGATAGCCATTCAGCAGCGGCGTCACGTCAATATTGATGATGTCACCATCTTGAAGGATGTCTTTTTTGTTGGGGATACCGTGGCAGACCACCTCGTTGATACTGGTACAAATAGACTTTGGGAAATCTATCGCGCCCTGAGGACCGGGATAGCCTAAGGGCGCGCTGGTCGCGCCGTGCGATTTGGTCCATTTTTCAGCAGCGTCGTTGAGTTCTAGGGTGCTTACACCGGGCACTACCATCGGCGTCAAAAACTCCAGCAGCTCTGAAGACAGCCGACAGGCAGGGCGCATGGCGTCTATTTCACGGTTCGATAGGAGGGTCAGGCCCTTGAATGCTTGTTCTTTTTGTTGTCTTACCACGGCTTGTGCAAGTTATATAAATGTTGGGGTATGCGTTCTACTCTAGCGTTTCTGATAGGACATACGGAACAAAGCATCTAATATTTATTGGGTGTGAATGGCCCGACTGCCGCCGATGGAATTCGCATCTGGGATTGACCGCAAAATAACAGGAAAACCGGTTATGCTGACCGGATAGTAGGTCATTGATTGAGTGCCCAGTTCGACGCTCAAGTCGATGCCCAGTTCGGCACAAATATCCGGTTCAAGGTGAGTTGTGATGAGATTTTGGCTAGCTGCTTTTGTGGTGCTGTTTGCAGCAGTGGAGCTGTTTGAGTGGGTGACGCAGCTGGGCAGTTTGCAACCGACAGGCCTATGGCTAGTGCTAGGTGGCATGGGGTTGGCAGCGCTGAGCAATGTGGCGCATTGGCCCAAAGCGACTGACGCAGATGGATTGAAAGAAGAAGAGCCTAAGCGGACAGACAAAGTAGCACCCACAAAGCCTATCCAGGAAAAGATCTCTAGCACGAGCAGCACAGTCGTGGAAAGGACTGTGGAGCAGGGCCGTACGTTGGAATCCATAGCAGACCCATCCGAACAAGATTCAATTTCGTTTAAGGTGCGTCCTTTGAAGCGGTAGGCAACCCCAAACAAAAAGGGATAAGACCTGCGCCTCATCCCTTTTCTTGCACTGAGTTTTGGAGAGATTAGCCGAAGCGGCCTGACACGTAGTCGCGGGTGTATTCTTCTTTGGGGTTGCTGAAGATTTCTTGGGTGTGGTTATACTCTACCAAGTAGCCCATTTTGCCGCCTTTGTCGGTCGCGACGGCGTTGAAGAAGGCTGTACGGTCGGACACGCGAGACGCCTGCTGCATGTTGTGCGTCACGATGACGATGGTGTATTTGGACTTCAGCTCGTGCATCAGCTCTTCTACTTTGATAGTAGAGATGGGGTCGAGGGCAGAGCAGGGCTCGTCCATCAGGATGACTTCGGGCTCGATGGCGATTGCACGCGCAATACATAGTCGCTGCTGCTGACCACCCGATAGGCTCAGACCACTTTCCTTGAGCTTATCTTTTACCTCGTCCCATAGCGCAGCGCCGCGCAAGGAACGCTCTACCAGCTCGTCGTAGTTACCCTGGTAGCCATTAATTTTAGCGCCGAAGGTAATGTTGTCATAAATCGACTTGGGGAAGGGGTTGGGCTTTTGGAACACCATACCCACCCGGCGACGCAGCTCTACAGGGTCTACGCGCTTATTGCCAATATCTTCGCCGTCGAACAAGATTTTACCCTCTACCCGCGCGCTAGGGATCAGGTCATTCATGCGATTAAAGCAGCGCAGAATAGTACTTTTACCACAGCCAGAAGGGCCAATAAAGGCAACAATCTCATGCTCGGGAATGTCGAGGTAGACGTCTTTAACCGCTAGGTTGTTGCCGTAGTAAACCGAAACTTTCTCGGCCTTGAGCGCAATTTTCTTAGAGGCTGCAACATCTGCAATGGAAGTTGAAGGAGAAGAGGAAACCATGATGAGTCAAAGGAGTGAAAGATGGTTATGAGAAGGCAGTTAGCTGCGTGCGCAGCTGGGGAAGATACAAACCGTTGCGAAAGAAAAGAGTAAGGCAAATTTCTAAGATTCTTGCTGGAAGCGGTTACGGAGATAGATTGCGATCGCATTCATCAGCAGCAGCACTGTCATCAGCACAATGATGCCAGAAGCCGCAATGCTATGGAACTCATCTTGCGGACGCCCAATCCAGTTGTAGATTTGAATCGGCATCGCAGAAAACTGGCTCTGAAGACCTGTAGGCGTGTAAGAGATGTAGACCGCCGCACCCACAGCAATCAGCGAAGCCGTTTCACCCACCCCGCGAGAAAGCGCCAAAATCATCCCAGTCAAAATTCCGGGCAGCGCCGCAGGCAGCACATGGCTCCAAATCACCTGCCAGCGCGTAGCGCCTAGTGCGTAACCAGCCAATCGCATACTGTTCGGAACGGCTCTTAGCGCCTCCCTCGTTGACACAATCACCACTGGTAAAATCAGCAGAGAAACGGTGAATGCACCAGAAAGTACGCTACGCCCGCCGGTAATAGGCTCTAGCACGCGTACAAATACCGCGAGACCGAGTAAACCGTAAATAATAGAGGGCACACCCGCCAAGTTACCGATATTGACCTCTACTAGCCGGGTAAACCAGTTGTCACCTGCAAATTCTTCTAGATAAAGGCCCGCACCTACACCTACAGGGAAGGTCAGTAGTGCCACCAAAGACATCACCCACAGCGTGCCCATCAGCGCGGCAATGATGCCCGCTCTTTCGGCTTTTCTAGAAGGAAAGCTTTGAATAAAATTCCAGTTGAGGGTACCTAGGCCATCCATCAGGATTGTCAAAAGCAGCCACGCCAAGATTACGACCGAAATGATGGTCGCGCCCCAGGCAGCAGCCTTGAAGATCTTATCGATAGTGTAGCGACGCTGGTTGTTCGCACTAAAATTTGATGTCTTTGAAAATGTATCTGTAGTCGGACGAGAGGAAAGATTAGTTGCCATGCCAGTAGCCGAAGGTCTGCATTGAAGGTGTTAGGAACATGTCGTTTTCTAGCCAGTGGGCGAGTTAGTCGTACTTTTCGCGGAAGCGACGGACAAACCAAAAGCTGAACACATTCAGCGCAAAGGTCATCAAAAACAGCGTCATACCTACTGCAAAAAGTGTTTTGTACGCAGTCGTGCCGTGAGGTGCATCGCCCGCAGTAATTTGCACAATGAACGCGGTCATCGTCATTACAGGCACAAAAGGGTTGAAGCCCAGCGTTGGGTTAGCACCCGCTGCTAGCGTTACGATCATCGTCTCACCAACAGCTCTAGAAACCGCCAAAATCAACGATGAAACAATGCCGGAAAGCGCTGCTGGCAGGACAACAGAAACCACTGTCTCGCGTTTGGTCGCACCTAGGGCATAGGCACCATCTTTGAGCGCTCTGGGTACCGCATGCAAAGCATCTTCACTCAGCGAAGCCACCAGGGGCGTAATCATCACACCCAGCACTAGGCCCGCGCTCAGCGCGTTGAAGCCTTGAAGATTGGGAATAAACAGCTGCAAAAACGGAGTCACCGTTAGCAGCGCGAAGTAGCCGTACACCACCGTGGGCACACCCGCCAAAATTTCTAGCACAGGCTTGAGAACGCGGCGGACTTGAGGGCTCGCATACTCACTCAAGCAAATAGCCGACAGCAGGCCTAAAGGTAGTGCCACCGCAACGGAGAGCACCGCAATCATGACAGTGGCGCTGATCAGGACAAAAATACCGAATTGCTTACTCGAAAACAGCGGCGTCCATCGGGTGTCTGTCAAAAACTGGGTAATTGGAATTTCTTGAAAAAACGCAAATGTCTCGAAAATCAGCGTTAATAGAATTCCAATCGTCGTGAAAATAGAGATAGCTGCAAATGAGCCGGTAATAATCTTGACAATTGTTTGGACGGTTTTAGCGCGATCGCGTTTCGGCGTCCAGCTACCTGGCGCAATATCTTGTGATGTTAGGTTGGCCGTCATTCAATGAATTCCTCAGCTGTGCGTTAACTGCATTAAAAACTGCCCTATTGGATGAAGCTTTCAATCAAATATCGAATCTATCCAATCAAACATTCTCATCGGAAACACCCTCAAACCAGGCACAGACAAAGCGGCGAGAATAGCTAATACCTATGGCCTATCACCATTAGCTCAACTATTCTCGCCGCCTCGCCTTCAGTCACTAGCTAGGGTCTTTACCCAACTTACCGTCGTCGATGATAGCCTTGGAAGCTGCCAAGTCAGCATCAGGTAGCGTGATGTAGCCTGCTTCCTGTACCAGCTCGCCGTTCGCAGGATCGAGGTTGTAGTCAACAAACGCCGCCACTTCAGGCTTGCTGTCGTACGCTTCTTTCTTCACGTAGAAAAACAAAGGACGAGACATTGGGTTGTAAGAGCCGTCTGCGATTGTATCGGGTTCGGGAGAAACACAGTCGCCTGCTTCATTCTCAACAGCTACCGACTTCAGAGAGTCTGAGTTCTCTTCGTAGTAGGCGTAACCGAGGTAGCCCATGCCACCAGATGCGTTCTGTACGCCTGTAACGATGACGTTGTCATCTTCACTAGCTGTGTAGTCACCGCGAGTAGCGCCTTCTTCACCATTCACTTCGTCTGTGAAGTAGTCAAAAGTACCGGAGTCAGCACCTGGACCATATAGCGCTAGATCTTCGCCAGGGAAGCTAGGGTCAACTTGGTCCCAGCTAGTGACAGAGCCTTCCGAGTCAGGAGACCAAGCAGTGTTTAGCTGGTCAATAGTCAGGCACTCAGCCCAGTCGTTGTCCTGAGAGACCACAACAGTAAGACCGTCGTAAGCGAGAGGCACTTCGTAAAAATCGATGCCAGCTTCGTCACACAGCGCGACTTCTTCGTCTTTAATAGGGCGAGACGCGTTGGAGATGTCAGTCTCGCCAGCGCAGAACTTTTTGAAGCCACCGCCGGAACCAGAAACGCCAACCGTTACCTGTGTACCAGGGTTAGCGATCTGAAATTCTTCAGCCATCGCTTCAGAGATGGGGAAAACGGTACTAGAACCGTCGATTTGGATTTCTCCGGCAACGCCGTCACCAGCCGCGCCAGCATCAGCAGCGACGTCACCCTCGGTAGTGGCCGGACTGCCGCAAGCAGCGAGACTAGCTGTAAGCGCTAAAATAGAAAAAGAATACGCAAGCCGGGCGGAACGAGCACCCAATCGATTAATAAACTGCATGGAACCTATCACTCCTTAATTACCAAATCATTTAAACCATGCATCTTGCTAGAGAATTCTCCCAAAGCTATCCAAACAAAACGTCTCCAGGAACTGATCCTCAGCGAAAACGCATGAGACAAACGCACAGTCGCATTGTGACTGAAACGTATCGCTTGCAAGTAAAGGCCAGGTTAAGGAAATACACATAGAAGATTACCGTTTTGTCATTTTTGACTGTATTTCAAACGACATTTATCTAGTATCAGGGATCACTTTTTTATATGTACAAAGTAATTTATGACGGCAACTGCAATTTGTGCGTCACGCTGGTGCAGCTGCTAGAAAAACTCGATCGCGGTCAGCAGTTCGGCTACATACCCATGCAAGACGAAGCCACACTAGGCCAGCTTGGCATCACTGCCGCTGACTGTGAGATGGGTATGATTTTAATCGCGCCAGAAGATGACGCCGATGCAGTAAATGCCTCGTCAACCAAGCGATGGCAGGGCAGTGATGCCGCTGAGGAGATTGGCCGATTGCTGCCAATGGGGCAAGTATTTGTGCAGGCGTACCGGGTGCTGCCTGGGGCAAAGAAAGGGGGCGATCTGGCCTACGAGTTCATTCGGGATAATCGCTACGGGCTTTTTGGAAAACGTGATCGCACTTACGTTTCTGACTATCCGATTTGCGAAGATGGTAGCTGCGAGAAAGTACTGTAGGCACTCTTCCTGCAGTATCCACCTGATTTCTTCACGGGTGGCGGATATGGCAACATTCCTGATGTAGAAGAGAGAAATTAGAACTCTTCTATATGCTCGCATAGATAAAGCCGATAGAGTAAACACCGAGTTTCCACATCATTGCCCCGAAACTTTACTAAGCCCAAACTATTGAGCTGGAAGCCTAGTTCTGACTTGACACGAGTGGGCTCTGAAGCTTGAAGAATCGTTTTCATGGCCACTGCCATTTCTGGATTTTCCTGTAGATGTATCAGCAAGTTTCTCAGATGTTGAGCATAAGGGCCTGCTTCTGTAGGCGCGATCGCCAAAAGCGCCTCAACGCTTAGTTCACGATTGGCTTGCAGTTGTTCTAAGGCTTGTTGAAAAAGATAGGGGTGCCCGCCTAGTAAGGACGCTAACGCTTCAACTTGCTCAGGCGAGTTCTGAAGAACGCCTTGCGTCTGAGCGAGCTGTAAAAGCTGTGATTGGTTGAACTCGGTGAGTTCTATGGCTAAACCCACGTTGAACGGCGAACGATTAATATTCAGAGTCGGATAGATATCTGTTGAATGCGAGATGATCAGCCTCAGCTGTTGCCACTCAGGTAGAATGCGTGCGTCCTCGTACCAAGCCCTCATCAGACTGAAAAAGTTAGCGGCTACTGCTTCATATGGAAAAAGGCGATCTACATTATCGAGCGCTAAAACGATTGGCTTGTCAGTGTTTTGCAAAATGTACGATTCAAAGTACTCCGTGCAGCTAGTGTTGCTGCCGAGTTCTTCGTCCCAATAGTCACTTAGCCGATTGTCCATCCCGAGTTGCCGGGTAACACGGGTGCAAAAGTACTTGAGAAATCGCTCGAGATCGCTGGTGACCGCAGATTCTATTCTGAGTAAGTTGATGGGGACGATCGCATAGTCTTGCTGCTCAGCGTAGTGAAGCAATCGGTCTACGAGCCAAGTTTTTCCCATCTTTTGCGGTGCTTTAATCCGAATGAGCGCACCTGGTTTCGTCATGGCTTCAAAGCAGCGTGACTCTGTCGGTGGACGATCAACGTACTGTGGCTGCGTTGAAGAAGCGCCCATAGAAGTCGTTGGAGAAGTCGTTGGAGAGGCCGTTAGAGAGACCGGTTGTGCAGGCGGTGAAGGACTCGTTTGCTGAAAGGAACGGGCTCGCCACTGACGCTCTAGTGCGCCTCGAAAGCTACGCTTTGTAAGCTTCTCGCCAGTCGCTTTTGAAAGCTTTGTCCATAGGCCGTAGCCAACGTCACTGTTGATGTATTCCAGAGTGTAGCCGAGGTCTTCCGCGATCGCGCCATAGCTCTTTCCCTCCCAAGATCCTTGCAACACTTGGCTTTCGATGTCGCTCAGGTACTTGCCCGTTGATTCAAACAAAAGCTGATCGGCTAGCTTTTTGGCATCGGGCCAAGTTAATCTTGAGTTTGAATCCATCGAAAGCCTAGCAGAGCGGGAAAAGTATCGGCTCTACTATAGCGTTTGTCATGCTGCCGTCAGTCAACTTGTAATGATGAATGCGTATGTTTGAGCGACTTTTTTATAAAACCGAATCAGAGAGTTGAATTCGGCTCAGCGCGTCTAAGAGCTCCTCTCTAGTAGCAGTGGACACTTCGACAATACCATCGACGCCAGCGGGTTGATACCAGGCATAGGCAATTTCTGAGGCGAGGCCTGATTGTTCAGTTGCTTCTCGGATAACAACCTGAATGCCGTTGATGGTTTGCATAGATGTTGGGTCTGACAATGTGAATCCGGACATGTCCAAATTTGACGCGTAGCCTTGAGGGCTCAAGCCTGCAGGATTTGGGATTAGCCGAAAGCTGGTAGGCCGTATGGCATCGGTCCCCAGTACAGGCAGGCCTAGAGTAAGACACTAGACTTCATCGGAAATAACATGGGTGCTCACGCAAGTGAGCCTCCTTTTGTGATTTCTAGGAATTAAGCCGCTATCTCCACTGGTCTAGCAGACTGTTGCCGATAGCAAACTCTGAAATTATGTAACCCACAGGCTGTTT
>JBHJIY010000162.1:0-10724 GCA_050042985.1 Phormidesmis sp. | reverse complement strand
AATTGAATGTTTGATTGGCTTGACGCAGCGTCTGGCTAAGTGACGGATTGACAATAGACAAGAAAGTATAAATTCGCCCAGAAATATTTTGATATAAGCGTTAGAATTTCAGCGCAACCACCAATCACCTAACAGCCTTCGACAGTGCGTCGTTAAAGGCTATGGCTAGGTTTTGTTTTCTAAGGAAAGTCCGTGTTTGAGAATTTGCTGCCGCCGCTGAATGATCACAACCTGCCCTACCCCGACACGATTCACCCAATTGTTGTGCACTTTGTGATTGCCATGGTGCTGTTTGGGGTGGTGTGCGATGCGATCGCTTTCCTCACCAAAAACACCAAGCTCTACGAGGTCGGCTGGTGGAACATGGTATTTGCCACCATCTCTATCTTTATTGCCATTATCTTTGGCCAAGTAGAAGCCGGGCTCGCCACACCCTATGCGGCTGCCGCTGCCGATCTTAACTTACACACCCTACTGGGCTGGTCGCTATCAGCGCTGCTCGCTGGAATCACCGGATGGCGCTACATTATCCGACTCAAAAATCCGGCTTCCATACCCGTTTCCTATCTGAGTATGAATGCGGTGCTAACGGCTATAGTGCTCTTTCAGGTGTACCTAGGCGACAAGCTGGTGTGGGTGTACGGGCTGCATACCGAAGCTGTGGTAGAAGCGGCGCGGGGAGGCTTGTTGAAGTGATGAGTCTCTGGTCGCCGATTCTAGCAGCGGGTGCGAATGGCTTGCCATATGTCGTGCCGATCCATCCTAATTTGGTGCATCTGACGCTGGGGCTGTTTATTGTGGCGATCGCATTCGATATCGTCGCTGCTCTCTACCCGCTCGAAAAGCCCATCTTCAAGTTTCTAGCTATTCCCGTCACCACCTCCGGCCTCTACGATGTGGGCTGGTTCAATATGGTTGCTGCGGCGATCATCACCTTTTTTACCGTTGCAGCTGGCTTTTACGAAATCATTTTGGCAGAGCCCTCAGACGACGTGATCAGCCCTTGGGGACTGGGTGCGATGGACACCATGGTGTGGCACGGCGTTGGCGGTGTGCTGCTGTTAGCGCTCATTGTAGGCATGACGGTGTGGCGAGGGTTTCAGCGCTACCTTTGGCGCGAAGATCGTGCCCGTCAGGTTGATTGGAGCTATTTACTAGCAGGTCTGTTCATCTTTGTGCTGATGTTTGCCCAAGGAACGCTGGGGGCGCATCTAGGTGGAGACTTTGGTGTGCATGTCACGGCAGATAGGCTGATTCGTGATGGACTTGACCCCAATGACTTGAGCGCTAGCACACCGTTTCCTGAGACATCGCTTGCTGATGCGTCACCTTCTGAGGCTGTGACTACGCTGCCCACCACGGAGGAGACACCGTAGAAGAGGCACCCAGAAGAGAGCACCAGAGGAGACCCGCAGAAAAAGAAACTGTAGAGGAGAAACCGTGACCGCTAACGACCAAAGAACAACAGATCTAAACAAGGTGCTCAATCGGCGGCGAATTGTTAATCTTACTGGCCTCGCGATTCTTAACCTGTTGATTAGTCTGTGGATGGGTCAGCAGGCGTACAACTGGATGCCGCCACAGGCTTCTGCTGAATCGGTGCTGGTCGATAAGCTTTTCAGCTTTATGACAACAGTCGGGACGTTTATTTTTCTCGGTGTTATTGGTACGCTCTTTTATTCTATTTTGTTCCAGCGTGCGGCTAAGTACGATGACACCGATGGACCGCCGATTGAAGGCAATGTCAAGCTAGAGGTGATTTGGACGGCGCTGCCTATTCTGTTGGTGATTTGGATTGGGACGGTGAGCTACCAAACCTATGACCAAATGAGCATTTTAGGAGACATTGCACCAAAGGCGATGGAAACGGTGCAGACGGTGCCGCTGCCTGTAGAGCCCAAAAAAATGGTGGCTACAGGGGTGGAAAAGCCAGCGGAGGCTGCGCCGATTGAGGTGCGATCGCGCCAATGGTCTTGGGAGTTTCGCTATCTGCAACAAGGCATTAGCAGCACAGAACTCCATCTGCCCGTCGACCAGCGTGCCCGCTTTAAGCTGATATCAGAAGATGTACTGCACGGCTTCTATGTGCCCGCTTTTCGCGTAAAGCAAGACATTGTCCCTGGCAAGGCTATCGATTTTTCGCTCACTCCTATTCGCGAAGGGCGCTATCGCCTCAGAGATTCTGAATACAGCGGTACCTATTTTGCCGCGAACCAAACAAACGTCGTGGTGGAATCAGCAGAAGCCTACGAGCAATGGCTAACAACTGTTGCAGCCACCGAGCCTACCGCTGCCGAAAACGTCGCCCAAGCAGAGTTCAACAAGTCTCAAGAAACATCCGCTAGAAGAGGTTGGCCCACGATAAAGCCCGCCCCTGCGCCCATCGTGAATTACACCAGTTCAGAGAAAGATTCTCATGAGTAACGCCACACTAGAGCCCCTACGTCCCAATCAACCCCCATCCAACCCTTCCCCAGAGCCCGGAACTCCCGAGAACTGGCGAACTTTCTTCTCGTTTAGCACCGACCACAAGGTCATTGGCATTCAATATATTGTCACCGCCTTTATCTTCTTTTTGTTTGGCGGGCTGCTGGCTATGGTCATGCGCGGCGAGCTGATTACCCCCGAGTCAGACCTAGTCAATCGCACCGTGTACAACGGCCTATTCACCATGCATGGCACCATCATGCTGTTCATGTGGACCTTTCCCATGCTCAACGGCTTGGCGAACTATTTGGTGCCGCTACAGATTGGGGCCAGAGATATGGCCTTCCCTCGGCTTAACGCCGCCGCCTTTTGGATGGTGCCAGTCTTTGGTGTCATCCTCATCACTAGCTTTTTTGTGCCGGGTGGGCCTTCTCAATCTGGCTGGTGGGCTTATCCGCCTGTGAGCCTGCAAAATCCCACTGGTAATTTGATCAACGGACAGTCTCTTTGGCTGCTGGCCGTGGCGCTCTCTGGCGTTTCTTCTATTATGGGTGCGGTAAACATTGTCACAACCATTTTTAGAATGCGTGCGCCGGGTATGGGCTGGTTCAAGATGCCTGCCTTTTGCTGGACGGTGCTTTCTGCGCAGATGATTCAGCTGATCGGTTTGCCAGCACTCACGGCAGGCGCGGTTATGCTGCTGCTGGATCTCACTGTGGGCACTAGCTTTTTTAATCCAGAATTAGGCGGCGATCCGGTGCTGTATCAGCATTTTTTCTGGTTCTATTCTCATCCGGCTGTGTATGTCATCATTCTGCCGATTTTTGGCGTGTTTTCGGAAGTGTTTCCGGTGTATGCGCGCAAGCCACTGTTTGGCTACAAGGTGGTCGCTATCTCTTCTTTGCTGATTACGGGCCTTAGCCTAATTGTGTGGGTGCACCACATGTTTGCTAGCGGTACACCAGGGTGGATGAGGATGCTGTTCATGATTACCACCATGACGATTTCGGTGCCTACGGGCATTAAGGTGTTTGCTTGGGTGGCGACTATTTGGGGCGGTAAAATTCGGTTGACTTCGGGGATGTTGTTTGGACTTGGCGCGCTATTTGCTTTCTTGTTCGCAGGTATTACCGGCGTGATGCTCGCCTCAGCCCCGTTCGACATTCATGTCAACAACACTTACTTTGTCGTCGGTCACTTTCACTATGTGATCAACGGTGCGGTGGTGATGGGCTTTTATGCGGCTATCTATCACTGGTTCCCATAGATGACAGGGAAGATGTACTACGAGGGCTTAGGAAAGCTGCACTTTGCGCTGACGTTTCTGGGTATCAACCTCATCTATTTACCGATGCATCCCATGGGACTGATGGGTATGCCACGGCGAGTCGCCTCCTACGATCCTGAGTTTGCTTTTTGGAATGTGCTGGCGAGCTTAGGTGGCTTTTTGCTAGGTGTGTCGACGCTGCCCTTTCTTTTGAACATGTTGAGTTCTTGGACCCAGGGTAAACCCGCAGGTGATAACCCTTGGAATGCAATTGGCATAGAGTGGCTGGTATCTTCGCCGCCACCCCATGAAAACTTTGAAGAGATTCCGGTGGTGGTTTCGCCGCCCTATGGCTATGGCAGCGATGAGCCGCTGGTGTCGAATAATCCAGCAGGAAAGCCGATAGCGGAAGCCATGTCCAGTAGTGAGATGGAGGGGGCAATCGCATGAGTACCACTAACGTAGATCCGGCGTTGAATTCAAACGTAGTGGTTTCTTCTCATGCAGAACCCAATCATACGGAACACGAAGAAGACTATCGCATGTTTGGCTTTATTGTTTTCTTGCTCTCTGAGAGTGTTATCTTCTTTAGCTTTTTTGTGCGCTACATCGTTTACAAAACAAATGCAACAGATTGGCTTCCGGTTGGGTTTGAGGGGCTAGAAGTACGAGAGCCTTTCATCAATACAGTCGTTCTCGTTTCTAGTAGCTTTGTTATCTATTTTGCTGAGCGCTTTTTGCGAAAAGAGAATCTTTGGGGCTTTCGGCTGTTTTGGCTGATGACGATGGCCATGGGCAGCTTTTTCCTGTACGGGCAGGCCGTAGAGTGGATGGGTCTACCCTTCGGCTTTAAGGACGGTGTATTTGGTGGGACGTTTTACTTGCTCACTGGCTTTCATGGCCTCCACGTTTTGACGGGTGTTTTGTTGCAGGGGCTGATGCTGGGGCGCTCTTTTTGGCCGAACAACTACGACGGGGGCGAATTTGGCGTGGAGGCAACGTCTTTGTTCTGGCACTTTGTCGATGTGATTTGGATTATCCTTTTTGTTTTGATCTATCTATGGAAATAGCATGTGTGGAAATAGCATGTGTGGAAATAACAACAGATGTGGCAGTAACAACAGATGATTATTGACGAACAACAATACGATGTCATCATTGTGGGCACTGGGGCTGGCGGCGGCACGCTGGCGCAAAAGCTGGCACCGACAGGAAAGAAGATTTTGATCTTGGAGCGCGGGGGCAAAATGTCCCTGGAAGACCAAAATCGAGCCGATGTGGATGTGTTTAAAAGAGATCGATATCACGCGCCGGAGCAGTGGTACGACGAGGTTGGAGAGCCTTTTTCGCCGCAGACGAACTATGCTGTGGGTGGGAATACCAAGATTTATAATGCGTCGCTGATGCGGATGCGTGATCGCGACTTCGAGTCAGTCACCTACCAAGACGGCGTCACACCCGAATGGCCCATAAAATACGCCGATTGGGAGCCCTACTACACTGCCGCTGAGCAGCTGTATCAGGTACACGGTGATGCCAAGGCAGACCCCACTGAACCGGCGCATAGTGCTGACTACCCTCATCGCGCTGTTAGCCATCCATCGGCTATGCAGCCGAGCTTAGAGGCGATTAAGGTGGCGGGGCTAAATCCTGCGCCGTTGCCGATGAGTTTGACACAAAGTGAGGATGATCCTACTGGGGATGCGGAGGTGTTTGGGATAGAGCGTGCGATCGCGCACCCAAACGTCACCCTAAAAACAAACGCCAAAGTCACCGAACTCCACACCAACACCACCGGCACCGAAATCAAAGGCGTCCAAGCCATCGTCGATGGCCAAGCCATGCTGTTTACCAGTCACATCGTGGTCCTCGCCTGCGGCGCAGTTAACTCCGCCGCCCTCATGCTTAGCTCAGCCAACGATCAGCATCCTAACGGCCTTGCCAACCGCTCCGACCAGCTAGGCCGCAACCTCATGAAGCACCTGATGACGGTAATCGTGAAGCGCGCAGAGCAAGACAACGACGGTAAGTTTCCCGCCAGTGTCAGCATCAACGACTTCTATTGGAACGACAACGGTTACTCTCGCTATCAGTACCCCATGGGCCACATCAAAAACAGTGGTGGTCTGTTCCAAGATATTGTATTTGCCGAATCTCCCCCATTGCTGTCGGTACTCGCTCGCCTAGCACCGCAGGCTGCTCTTAATCGTTTAGCAGTGCGCTCCATCGGCTGGTGGGCCCAAACCGGTGTACTACCCGATCCCAACAATCGCATTTACTTGAAGCCGAGCCGAAAGAAGGTGAAACTACGCTATGAGTTTACGCCTAACAATTTAGAGGCCCACGATCGCCTCGTCTATCGCTGGATGGGCGTGCTGAAGGAAACGGAAAAATCAGGGATTGGGCTACGGCAGAGCAATGTGTATCCTCGGGGTGAATCACCGACTCAAGTAGTGGGATATCAATGTGGCACCGCTAAAATGGGCGCTGACCCAGAAACATCTGTGCTGGATTTGAACTGTTGCACTCATGAAATTGATAATCTCTATGTGGTAGACAGTAGCTTCTTTCCCTCTTGCGCGAGCGTAAGTCCAGCACTCACAATTATGGCGAATGCTCTGCGGGTAGGAGAACATTTGATCGAAAGATTGAGATAGTTTGGCTGAGCTACTGAGCAGCCCAGAGTAGCTCAACATCATATTGATGAAAGGCTGAATCTGCGCTCACGAGTACCATTTCTTCTGACTGAGCCTGAGAAATTAACATTCTGTCGAATGGGTCGCGATGGTGCATTGGCAGTGTAGCTACCCAGAGCGCGTGCGTAGTTGAGATTGGTAACGAGTTAGTCCCTAGTTGAATCATCCTTGTGGGAACATACTCATCTACTGACTCTGGTAACGGTAGCTTGCCAATAGAGACTTTAATGCCGATTTCCCAAATACTAGCCACAGAGAACCATAGCTCATTAGATTCATTTGCAATATGTTCATGACGCCTGCATTCAGCTTTTCTGGCTGAGCAAACCACCACAGCCAGCACTGAGTATCTAGCAAAAGTTTCACAGCTCACTGCCCTCAAAAGCTGCCAGCATGTCATTCGGCAAAGGCGCATTGAAGTCATCAGGCACAGTAAATGTCCCTTGATCTTGTCCCAAACTAAATCGTCGCTCTGTACTTGCCCGAAAAGGAACTAGTTTTGCAACAGGTGTGCCGCGATTTGAGATCACGATTTCCTCTCTAAGCTCAACTCGCGCCAGCAATCGAGAGAGATTTGTTTTGGCTTGATGGATATTAATTGCTTCCATAGTAATGTACGACTAAGTCTCCAGACTAAGTCTCCAGGCTAAGTCTATCGTGCTTTTTGCTCGTGTAGCACTACGAAAAGAATTTGTTTTAGCTTGGAGGTAGCGATGCTAGCGTTGTTAGAGTGAAGTTATCTCCTAGTCCTTTGTTGAGCACCTCACAGCATTCGTGCACCATCCTGAAAGTCCTTTCAAACAGGGGCTGTAGTCCCGAGTACTTACTGTGCCTTAATTATTTGTATCCCTCTAGGTACGGGTTTGGGTGGTAGTTTATTCTATGGATATAGAATAAACGTACCAATGAATAACCACGACTTAAATAGGAACGGGCCACCGGAAGAGCCTGGGCGAGCCCACAATCGCCGAAGACCGGGCAGTCGAAATATTATCGGTTTTGGCTTCGACTTTCATCCAGCAGTATTTATCACGTCTGCTGTATTGATTTCTCTGTTCGTGATTGTGACGCTCATCTTTCAAGAACCCGCAGAAAATGCGTTTGGGGCGATTCAATCTAGCATTGCGGAGGGGATGGGATGGTTCTTCATTCTGTCTGTCAGCATTTACTTAGGATTTGTTGTTTTTCTGGCGTTTAGCAAGTTTGGAAAAATTCGCCTAGGCGGACCAGAGGCAAAGCCAGAATTCTCAACTTTTGCATGGGTTGCCATGCTAATCAGTGCGGGTATGGGCATTGGCCTGATGTTCTGGAGTGTTGCTGAACCGATTTACCACTTCCAGTCGCCGCCCGCAGTTATTGGAACGATTGAACCTCTCTCGCAGTCTGCTGCTCAGCAGGCGTTAGGGATTACCTTCTTTCACTGGGGCTTTCATGCCTGGGGCATTTATGCACTGGTAGGCCTGTCACTAGGCTTCTTTGCTTACAACAAAGGCCTCCCGCTCACGATTCGTTCTGTGTTCTACCCTATTTTGGGCGATCGCATTTACGGCCCCATCGGCAACGCCATTGATATCCTTGCGGTGGCTTCTACCCTATTCGGCCTTGCCACCTCTCTTGGCTTCGGTGTGCAGCAGGTGAATGCTGGATTCAACTTTTTGGTGGGTCTTCCTATCAGTACGCCTGTTCAAGTGGGCCTGATTGCAATTATCACTGGCTTAGCAACGGCTTCTGTTGTCGCCGGGTTAGACGCAGGTGTGCGCCGACTCAGCGAACTCAATATGATTCTTGCTGCTGTGTTCATGTCGTTTGTTCTAATCGTTGGCCCTACTTTATTCATCCTGGGCACGTTTGTTCAGGTGACCGGATACTACGTAGCTTCTCTGCCTACATTGAGCTTTTGGACAGAGACCTTCAGCTCAGGAACGTGGCAAAACAGCTGGACTGTTTTCTACTGGGGCTGGTGGATTTCCTGGTCTCCTTTTGTTGGCATCTTTATTGCCAGAGTGTCAAAAGGTCGAACGGTGAGAGAGTTTGTTTTAGGTGTGCTGCTATTGCCGTCGCTTTTGACCTTCCTCTGGATGTCTGTTTTCGGCGGTACTGCGATGTTCTTAGAGTTGGGCCAATCGTCCAGCGTTATTGGTGATGCGGTTGCTGATAATGTCGCCACTGCGTTGTTTGTAATGCTGCAACAGCTGCCGCTAACGGGGATTACCTCGTTTGTGGGAATTGTTCTTGTTGTTGTCTTCTTCGTTACTTCATCTGACTCGGGTTCACTCGTTGTCGATAACCTGACTTCGGGTGGAAAGCTGGATTCACCCGTTCCTCAGCGCGTGTTCTGGGCGGTGACAGAAGGCGTTGTTGCAGCAGCACTACTGTTAGGCGGTGGCCTTCAGGCGCTTCAAACGGCTTCGATTGCTACAGGCCTCCCCTTTGCCGTTGTGCTGTTGGTGATGTGCTACAGCCTTTACAAAGGATTGCAGCAAGAGACAGTAGCACTCGAAGTCAAGAAGTTACAGCGAACTGAAGAAGTTGTTCCGCCAGAGATGGTTGTTCGATAATTCCTGAGGCTTTTGGGTTTTTGCCTACTGCCACAGCGTAAAAAGGCTCGATTAGAGAATTTCTGATCGAGCCTTTCACTTGTCTGGATTTAGCGATGAACTGCTGCATTTGGCTGTTGGGCTTCAGAAGATGACGCGAGGATACTGATGATTAATTTCCGTTGGAGAGAATATTTCTAAAGGCCTTGTACGACAGGCAGTCTCTTGATTGCACCGAATGAAGCAATATAAAATTCAAGACGAAAATCTTTCAAGGATATTTGAATGAAGAAGATAACCGCAGTGTTAGGTTTTATCTTTGGCGTATTTTTATTTGTGACCCCGCCTGCCTATGCAGGTGATATTGCCCAAGGTAAGCAAGTTTTTACGGCGAACTGTACCGCCTGCCACGCGGGCGGCCGCAATGTTGTTCAGGCAGCGAAGACCCTGAAGCTAGATGCGCTAGAGACTTACTTGGAAAACTACGGCACCGAACACAACATCAGCGCTATTGTTTACCAGGTCACCAACGGTAAGAATGCAATGCCTGCATTTGGGGGGCGTCTCACCACAGACCAAATAGAAGACGTTGCCTCCTATGTAAATGACCAAGCTGCGAATGGCTGGACTAGCTAATCAGCTGACTGATTCAGTCACAATACTAGGGCTCGTCTTTGTTTCATAAAGGCGAGCTTTGCTTTTTGGTATCGTCTGAAATTGTGGGTTAGATTCAAACAAGCATGCTTGCCGAGAGTGACCGGACTGCCTGAGAATTCAGGGAATATATAGAGACACAACGTTCGTAACTAACGCATAATAGAACTAAGCTGTCTTTCCTTACTCATGACTACTCAGCAAGAAGCCGTTCAATACGCAAAGCATTTCGGATGGACTGGAGCTGATGCCAAGCGTGCGTTTGCCAACATCGATTTGAAGCATGCAGACGAGCACGCGCTGCTGAGTGCGATGGTTAACTTTGCGGGCCCTACACTGTACGAACGTCAGCGATTGCAAGGTGCGCAGAAGGGTTTGGTTACCAAGAAAGAGAAATACATTAAGCAGATGGAGCTTGAATTCTCTGAAAAAGTGAGTGATTACGAAGAGCAGCTTTCTGTAGAACGCAGCTTGTTTGTGGTCACAATTGCTAAAGTCTATGACGTTGCTCGTCGCTTTGGGTTCAAAGATGCGTGGGTAGAAATGCTGCTTGAGCAGTATGACGATTACCAGGAAAGGGCGTAGTTCTTATGGATTCGCCAGACCTGCCGACGTCGCCAGAACCGACCACTACGCGCAAGCAGCTGCAAGGCTACGGGGCGTCGCGCTATTTGGTCAGACGATTGACCGCGTCGCTGGTACCCGTGGCGAAGTCCGGTAATGCTTATGTGTATAGTTTGGGGCAAGCGATCGCAGCCATCCGCGACTACAGCTCAAACCCAAGAATAAAGCTCGCCACAAAGCAAGTCTTAGAACAAATACTGGCTCAACTATTGACCCGGCTAGACAACGTCGCTCCTTTTGTAGCTGGCAACGACACGACGGAAGTCAGCAATATCGCCAGGCAACTGTTGGACCAAATGCGCCGTACGGACAAATCACTTTCAGAAATGAAAGCAACTGTTGCTTCTGTAGGCGATCGCAAGCATTGATGAATATGTCTGGCTCTCCCGGAATTAGTATGCTGAAGTAGCAATGCGATACCAGTGAACGATGGTTCCCTTACTGACCCAGCTACTAGGCCTAACGGGCGTTGATGTTGAATCGTACGAAGACTTGGGCAATGCGCTGATTCTATCGGTT
>JBHJIY010000161.1:0-56006 GCA_050042985.1 Phormidesmis sp. | reverse complement strand
AGCTAGCTCATAGCTGACAAACCCGTCTCGCCGCCACACAATAAAGTCTCCAAAATCTTCTCCTGCAACAAAAGACTGTGACCCATAGTTCTCATCTTCAAACGTAATTCGCTCACCATCCGGCACTCGAAAACGCCAATTCACGACACCCGGTGCATCTACTTCTGCCCAGTCAGCGGGTCGCAGTTCTATAGGAAATATTGCCTCGCGATCGCCTTCATGTGGTGCACTTAAAGCTTGTGCCACATCCTTTCGAGAATGTGGGCTTGGATAGATTGCTCTTTTATTATTCAGCTGATGCCAAGCCTGTAAATAAAATGGGCTGCGATCGCACTGACAATACGGTCCATACTCACCCCCAACATCCGGCCCTTCCTGCCACCGAAAGCCAAACCATCGCAGATCTTCGAGCATATTGACAGTGTAGTGAGGCTTGCAGCGATCACGGTCCAAATCTTCTACCCGCAAAACCAAAGTCCCACCGCTCTGCTCCGCCCTACACTGCGCTTGCCAAAACGTTCGCGCATGACCCAAGTGAAGGTGACCTGTTGGCGTAGGGGCTAACCGTCCTCGATACACTTTAGACATTTTTACCTCAGCAGTTAATTTGAGCGATGTACCATCCCAGTTCATCTATGCAACGTAACGCGTTAATTAGCCAGAGTCATTACACGTTCTATCCATACTGAACTTTTTTATCTGAGGCGTTAATTCGAAGACTTAAATAGTGACTATTGATATCTCATTGTCTGTCAGTATTTAGTCACAACTAACAAGCTCAAAACCAACAGAAACTTCACATACTTATCATCTTTGCAACAGCGTGTAACAGTTTTCAAGAAAAACTTGCTTGAAAGTCAGCCTAAGCTGTTAAGTATTACCACTGATAGCTTCCTCGCTTATTTGACACGGTGTCACTCAGAACGCAACGCAACTGATTTAGCCTGGCAATTTCTATCGCAGTTTTTGGCTTCAAGCCGTCTCATTTCAATCAGGAGGATCAAACGTATACAAGCTTCAAAAAGCTAAATAAACTATTCCAAAAGGTAACCTGTGATAATGAAAAAATCCCCTTTCTCAACAACCATCGCTTGCCTACTCGCCACAACATCTCTGATGCTTGGCAACAGCAATTCCTCCAAGGCCGGCCCCCTCCATACTAACGGGCACCACCACCCTCACCCAGCCGTTCAAACCGCTTTTGATGACTCAGGGCTAGCGCTCACGCAATCGCTTCAAGATGTTCGCTACCAAGAGCTGTCAGCCTCAGTTCAGGGCTTCCTAGACCTACTCGATGACGACCAGCTCGCCACTGTCCTTTTGCCTTTCGATGCCCCTTACCGGACTCGCAATTTCTGCTACGTGCTGGCCCGCTGCAATGACGAGTACGTGCTCCGCATCGCCGATCTCAACTCGCAACAAAAGGTCGCACTCAACAACGTACTGATGAAAGCCTTTAGCGGTGCAGGTTATTCACGAGCGATTCAAACCATCAACAATGAATGGCTGATCGAAGAGATGGAAAATGCTCACCGGGCCGACCCTGAAAACTATCCTACAGTAGGCAGCCCACTCGTAGCCAGCTGGCCACCCCCACCAAATCGCAATGCACCTAATTTCTACATTGCTTTCTTTGGGGAGCCCACTTCTATGGAACCCTGGGGACTGCGCTTTGAAGGCCACCACCTCAGCCTCAATCTCACCTTTGGCGGCGAAGGCGAGCAGCCCACCGTCAACACCTTACCGGTATTCTTTGGCTCTAGCCCGACCATCGTGCCAGAAAGCCCACCTGCTGTAGAAGGAGAAGCCTACCTCTATCCCAGATGGCAATCTCAAGAAGGCCATCAAATGCTGTTGCTTGAGGCGTGGCTGGGTCGAGCTTTCCTCCAGACTTTAGATGAAACAACTCTAGAAAGTGGAGCATGGTCAGAACTTCCTGATGTTGTTTTAGCGGGCGGTGCTGAAGTACCACTAGATGCAGACAGCTTTTTGGTAGGCAAGAGCGCGGGTATTGCTGTGGCTGAATTGAGCGATTTACAACAAACCCTCCTATGGGAGTTTGCGCTGGAGTTTTTGCAGATGCAGGCTAATCACACGGTTGATTTAGAGGCCGTTAAGGCTGATTTGGCAACGTCTCGCGTCTGGTGGTTTGGTGGTATTGAAGATGAAGAGGCCGACTTTTATATCCGTGTGCAGAGCGATCGGTATTTAGTTGAGCTGCTACAGTCCAACACTTTCGGCGTCGTTAGTGAAGTTGCTTCCAACCATGTGCATGCCTCCTTCAGAGACCTCACTAACGACTGGGACTATGACGCTTTGGGCGCGCACTTGCACGAGCATCATCCGGAGTTTGCGGTCTATTCAGAAGAATCCAATCCATAGTGATCGCTTTATTATCGCTCATTTCATAAAGCGAGCGATAGTTTTGAGGTCTGTTATTTTTTGAGGTCTATTATTTGTCGATGTTTTACAAACGCGGGTAAATAACAGACCTCGATCTAATCTTCAATGTTGTTGACTTGCAAAAAATTATCTGGAATCTTCGCTGTTTTTTGAGCCACTAGAGCAAAGTAGTATAGCGGCACGCCCTCTATAGAAAGACGGTGGCGGTAGCGTTCGAGGTGATGAATGTCTAGATATTCAGAGAAAATAAGCTCGCGGATAAACCGAGAGAATCCAGACGTATCTGCATTATCCAAAAACGATTCTTTGATATTGAAAGCCACCCATCCGCCTACTTCAACAAACTGCAAGGCCTGAAAAAAAGCATTAGGCGGAATATCGCCAAACCCCAATGCTGCCACCGATGTAAGGCAGTCAATCGACCAGCTAGAAATCTCTTCTTCTAGCTCTGGCTTGAGGTGGGTAAAGTCAGCAACATAGTACTCATCGTAAACGCCAGGGCGATCGCGATCACACGCGGCCTTCGCTTCGGGGATAATATCTGCACCAACCAGGCGTGACACGCCATAGCGCTTCATAATCTCACCCATCATGCCGTTGCCAGCGCCCAAGTCAAGCACACGCATCTCAGAAAAATTTTGGGCGCTGGCGTCTAGGGCAAGGTTTAGCAGCTCGCCAACTTTTTGAGGAGAGGTACACTTCAGGCGATCGTAAAAGAGTTGCTCATACAGCCCAGGCCGTAGATAGATTTGGCTATAGTCATGAAACCGAAGCTTGTGGCGTTCTTGCCCTTCAATCACCTGGAAGGTAACTTCGTCTTGACCTAGCTGGTTAGCATCGTGTTGTGGAAATCGAATTCGGTGTCTGCTGAGCATAAGCCTATTATTCCAACCCTGTAGTCAAATCTACGCACTAACTAGAGAAATAACATCTTGCTAGCCGCTATGGCAAATGTCGCCTACCTCACTGCGTTAGGATAGTAGGCAATGCTACGTTAATTTTTTGAACGTTTCGTTGGCTTATAATCGCCACCCGAGCCGTACTTCAGCGCATCTCTTCTACGGTCGGCATAGTACTGTTTTTTCTCTGTCGTTCGACGAACGTCTACCGTTTCTTCCATGCTGTTGAAAAAGTTGTAGCTGCCAAGAGAAAGGAAGTGTTTGGCCCAAGATGCAATCGCGCCCACGCCCACCTGCGGCAAAATACTCGCGACCAAAGCAGGATGCCGCGTCGACGTTCGCAACATTGTTTTTGCCAGCGCTGGAAACTGAACAACATCTTGCAGAAAGGGCCTTAGCACCTCATCACCTAATGCATCCATATCAGCAAAAATAGTGGAAAGAACATTGTTGATCTTATTAGGTGGTAACGTTTGGTCCACGCCCACGCTCATCGATTTTTGAAAGAGCCAAGTGACCGAAAGATTTGGCTGATAGGGCTGCAACTGGCCCAGCGCTTTGCTATCGAGCAAGTCAGCCTGCAAGGCATCGTCAATGCCTGTCGTCAGGCGTTCTAGATGGCGCACCATTGCGCCAAAGCCGCCAAAACTGAGTGGAGACTGGCTTCCACTGCTATCTCCCACTGCTAGCGTACGGTCCCACTCATACTGTAGCGGACTGTCTTTGTAGCAAGGGAAAAAGCCAAATAGCGCACGAACAATCTCAAGCTGTTCAAGTGTGACGTCCTGATAGTCCGGTAACAGCGTAAGGTAATCTTCAAAGAAACTCTCCAGACTCGGTCTACTGGGGTCAGCATCCAAGTAAGTAAACATGTATGTCGTACGACCATCGCGGGCCGGAAAGGCTTCCCAAAAGTACTGACACTGGTTTTGAATTGGGGTAAACGCAGCGATCAAATCGCCGGTTGTGTTGTTGTCGTACCCTTTCGCACAGGTGCCCACTACCATACACACGGCATCTGGTTTTTCACCCTTGCGAGCCTGCTGCACGATCGGGGAAAAGTGACCCATTGCGTCAATTAGCAGCCTTGCAGTTAGCGCAGCGTTTTCCGCATTGCCAGTCTGAATCGCTACACCGTTGGCATGAATCTTCGCCGACTTGAAAGGCGTATGCTCAAGCAGCGTTCCACCACCTGCTAAAAACCTTTGTTTGAGCTGTTCTAGCAAGGAAACCGGATCGACTCCAATGTTGAGAACATCTTCTACCCAGAGTTCATCACCGCCGTTGAAAGTAATACGGGCAGGGTTGTATTGAGAAGCGATCGCATCCTCTAAGCCCACCTCACTCAGCAACCCCATCTGCAAAAATACGGTCAGCTCTCGCTGTGAAATATTCCACTCTTGGTCTCGTCCTCGCAGCTCACCACGCTCCAGTAGCGCAACCTTCCACCCACGCCCCACCAAAGCCGCCCCTAACAAAATGCCAAGCGTGCCACCGCAAATCACCACGTCATAATCTATCTCCTCTAACGGGCTAGATTGTTCGGTGATGACCGCTGGGACACTTCGCTGGCCAGATTTATAGCGGCTCCATAGCTCATCGGCCTTGCCAAGGCCAATATATGGATTGCCAGCGATACGGGATAGAATTTGTTCGGTTTTATTCATCCTCCCAGTATAGAAACAAACGCATTCGTTAGAACATTTGCTGACACGTCCTGGTTTTCTATCGTCCCAATCGCATCATTGGGTCATCTTCAACAATCAAAGCCCTAAGCACCGTTGTCTCTCTCTCAACTACATCCTAGTAAAGCACTCGCTAGGAGTAAGAGGGAGCAAGGGGAGAGGGGGAGCAGGGACGAGTGTGTTCATAGACATTCTCCCCTGCGCCCTCTCTCCCTCTCTCCTGTAGGCTGTTATTAGGATTGAAACAGGAATAAAACAGCCATGACACAAATCGGAGTAGCCGTCATTGGAACCGGCTTCGGGCAAAAGGTTCATATTCCTGGCTTGCAAGCACACCACCGCACAGAAGTCGTCGCCATTTGGAACCGTGACTCGGCCAAAGCCCAAACCGTCGCGGATGCAAACAATATTCCGCTCGCTACCAACGACCTCTCCAAAATTCTCAGCAACGACAGCGTTCAGGCCGTCACCCTTGCCACACCACCTTTTGCCCACTACGACATGGCCAAGGACATCATCACCGCTGGCAAGCATCTCCTGCTCGAAAAACCCGTCACCATCTCCGTAGAAGAAGCCGAGCACTTACAGCAGCTCGCCAGCGAAAACAACGTTATTGTCATCCCCGACTTCGAGTTTCGCTTCATTCCTGCCTGGCAGCACTTCGCCGAACTCCTTGGGCAAGGCATCGTCGGAAAAAAGCGCCTCGTAAAGGTTGATTGGATTGCCTCCAGTCGCGCTAGCTCTCAGCGTGCTTGGAACTGGTATGCGCAAAAAGAACTTGGCGGCGGTGCGCTTGGCTCTATTGGCTCTCACACATTCGACTATGTGAACTGGCTCTTTGGCCCTGCTACCAGTATCAGCGCTACGCTCAGCACCTCCATTCCTCAGCGGCCACATCCTGACACGGGAGAACTAAAGCCGGTTGATTCTGATGATGTGTGTGCGATCGCCCTCACCCTTGCTGACGATACCCTCTGCCAAATTACCCTCAGCGCCGTCAGCTACGCCGGGCGCGGCCACTTTATCGAAGTCTACGGCGACAAAGGCACCCTCATCATCGGCAACCCCAGCCAAAAAGACTACGTCAACGGCTTCAAAGTATTCGCCAGCGAACTCGGCGGAGAACTACAAGAAATTCCAACCCCCGAAAAATTTGCCTTCCCACAGCTCTACGCCGATGGCCGTACAGCCCCCTTCGTCCGCGTTGTTGACCATTGGGTAAATTGCATCGATGCAGGCACACCGAGCGCACCCGCCATGCCCGAAGGTATCTATTCACAAAGGCTCATGGACCTCACGCATCGCTCCAATCAGAGTAAAACCCAAATTACAGTGCCACCGGTTTAGTCAGTTCAGAGAAAAAATGGCACTGGCATACATCAGCGGCATTGCAGAGATTTTGCTCGGTGCAGAGTTAGTGCGACCAGCAATCTTGTCCGAAGACACAAAACAAAAGGACGTCACCGAATTCTCAGTGACGTCCTTTCAACGTAACGGTGTCAATAGCTATCGGTCGACAGAGCCCATAATAATATCCACACTGCCCAAGATTGGCATAATATCTGCAAGCTTCACGCCCTTGAGCAAATTCGGCAGAATTTGGAGATTGTTGAAGTCTGCCGCGCGAATCTTCCAGCGCCAAGGGAAGACGTTGTCTTCACCGATGATATAGACACCCACTTCGCCCTTGCCCGTTTCAACACGGACGTAGTGCTCACCTTCAGGAATCTTGAACGTGGGCGCAATCTTCTTACCCGCAAACTGATAGTCAAAGTCATTCCATTCAGACTTAGGACCACCGGCCATCCGCTTTGCTTCTAGGTTCTCAAAAGGTCCACCGGGCAGCTGCTTCATCGCTTGGCGAATAATCTTTACCGACTCGCGCATTTCATTAATGCGCACAATGTAACGAGCAAAGCAATCCCCCTCGGTGGCCCACTGCACGTCCCAGTCGAGTTCGTCGTAGCACTCGTAATGGTCTACCTTACGCAAATCCCACTTCACACCAGAAGCCCGCAGCATAGGACCAGAACAGCCCCAGTTAATCGCGTCTTCGCGAGACATGGTGCCCACACCTTCTACACGGCGACGGAAGATGGGGTTATCAGTGATGAGCTTTTCGTACTCATCGACTTTGGGCATGAAATAGTCGCAAAAGTCTTCACACTTGTCGATCCAGCCGTAGGGTAAATCAGCAGCAACGCCACCCACACGAAAATAGTTGTTGTTAATGAGGCGCGCACCAGAAGCCGCTTCCCACAGGTCGTAAATCAGCTCGCGCTCACGGAAGATATAGAAAAAGGGCGTCGTCGCACCACAGTCAGCCATGAATGGCCCAAGCCAAAGCAGGTGGTTCGCAATCCGGTTTAGCTCCAGCATGATCATGCGGATGTAGCTAGCCCGGCGCGGTACCGGGATATCTGCGAGTTTCTCTGGCGCGTTTACCGTAATCGCTTCGTTGAACATGCCAGCAGCGTAGTCCCAACGGCTGACGTAGGGCACAAACATTACATTCGTACGGCTCTCGGCAATTTTTTCCATGCCACGGTGCAGATAGCCAATCACTGGCTCACAGTCAATCACATTCTCGCCATCGAGGGTAACGATGAGCCTGAGCACCCCGTGCATAGAAGGGTGGTGCGGGCCCATGTTGATGACCATGGGTTCGGTTTTGGTTTGCAGCGTTGCCATTGCGGGTGAGACGTCCTTATGCGGGTTTCATCTAGTGGCTCTATTGTCGTACGTTTACTCTAAAGATTCAACGTCCAAAAGCACTACTTTGCCCTGATTATAAGATAGAGCTACCCCAAGAAAGCATAAATCGCGACTACCAATATGTCTGAAGATAGTACGGCTCAACCCTTTTTTCATATCCCAGTGCTCGCTGAGCAGGTGCTAGAAGGCTTACAGGTAAAAGCAGGCGGATGCTATCTAGATGCGACGGTCGGCGGGGCGGGGCACAGCGAATTGATTCTGAAAGCCGCTGATAATATATCGCTCGTTGCGCTTGATCAGGATTTGCAGGCGTTGGCAGCAGCCAAAGAACGGTTACAGGCTTGGGGTGGTCGGGTTTCTTTTGTACATACCAATTTTGCACGGTACGAACCAGGCGAACTGCGCTTTGATGGCATTCTGGCCGATATTGGTGTGAGTTCTACACAGCTAGATCAAGCGCAGCGGGGATTTAGCTTTCGGGCCGAAGCACCGCTAGATATGCGGATGGACAGCACTCAGCCGCTGACAGCTGAGGAAATTGTGAACCACTGGGACGAAAAAACGATTGCCGATACTATTTATGAATATGGTGAGGAGCGGCTGTCGCGACGAATTGCGCGGAAAATTATTGACAATCGACCTTTTAGCACCACAACTGAACTGGCCTACGCTGTTGGTGGGGCGTTTCCACCAAAAGCGCGTCGGGGGCGCATTCATCCGGCAACTCGTACTTTCCAAGCTCTCCGTATTGCGGTGAATGGTGAGCTAGACGTGCTCACTGGCTTTTTGGCTAAGGCACCCGACTGGCTAAATCCCGCTGGGCGGCTAGCGGTGATTAGCTTTCACAGTTTGGAAGATCGAATTGTGAAGTATGCCTACCGGGGAGATGAGCGGTTACAGATCATTACGAAAAAGCCGCTGGTGGCGAGTAGGGAAGAGGTGAGGGAGAATAAGCGATCGCGCTCAGCCAAACTCAGAGTCGCCGAACGAAAATCGCTGCAAGCATAGCGTTGAGAAACTCAATCGACACGTCAAGCATACAGACGTCAAACTTCAGTTTTTCACCAGCTGATTGAGCAGATGATGGCTTTTGGTTGTGTCTGAACCAATACTGGCGAAGACTTCGTTTGTTTGCTGAGCAGTGAGCGCCGTATTAGTAGCGCTTAAGGACTCAATTTGCCGATGCAGGTTGTTGATCAGGGTATCTTGAGCCGTGATTTTGGCGCTGAACTGGTTGAAGGTGCTGGTGGCCTCGGCTTCTAGCTCAGTGAGCATTTCGGTGGCGAGGGTTGTTTTTTGAGCGATCGCAGCTTCCAATTCAGCAATGCGCGTTTGAGCTTCTTCAATCTCTGCCTGTGAAGCAGTGTTTGCTTCTACAGCTGTGGTAATTAGCGTAGCTTCAGCGATCGCACTCTCATACAGCTCACACAACACCTGCTGTTGTTCTTCTTCATTAGCCAATAGATCAGCCGCCTGCTGCTCGCGCAGGGTTTGCAACTCTTTACGCAGCTGCCTGTCTGCCGAGAGATCTCCATCTTTTTGCAAGCGTGTCGCTATGGCTGCCCCACCTGAAAACAATGCGATCGCTTGACCGGTTTGCCGGAGAGATCGACTAGAGTCGCTGAGAGATAGGAGGATGCCGAAGAGGGCGATCGCACTTAAAAACTTGATATTCCACACACTGTCGTCCGGAAAACCTTCAAGCGAAAATCCAGTATTAAAAGAGAACTTTTTAAGCATCGTAATGAGTGGCAAAACGGTTGAATCTTACAGCAATCTACTCAGCGCACCTCAGACTATTTTCAGCGCTTCACTAGTCATTCCTTCGAGCACATCCCATAAGGCATTTCATTGGCCAGTAAGCTGCGCTCTGTAGCGAGCCGCCTTCTCAGCAAAGACATTCTGAGCCTGCTGAATTTCTAGCTCAAAGTTTTGGTCTTTTAACGAAATGAGCTGATCGGCATAGCCCGTCTCACGAGTCGCGGCCTGATGCCTAGCAGCAGATTGCGCCAGGTGTTGCGACTTTTCACCATTCACTTCTAGCTGCGTTTGATAATCGATACCCGCACCCGCAAGCTGAGCGTTCCGGGTTTCATTCGTTTTGGTACTGATAGCGACATCTATACTCTGACGCTCTAGTTTGTGCAGGTCATTGATATTTTGCAGGTTGAGGCTAGCTACTTCAATAGCGCGACGCTGAGCTTCAGCCTGCGCCTTTTGCGCGGCGTAGGTAGCCTCATCTAGAGCCGGAATCGCCGAGTTAGCCGCCCAAATATCTCCCGGCATCAGCTCACTAGCTGAAAAGCTAACATCGCCACCCACTGCGATGCCCGATAGTTTGGTTTGCAATGGAGGTGGCGCAATATCTCTAACTTCTGAGGCGATTGACGGATGGGAGGATTCTGCAGTCGTAGGTAAAGGCTCCGTCATCTTGGAAGTAGAACCCACCGCAGCAACTTCTTCTACGACCGTCGAATCTTCAGATATCATTACCGACTTCTCTGCTGCTGTTTCCATCGCAGAAGCTACCTCTGATGGCATTTCTAGCAAGGTTTGCTGTGGTGCTTGCTGTTGAGAGGATTGCTCAGCAGCAACTCGCTGAGCAGTCGTTTTTTTCGCACTCGCCTTCTGCGTAGCCTTTTTTCGAGTCGTTTTCTGTGAGGTAGATTTTGCTCGGGTCTTTTTAGCAGTAGTGTTCTTATCTACAGTGGGCTGTTCCTTTGATTTAGTTGGCATAATAGTAAATTCCTACATCTACAAAAGGTTTTTCTAGCAATACTCAGACAGTCGCATTTAAAGTACTATTCCAAATATAGTTCAAATATACTATACACATAAATTTATTCTGAACAGAGCACGCGGAGACGCTCTAAATTTTCAGAACTCATACGAACTCCACCCATTTGTGAGAGTAGCTGACTTACAGCACGGAAACCATACAATGGGAGTGTTTAACATCAGCAGTTAGTATGAGTACCTTACTGGCCATAGAATCGACCATCTCAAGCTTTCAGACTTTGCATGAGCGGTTGGGATTACAACGTGCCACAGATGAGTCATTCTTTTCGGAGTGGCAGGTAGCCTCTGCGCAGCAAACAGAAAGTGATGCGTCTTTTCTAGATCGCCTACAACAGCGCTATTACAACTATTACAACGCCGGACTACTCACAGAAGGCACCGTCTTGTTATCTATTGTTGCGCCGCTGCTGGAACATTTGGGATTTCACGAACCACCCTTCTTTGTCCGCTCCGAAGTCCCCATCAGTTTAGAAATCACAGAACGAAATGAAACGTATCGAGGGCGGATGGATGTACTTATCATTTGCGATCAGTTTTGGGTGCTGACAGTAGAAGCTAAGCGATCGAAGTTTGCAGCTGATATTGCGCTACCTCAGTGCTTGGCATATATGCGTAGTGCGCCACAGCAACCTAGTTTTGGGTTGGTAACCAACGGTAGCGACTTCATATTTTGCAAGCTAGCGGATGATACCTATGATTTTTCTGAGCCGTTGTCTCTGCTATCAAGAGACAACAAGCTCTACGAAGTCGCTGGTATTCTGACACATCTGAAAAAGCTTGGCAGCGATAACTTTTGATTTGGACGGCTATGCAGAGATAGCTGATTTTCTAGGTAGCTCATGCTATTTGCTGGCTTACACCTACCCGTAGAAAATTGATCTGAGTCAAGATGTTGCTGCTTCGTCACGATTGAACAGTTCAGTGTCAAAATAGTCATTGTCAAAATTTTTGAGTTCTAAAATTCACCTCTTGCCATGAGCGAATCTCGCCGCTATCACGTAACGACCTTTGGCTGCCAAATGAATAAGGCGGACTCCGAACGGATGGCAGGCATCCTAGAAACCATGGGGATGAGCTGGGAAGAAGATCCGCTTCAGGCCGACCTGGTGCTGTATAACACCTGTACCATTCGCGATAGCGCTGAGCAAAAAGTGTATTCGTACTTAGGTAAGCAAGCTAAGCGGAAGCGCAAAAATCCGAACCTGACGCTGGTGGTGGCAGGTTGTGTGGCTCAGCAAGAAGGCGAGCAGCTACTGCGCCGGGTGCCGGAGCTGGATTTGGTGATGGGGCCGCAGTATGCGAATCAGCTGGAGAGTTTACTGAGCCAGGTGGCGCAGGGCAATCAGGTGGTGGCGACTGAGCCCGTGCATATTATGGAAGACATTACGAAGCCGCGTCGCGATAGCAAGGTGACGGCTTGGGTGAATGTGATTTATGGCTGTAATGAGCGCTGTACGTATTGTGTAGTGCCAGGGGTGCGGGGGCTAGAGCAGTCGCGGACCAAAGAAGCCATTCGCGATGAGATGGTGGTGCTTGGTGAGCAGGGCTACACGGAAGTGACACTGCTGGGGCAAAACATTGATGCCTATGGGCGTGACTTACCAGGGATTACGCCGGAGGGGCGTCGGGAAAATACGCTGACAGATTTGCTTTACTACGTACATGATGTGCCAGGAATTGAGCGGATTCGCTTTGCGACGAGCCATCCGCGCTACTTTACTGAGCGACTGGTAAAGGCTTGCGCTGAGCTACCGAAGATTTGTGAGCACTTTCATATTCCGTTTCAGTCTGGCGATAACGATGTGCTCAAAGCGATGGGCCGGGGCTACACCCATGAGAAGTATCGTCGCATTATCGATACGGTGCGGCGATATGTGCCAGATGCTTCGATTAGTGCGGATGTGATTGCGGCGTTTCCGGGTGAGACAGAAGAACAGTTTCAAAATACGATTCGGCTGATGGAAGATATCGTGTTTGACATGGTAAATACGGCGGCTTATTCGCCTAGGCCAGGGACGCCTGCGGCTGAATGGGACAATCAGCTGAGCGAAGAGGTGAAGCAGGATAGGTTGCAAAGGCTGAATCATTTGGTATCTGTACAGGCAGAGGCGCGCTCGCAACGCTACAAAGGCCGCACTGAAACCGTCCTAGTCGAAGCCGCAAATCCTAAATATCCGGGTCAGGTCATGGGCCGCACCCGTGGGAACCGGCTCACGTTCTTCCCAGGCGATATCAACGTGCTCAAAGGCAAAATTGTTTCTGTCACCATTACTGAGATACGGGCGTTCAGCCTGACGGGTGAACGCTGTGCAGTAGCGGTGTAGCGCAGACAATTACATCGCTAGGCTCAACACGAGAATTTCTGTATTTTCTGTGAGCAAGCTCACTGCCTCAGCACACACAGCTTCCACAAAATTACTTAGCGGTTTAAATAAAGCGCTGGGAAGCCTATTGCATAGTCTCTGATTAGTCTTTCGGTTTATCCACAAGAGACTGAACCAAAGGGGGCTTTGTCATCCTGGGCACTTTGTACGATGGATTATCTGACGCTGCTAGAGCAAGGTATAGAACAGTGGAATCAGTGGCGATCGCGCCATCCTAACGAAGCGTGCAGCCTGAAAGATAACGACCTAAGCCACGGATATTTCTTTGAAGGAAACTTTCAAGGCGTTGACTTGCGGGGTGCAAACCTTCAGCGTGCCTGCCTAGTCGGCGCAAACTTTCAGAACGCAGACTTGACTGGGGCAGACTTAACCGGCGCTTACCTAGGCGATGCTAACTTTTATGGGGCAAACCTGGCCCATGCAAACTTCACAAAGGCGGCGCTAGAACGAGCCGACATGCGGCAGGCCAACTTACTAGGCACACAGCTTGCAGAGGTGGATCTTCGCAGCGTAAAGCTACCTGACCCTACGCTAGAACCCTACAGTCACGAAGTTGCCTATTTACTATCGTTGCAGCCCAAAATTAGTCAGCAGCCGGTACCCACAAGACAAGAAACCATCGCCACAGCAAAGTCTCTAAAAAATAAACGGGTAGAAAAGAAAGGAGAAAAGAAACGCGCAGAAAAGAAACAGTCTTTGGTAAACCGCATCGCCGCACCACTCAAAACGTACAGTCGCGAAAAATCGAAAACGCTAGCCGACCGACAGCAAAGCATTCGACTATCGACAATACCGACGACTGGCCGAGTCAAAACATCGTCTCTCTTGAACCGTGCACAAGCAGTCAAAGTGAGCAGACCAACACCTTATAAACAAGCAGCACCCAAACAAGCACCCAATCAAAAGCAGTGGGGCAGACGTCAAAGTGACCAACGGCTAGCAGCGCTGCTAGGTCACAGCGTTCGGCCAAAGCAGTCTTGGGTGCCAGCGCTTGTTCCTTGGACGGGCTTGGCGATCGCCGCAGCGGGTATTGCGGCCACTGTGGGGCTACCTTTTGCCGTTCCCACCATCGTGAACTCTCAGCAGCAAATTGCAGCGCAGTCAGTCACCACCCTCGCACTGACCAAGTCACTCACCGGGACAGGGCAAATTTGGGCGATCGCAACCCACACCCCAAACAACGGCAACCCACAAGTCATCGCTGGCGAATCGAACGGCAACATCGAGATTTGGGATGGGCAAACGGGCGAAACTTTACAAACGCTGAACGGCCAAGGAGAAGGTATTCGAGCGATCGCCATATCAGACTCTAGGCATTGGCTCGTCAGCAGCAGCAGCGCAGGAATAAACGTCTGGAACCCTGAAACAGGAAAGCTCATACACACCTTGCCCACAGCCAGTGAAACCATCGGTGCGGTTGCCATCACACCCGATGAACGCACCTTTATTAGCAGTGATGAATCTGGGAGTATTGCCGTTTGGGATATGGCTAGCGGCCAGCAGCGCTATCACATGAACAGTGGTGAGCCGGTGTGGGATGTGGCGATCGCACCCAACGGACAATCTTTTGTCAGCGGTAGCGGTAGCCGCATTCAGCAGCGAGACATCGCCACCGGCAAAGTCCTGCAAGAATTTACTGGCCATACTGACACCGTCCGCAGCGTGGCTATCAGTCCAGATGGCACTACGCTGGCCAGCGGCAGCTGGGACAAAACTATCAGGCTGTGGAGCCTTACTACAGGCAGCCTACAAAACACACTCAACGGCCACACCGATCAGATTGCGAGCCTAGCGATTAGCACCGATGGGACAACACTGGTGAGCAGTAGCAGCGATCGCACGCTCAAACTATGGGACTTACCCAGCCGTCAGCTCACCAAAACCCTCGATCAAAACACCGACACCTTCACCGCCGTCGCCTTTGCAGAGAGTAATTCAGCAAATGGCCAAACCCTTGTCAGCAGCAGCTACCAAGCTATCAACGTTTGGCAATAGCCCCATCACAAAAGAGAGGGCTACAGAGCGCGCCACGGGGAGTGCCACAGCCAAACAGTCATCAAAATCTATAATTTCTTAGGTAATCTCTCATCAAAGATTCAGCTAAGCGGCATACTCTTGAGCAAGAGTAGAGCACAGTGAAGCTGGGCAACGAGGGAAAAACAATGTCAGTAGAATACGATTTGGTCATCATCGGTGGTGGTTCGGCAGGGCTAGTCGCTGCCAGCGCTGGCGCACAGATCAACGCCAAAGTTGCCCTTATTGAAAAAGCGAAGCTCGGCGGCGACTGCTTGCACTACGGCTGTGTCCCCAGCAAATCGCTGATTCACGCGGCGCAAATTGCCTACAACGTCAAAACCGCCTCTCACTTTGGCATCTATACCAATGCGCCCACTATCAAGCTCGATGAAGCCATGGGCCACGTACACGAAGTCATCGACACCATTCAGGAGCACGACTCTACCGAGCGCTTTGAAAAGCTAGGTGTAGACGTAATTTACGGCACGGGCCAGTTCGTCGATGACAAAACCTTTGAAGTCAACGGTCGCCAGCTGAAGGCTAGGGCGTTTTTAGTCGCGACCGGTTCTAGACCCACAGTGCCGCCAGTAGAAGGGCTAAAAGAAGCCGGATTTTTGACCAATGAGGAAGTCTTCAATGTCAAAAATCGGCCTGATGCCTTAGCGGTGATTGGCGCTGGGCCCATTGGCTGTGAGCTGGGTCAGTCTTTTTCTCGGCTGGGCTCCAAAGTGACACTGCTGGCAAGCCGAGACGTAATTATGCCAAAGGAAGATCCAGAAGCGGCAGCAGTGGTGCAGGCACAGCTACAGAGTGAAGGGCTACAAATTTTGACCAACACCAGAGCTAAAAGCGTTCGGGTGGTCGATGGTAGGAAGAAAATCAGCACCGGCGATGAAACCATTACGGTTGATGAGATTTTGATCGCAACCGGGCGCACGCCAAACGTGGGCTCATTAAACCTAGAAGCTGCTGGTGTTGATTATGATAAAAAAGGCATTAAAGTCGATGCCAAGCTCCGCACGAGCAATAAACGAATCTATGCAGCGGGCGATGTAATTGGGGGATACCAATTTACCCACGTGGCCGGTTACGAAGCGGGCGTAGCCATGCAAAATGCACTGGTCATGCCAACGAAAAAGGCAGACTACCGGGTGATTCCTTGGGCGACCTTTACTGATCCTGAGCTGGCACGAGTGGGCCTGACTGAGAATCAGGCGCGCGATCGCTACGGCGACGATGTCTTTGTCCTTAAGCAGGGCTTCGATGGTGTAGATAGAGCCCTAGCAGAATCTGCGGGCTATGGCTTCGCAAAATTTATCACCAAGAAAGACGGCGAGATTTTGGGCGCGCACATCGTGGGCGCGCACGCGGGAGAACTTATTCACGAAGCGGTACTTGCCATGAGCAACAAGCTCAAGGTCAGTGCATTACAGTGCATTCACGTGTATCCTACTCTGAGTGAAATTAGCCCAAAGACCGCCCTACAGCTCACAAAGCAAAAGTATGCGAAGAACACCTTCTTGCAAAACTGTCTGAGAAAGTTCTTCAACTGGCGACGGTCTATCGCGGGATGAGCCTAGTTTCATGCTCCTGATGCATCCACTAAGCAAAAGCATCCGTAGTATGGGTAGTGCTACGAATGCTATCTACCTATGGCAAAATCTCCTCTCGCAATTTTACAAAGCGGTATAGACCATTGGAATCGCTGGCGAGCGAAGCAAGGGCACAAGCCCTGTAGCTTGGCAGGGCAAGACCTAAGCGCTGGCTACTACTTTGAAGGCGACTTTGGCAATGTAGATTTACAAGGGGCCAATTTACAGAAGTCTTGCCTCATTGGCGCAAACTTTAAAAACGCTGATTTAACCAATGTCAACCTCACGAACGCGTACATCGATAGAGCTAACTTTGAGGGCGCAATCCTCGGCGGGATAGATTTTACGGGCACAAATATCAGCAACAGCAATCTGCGACAGGCGATGTCTCAGAGCCAACTCAACGGCACGGGCACAGTAAGGCAACACTCTAGACAATACGGGAGTAAAAGCCAAGGTGCTGCTAGCACAGCCGTAAAGATTCCGCTCAACAACATTGCAAAAGCAACCGACTCCCTCTGTGAACCACAATCATTAAAAGATTCTGACATTCACGCAGAGCGCACTAAAAGCAACAGCCTAGTGCAGTCGCCTGTTGTTTTCGCCTCAGCGATCGCAGTTAGCCTCACGCTTTCAGTATGCGGCCTTGTCATTGCAGCGCGGAGCCAAAAAGCCGCTGTTCGAGCACCCGCCGTACCAGAAACGACAGAACAAGCTTTCACATCACAAGCAGACACAGAACAAACGTCCATCGCCTCAAATCTTGTGCCAAGCGATCAAAAGGCGGCATCCTCTCCTCAAAGCGCTGTTCAATCTTCAACAGACTTTGCCTTGGTGAAGGCTTTTCCTACGCCTAGTCAGGTGTGGTCATTAGCGACACACACCCGACAGGACGGGCACGTTTTGGTCCTGAGTGGCGGGTTTTCAGGAGACATCAACATTTGGGACGGGCCAACGGGCGAAGTGTTGCACACGCTGACAGGCCACAAAGACATGGTGCGCGATTTGGCTGTGACAGCCTCTGGCGATAAGCTCATCAGCGCTAGCAGTGACGGCATAAAAGTGTGGCAGCCAAAAACAGGCAAGCTTTTGTACAGCTTGTCCGCCGAGCTAGATATTCCTGTGTGGTCTGTTGCCATTAGCCCAAACGAGAAAACCTTAATTAGTGGCGACTATGCAGGGAATATCATCCGTCGAGATTTGGCCAGCGGCGGGCAGATATACAAACTGTCGCTAGGAGGGCCGATTTGGTCTGTGGCGATCGCACCCGATGGCAAATCTTTTGTCAGCAGCGGCGGCGACAACACCGTTCGCCACTGGGACATGGCAACCGGCGAGCTAATTGCGTCTTTTGTAGGTCATTCCAACGCGGTGCGGGCAGTGGCTATTAGCGCTGATGGCAAAACGCTGGTTAGCGGCAGCTGGGATTCAACGATTAAGCTGTGGGATTTGGTCAGTGGCGAGCTAACGGCGACTTTGAGCGGCCATAGCGATCGCGTGGTTAGCCTGGCCATCAGCCCCGATGGCAAAACCTTGGCTAGCAGCAGCGTCGATAGCACGCTGAAGCTGTGGAATTTAGAAAACAACAAACTGATAAAAACTTTAGACAACAGCGATGGCTGGGTACTTGCCGTCGACTTTGACTCAATTGAGCAAACGCTAGTTAGCGGCGGAAAGAATAAAGAAATCAAGATTTGGCAATAAGTCGAAAGATAGCGCGAAGCTACTTAGAAGGACGTGTTACACGAAGGAGAAGCCCTTTTACTTCACGCCGTAATGACACTGCCTTATTAATTCTGGCAGCAAAAAGCTCCCAGTTTCTATCGTTCGTACACACAACGATACCAAAATGCTCAGGAGTGTTTCGATGTAGCTTTGCAAAATCGTATCGGTCAAGCGTCAACACAATCCGCTTCTGGGAAATTGCAAACTCCAGCACATCACCATCTGGGATACCCTTGTCTGCATTACCGGCTTCTTGCGCCGTCAAGACGTCATGACCGAGTACACGCAGACATTCCACCACAGGTAATGGAAACTGCTCATCAGCATAGAAACGACTCATGCTTTACGCGGCCTCATTACGGGCGATCGCACTCTCAATATCATCACTAAACGCATCTGCATAAGTCCAAGCATTGGCCAAATCTACAGCCGATAGCCTGGGATAGCTAGCTAGCAAATCTGCATCACTATATCCACAGTTTTTAGCGTCTACCAACACCCAAATTGGGATGCGAGTATTCACAATCCGAGCATCCCCACCGCATACATTAGGTGTTTGTTCTATACCTTGTGTATGACCTAGGCTTTGAGAAAGGACTTGAATAGCCAGTAACTTATCGGCGGCACTAAGGGATAGAAGTTTAGGCTCTAACTCTTGTAAAGTCATCGGTTGACGTAAGTTTATGTTGATTTAGCTGATATTTATACGTTGATGTATTCCTATTATAGAACCGATAAACACACACCTTCTGCCCTCAAGCTACGGTAGCTCAGCGGGCGATCCTACACTTGGCTCTGTATGCTTCCAAAGCACCGCCGACCCCAATCTTAGCAAGAGTAAAGCGCCACCAATATCACCAAAGACAGACTCATCCGCACTCAGCATCATTTCTGCCATCTCTACCATACGCTCACTAGAGACAAATCATTCAAAGCCTGCCTACCAAAAACAGCAAGACAATATGGGCATATATAGTAGGCGCTTCCAAGTGCAGATTGTGTCCACAATTCTCAATCACCTCTAGCCGGACACCGCGCCTGCCGAGCGTTGTCGTCACCATCTCATCATTGATCGCTACAAACTTAGTGTCTAAGCCACCCACAATAAGTAGCAGTGGCCGCTCCATACTTTCAAGTGCCTTCCACAAAGAAGGCTGCTGTCCCGTCCCCAGCCCCTGCAAGGCACTTGCCAGCGCTACAGGAGCGTTATTTTTCCTGCACTGAAGCATAGCCACGTGTTTGTCGGGGTGCTGCTGCAAGCTAGAAAATAGTGGATTGCGATACCACTGGTGGAGAAAAGTGGATAGAGGAGTTGTTTGCAATCGATGCGCGATCGCACCATCTCTCTTCCTCCTTTCTACCCGCTGCTCAGCCGTCTTCAGCCCCGGCGAAGCCGACTCCAGCACGACGCTTATAAAACAGTCTGGGAACTCACATGCTAGGTAAAGCGCTAGTCGCCCGCCCATAGAGTAACCCAGTAAATGCGTCTCACAAATGTTCAGATGGCTCAATAAAGCCAATAAGGACTCAGCTGTCTTTGGAAAGGTGTAGGCGTCGGGCTCAGTTTTCGTTTGGCCATGACCTGGCAAGTCTGGAACAATACAATAGAAATAGAGAGAGAGCGTGGGAAGTACAGGCGCAAAGTCTTGGTGACTACCCAAGAAGCCATGAAGAAGAAGGAGGGGTGGCTGAGTACGATTTCCTCTCGTGACATAATGAAGCGTGTGATGCTTTGAAAAGAAAAAAGACATTTCACACAACAGCGCCTAGCAGTGTTTTCCTTTGTTGAACGCTTTGCTTGCGATCGCAAACTATCTCCAAAACTCTCATTCCCTGTGCTGGCAGCACACTGACACATTCGATAAACTCTTGTACATCGGTTACAATCCGGTGTTCTATACCATAGGCCTTGCACAAGGAAAACAGCTCTACAGACTGAGGTGTAGCAAAATATGGCTCAAAAACTGATTCAAACTGAGAGACTGGCAGCATCTCAAAAATGCCGCCGCCATTGTTGTTGATGACAATGACGGTGAGGTGTCCAACAAGCTGAGCAGCATTTAGTAGTCCATTGGTGTCGTGCAAGAAAGCGAGATCGCCTGTAAGAAGAACAGTGGGGAAGTGGTGGTGGGCGAGTCCCATCGCGGTAGAAAGAGTGCCGTCGATGCCATTTGCGCCGCGACTAAAGATGGGTTGGATTTTGCGATCGCCCGGCGGCCAAAAATACTCCACATCTCGCACAGGCATACTGTTTGCAATAAAAAGTGGCGTGTTTTCTGGTAGATACTGAGATAGCAACCAAACAATCTTGCTTTCTACGAGAGTAGTCTCAGTTGCGAGCGTATTGTCGATAGCTTGCCTCGCTGATTTTTCGGATGCTAGCCAATACTGAGCGTAACTATCTGCTGCCGACAAGTTCTCTTTAGGATCTTCTTTCAACGAATTTACAAGACTCTCCACAGTTGTTGACACAATCTGGGTAGGGCCATGTAGTGGGTCTAAATTTCGCTGCGAGCCTACAATCCATCGCTGTGGCTGATGCAGTTGTAGCCACTGACGCAACACTTTACTAATGGGCAATGGGCCAAGCTGAATTACCATCTCAGGGATGAGAGACACTGCTCTTTCGGGAGAGCGCAAAGTCATATCATAGGTAGAAATCAATAGATTATTCAGGCACTGATAATTTCTGAGAGGAGACAATCCTTCTGCTAGCACAGGCCATCCTAATTGCGCTGATAGCTCACTGACAGACTGGCAATAGCCCTGAGGATAGTCAGGATTGCTAGGGCCTGCGATGATTACCCCTTTTGCGCAGCGTCGCCAAGTTTCAGTCGGGAGCACTTGCACCTGTTCGACAACAGGCGCAGGAGGCGTGACCGACGCAAAGAATTGAGTCGTATTCCAGGTAGATTTTAGCGCTTGAGTCGTGCTGTCTGGGAGCGGCGGGAGTGGATCGCGAAAGGGGCAGTTGAAATGGATAGGGCCGGGTAGAGGTGCGATCGCTCGTCCCCAGCCACTCACCAAAGTCTGCCGCAAATATGCCAACATTTGCGCATCGGCCATCGGCACAGCTAATTCGCTGTAGTGCTTCGTAAAGCTGCCGTATAGCTTCTGCTGATCGATAGTTTGTCCCGAAGCACAATCCCTCAGTTCTGGCGGCCGGTCAGCAGTGAAAATCAACAGAGGAATCCCACTTTCGTAAGCCTCAATCACCGCCGGATAAAAGTTCGCACCTGCCGTCCCTGACGTGCACACTATCGCCACCGGTCTATGCTGACGTTTCACACAGCCCAGCGCAAAAAAAGCCGCCGAGCGCTCGTCCAGCATCGGCAGCGACTCAATCTCAGGATGAGTGGCAAAGGCAAAGGTCAGGGGCGTAGAACGAGAGCCCGGACAAAGAATAGCCGTTTGCAACCCGAGTTTTGCCAGCGTTTCTACCGCAACAGAGGCCCAAAGACTATTGGTGTTGCGAAAATCGAGCGGCATAGCTACACCAATGCATTCAACAGCGTCTGCAATTTTAGCTTGATTTCTGCGAGTTCTTTGGCAGGCTCAGACCCGGCAACAATGCCTGCACCTGCATACAACCTGGCCTTACAGCCATCGATTAGGGCAGAGCGAATGCCAACGATAAATTCACTGTTGCCCTGCGTATCGATCCAGCCGAGAGGAGCCGCGTAGAGACCGCGATCGAAGTTTTCGTGCTGATGAATAAGTTCGCAGGCAGGTTGTAAAGGGAGACCCGCGACGGCAGGAGTGGGATGGAGCTTGGATAAAATATCTAGCGGTGAAACTTTTTGGGGGTCTATCGTGGCACTCATGGGGGTGTGCAAGTGCTGAATGTGGAGGAGCTGAAGAAGCTGTGGATCGGGGGTGTAGTGAGGGTCGAGGTCGAGTGATCGCAGCTGCTCCGCAATAAATTCCACCACTACCTGATGCTCATAACGTTCTTTGTCACTATTCAACAGCGTTTGCGCGATCGCCTCATCTGCTGCTGCTGTTTGCCCACGAGAAGCAGAGCCCGCTAAGGCATCTGTCATCAGTCGTCCTTCGTTGATGCTTAGCAATCGCTCAGGGCTCGCCCCAATAAAAGATTGGCCTTTGCCATTGCCGACAGAGAACACAGTGCAGTCGGGATGATTATTGCGCAGGGTTTGGAGCGCTCGCACCACATCTACTGCCTGCTGCGACTCGACATCCATCACATCGGCCAGCACCACCTTGTGTATCTGCTTTTGGTGAATTTGCGTTTGGTCTACCTGTTGTAGTGCCCCAGCGACCGCTCCCTCAAAATTTTCGACATCTCTCACCACCACTTTTTGAGACGCAGGTTTGGCATTGCCGAGTGAACGCGCTGACATCAGCTGAGCCCTCCTCGAATAAAGATGCTGCGTTATTTGAGCGATTTCTGTCGTTGCCGAAACCAAATAGTTAAACGTGACATTAGAGCCCTCCGCCAAAGTCATCACCTGAACTTGTGGCACAAATATGTACACGGGCTCAAAGCAATCGGGAGAGAACTCAGAGAAGGATGCAGCAGATTTGGGCAGCTCATCAAAATCTGGCCTATCGAAGAAAGTGGCGCTACAAAAAAAACGACCCGGTAGGTCAGCTTTTGAGTTTGTTTTGGCATGGACAAACTGAGTCTGCCAAGCTTGGGTGAACGCCTGCGCCTGAGTAAACCGATTCGGGCCTACCGCACTACAGCCAACAACAACATCTAGCCCAACCATTGCCCACTGCTGAGGAGAATCGTAGTAAAAGTGGCGCTGATGGATATCTCCTAACGCCGACAGCACCACCCAAGGCGCAATCGACTCAATTGGAAAAGTCAGACTCGCAATTTTAGGATGATCGCTTTCAATAGCCTGCTGCTGAACCCAAGTCAAAAACTGAGACGTCTCCACCCTCTCAGGCGTCATTTCATCCACCGCATTAAGAGATGTTTCAATAGCTATTTCAGATTGCTCAGTTCCGTGTGAAGCAGCAGGCATGAAGGTTGCAGTGGCAGGCGATGGTGTCACCTCGCCAGAGGAGAATTTGTCTATTTTCCCATGCTACTCACCGATAGCAAAATAACGCTCACTAAACATCATCTTCGCTCAGCAGCTTTTCAGCGGTTACCGAAAAATCTGGAAATGTCTCGGATTGAATAATGCGATCGCCCCGATAGCTGGATTCTTGATAGCGGCCATTGTGCAAAGTCAAGACAGCAAACGGAGGCTTTCTTATTAGTAGGAAGTTCTCAGTAGTGGGTACCGGTTTTGCGGTGATGGAGGGCGGTCTTCGCATTCATGTCGAGGACTTCGCCGCCGCCGACTGTGGCGTAGATGACCCAGTGGTCGCCGCAGTCCATTCGGCCCGCGACTTCGCATTCTAAGTAGGCGATCGCATCTTCCAAAATCAGTTGACCATCTTCCGTCTCACGAGTTTCTACCCCTTCAAAACGATCTTCTCCTGGGCCAAACGGCTTTAGAAAATGCTTCATCGGTCCCAGGTGCTTACCCTCGGCCAAGATATTCAGAACAAAGCTGCCGCCCGTGTGCATCAAGTTTTCTACCGCGCGGTCTTTGGCGACAGCGACGGTAAAGCCGGGCGGTGTAAAGGTTGCCTGCGCCACCCAGGATGCGAGCATAGCGCTACTTACGTCATCTTGCTTGGCAGTGACAATACACATAGAGCCAACCAGACGGCCAATGGCTTTCTCTACAGAAGAGGCCGCAATTTTTGGCACTACTTTCTTCTTTTTGGCAGCTTTCTTCAGCTGTTGGGCAAAGTCAGTGCCTGCCTGCTCACACATTTGCAGCGTGCTGGCATCGGGCGTGAACTTTACGCGGATGGGTTCAAACCCGAAGCTATAGCCTGCGTCTTTAAACTTGCTTTCTAGTAAATCAATGGCTTCGCCGCTCCAGCCAAAAGAACCGAACACACCTGCTAGCTTGGTTTTACTCGCAGCACCAAGCACCACACCGAGCGCAGTCTGAATCTGGGTTGGGGCGTGCCCACCAAGCGTGGGCGAGCCCATGATGAAGCCCGCTGAGTTTTCGGCAGCGTCTTTGATTTCGGCGGTGGTGGCTTGCTCGGCGTTGATGGAATTGACGGAGACGCCTGCTTTGGTGATGCCACGTGCGATCGCCTGCGCAATCGTAGCAGTATTGCCGTAGGCCGACGCGTAAATTAGCGCTACCGATTCAGTCTGTTTCTTCTGCCTAGCCGACCAATCTTGGTAATACTGAGTGAGTTCTACAACGCCATAGCGCACAAGTGGTCCTTGGCCCACCGCGTACAAGCGAGGCGCGTAGTCTGACAGTTTTTCGAGCGCAGTTTCTACCTGACGGGCGTTCGGTGCCATCAAGCAATCAAAATAATACTGCTGATCTTCTAGAAGTTTTTCGCGCTCTAGATCGTAAGCGTCTTCGCCACAAATATGTGCACCGAAGAATTTGTCGCTGTAGAGGACTTCGGTGTAGCTATCGTAGGTACACATTCCAGCAGGCCAGCGTGGAGTAGGCGTAGGGATAAATTCTAGATGGTGACCCTGGCCGAGGTCTAAATCGCTGCCACCTTTTACCGGCTGCACAGGGTGATCGATTTCGGCATTTTTGAGCGCGATCGCAGCTGGCAAAGAGCACACAATTGTTGCCTGTGGTGCGAGGGCCAGGAGAGCCGTTAGTGTTTTGATGCGGTTTGGATTAATGTGACCCAGAATAACGTAGTCGATATCGTGGGGGTCAACTTCCGTTTTGAGTGCTTCTAGGAATTTCTCTGTAAAAGAAGCACCGGGCGGATCGATGAGTGCGATTTGATTACCACGAATGAGGTAGCTATTCGCGGTGGTGCCTTTTTCGAGCGCGTATTCAATTTCAAAACGCAGGCGTTCCCAGGAGCGTGAGCGGAGGGCGGTAGTGTCTGACGCGATGGGGAGAACTTGTACATCTCGGCGACCTGAAGTTTCTGGCGTAGGATTGGCAGAGGCTTCTGGCGTAGGAATTTGGGCAGTCATGTGAGGTTACATTTTTATTATGAGGGCACGAGGCAGATGCGCCCTCAGTCACCACGGGCACTTCGCCAGAGATCGGTGCCCCTTTTGAAGGGGAACCAACGGAGAGGTCTTCGGTGAGTACGATACATATCGAGAACCCCTCCCTTGCGGTTCCCCTTCAAAAGGGGCACCCGGAGAGGTTTAGTAGTAGTTGCCGACTCGTCTGTGGTGAACTGCAGTGAGGGCCTCATCTTTCGAGACTTTGCCGTTGTCTACCGTGCAATACACGAGCCAGTGATCGTTCAGCTCCATGCGGCTCGAAACTTCACACTCTAGGTAGGCCAAGGCATCTGCTAAAATCGGCGATTTGTTCTCGGCAGGCCGCGTACGCACACCCGCAAAGCGATCCGCACCGGGTGGAAAGCGCTTAAGGAAATGCTTCATCAGCGGCAGGTGATTGCCTTCTTCCAAAATGTTCAGCACGAAGGTGTCACCCACTTGCATCAGTGATTCAATCGCACGATCTTTCGCAACAGCGACGGTGAAGCCCAGTGGCTCGAAGCTCGCTTGCGTAATCCAAGAAGCCAACATCGCAGACTGAACGTCGCCTTTGGTGGCGGTGATGATGTAAAGACCGCTGCTAATACGACCCAAAGCTTTTTGTAAATCTGCATCCAGCGCTTTGATCTTTTTAATTTTTTTCGTCTTAGCTAAATCTTGACCAAGGTCAGTACCCGTCTCTTCGCACAGCTGGTAAGTTGCTTCGCTAGGTGTGTCCTTCACTCGAATCGGGTCAAAGGCAACCTTAAGATCGAGATCTTGCAAATTTGTTTGCAGGGTATCAATTGGCTCGTCGTCACCACCGTAAGACTCAAACAGGCCAAAGGTTTTCTTCTTATTCACACCGGCCAAAATTGTCCCGAGGGCAGCGCGGGTTTCTTCGGAGCCCTTTCCAGTCGAAGGTGGCATGCCAATAATGATGCCGGTAGCACGGCTGACCGCTTCGTTTACTTCTTGAGCATCAGCTGAACGGAGGTCAATCATTTCAACGCCGACGCCGGTTTTGGTAATGCCTCGGGCGATCGCCTGCGAAATGCGATCGCTAAACCCATAATCGGACACATAAAATACCGCAACTAAAGTCTCTGCACTACTCTTCTGTTGACTCCACTCACGGTAGCGACCTGTCAGCTCATCCAAATTGTGGCGCAGCAGTGGACCGTGCCCAGTAGCGATGGTGGTGATATTGCCATCGAGCTTATCCATCCGCTTCATCGCAGAGACAACGGATCGAGCGTTTGGCCCCATTAAGCACTCGTAGTAAAAGCGAAAGTCTGGAGACAAAGCTTCAAGATCTTCGTCAAAGGTGTCGTCATTACAGTAGTGAGCACCGAAGGCATCGCAGGTGTAGAGGATGCCGGTTTTGTGGTCGAAGGTGAAGATGGTGTCGGGCCAGTGGAGATTTGGCGCGTTGATAAATTCGAGCAGGTGTCCGTTGCCAAGGTCAAGAGTTTCGCCGCTTTTTACGATTTGGCGCTCGAAGGGTTGGTGAATAAGGTCTTCTAGGAATGCGATCGCCACCTTAGCCCCAACCACAACCGCATTAGGAGCCAGCGCCAATACATCCTTGATCAAACCACTGTGGTCAGGCTCGGTGTGGCTCACCACAATGTAGTCGATTTCGCTGGGGTCAATTTCGCCTTTGAGCGCCGCAATATACTGCTCACGGAACTTGGCATGTGAGGTGTCGACGAGGGCTGTCTTTTCACCACGAATGAGGAAGGAGTTGTAGGTGGTGCCGTTTTGCAAGCCGAACTCAATATCGAAGCGATCGCGGTCCCAGTCTTGCGACCTGAGCGTTGTCGTATGCTCAGCGATGCCCTCTACCTGCATCGACAGGCGCTTCTGAGCGGGCCCTTGGGGTTTAGTTGCGACAGCGATCATAATCGAATCTCCTATTTCTGCGATATGTGCAGCTTTGCGCAGCGCAGCACCTCTGCACGTTTCACCTTGACTGCGAGTTTAGCAACAAAAGTATTGCTTAATTAATATTGTGCCGCAAATCGCCCGTCTCGGCACCCCAAAGTTGTGAAAGAGTGAGAATAAATACTTATCAAAGTGATTAAATTACTCTCGGGTCTCTCTTATTGGCCTCTACTGCCGATGCCGAAAGAATGCCAAATTCGTGCTGCTGTAGCGCTTTTGACGAACCAGTTCGAGCTTGTCTGTCACAGTGGCTGGCAGCTGATCAGGATGCCAATGATCACCGCCATACTCCACCGCTATTTCACCGTCAGCCGCTAAGTAAGGATTTAATCGAGCCAATAGCGGTAGATAAAGACCACTAGCATAGGGTGGATCAAAGTAAATTAGGTCGAACGAGCGGCTCATCGCGCTCAGCCCCGAAACGACATCAGCCTTGTGTACTTCATATACCTGAGTAGGCTGCGCAACCTTCTGCCAGTTTTCCTTCACAACCCGGCAAGCAGCTGCCGATTTTTCAATACCAACGACCTGCGCGGCCCCTCGGCATAGCGCCTCTGCGCCCATTGCGCCACTCCCCGCACACAAATCTAGCCAGCACGCACCGCGCACCCGCCCCTGCCAAATATTGAATAGTGCCTCTCTCACTTTCGACGACGTGGGCCGAGTCGCTTCTCCCGGCAGCGTCTTAATTTCTCGATTTCCGTAGATTCTCACTGCCATAGAATAGTTGCTACGCACTTAAGCAGTCGTCCCTGACTCATTCTCAGACGGCTTCTTCGACTCAATTTTTGATAGGCATTGAGTGAGTTCTTCAATTGTGGATAGGTCAAGGATGCGATCTCCTAGCATTTCTAGCTGCTGATTTGATAGCTGCTCGACGCTACTGACCAACGGAGCAGGGATTTTGCCCACTTTATGGTTCAGCAGCCTGAGAATTATCTGACACTGACCTTCTTGGCGACCTTCTTGGCGACCTTCGACTAGAGCATCTTGATAAACGCGGGTTTGCTTTACAGAGTCGATTCCGAGCATGGTAGCTATAACCTTTCGCTCAAGGGTTGGATACTTGTACACCATTATTGTCTCAATTAATCCCAAAATTTGCTTAGGAGACAGGCCAATTTCTGATTGTGCTTGTACACGTTTTACTAAAACTTTTGCCTTTGGAACGGCAAACTTGGGCTTAGTAACGATTAATTGCAAAATAGCTTCGCCCAGAGAATCAGTTGAAAGCTCTTGAAAATCCTCTAGGTAGATACGGTGTATTTGAGGACTCTCTAGTAAAACTTGAAACGGCTTTTGATCCACGGGCTCTCGACTACGCCGTTCAAAAATAGCCGCAGCCTGCCAATGTGTAACCTTAGGGTTGTGACGTAAAAACAGAAAAATTTCTGAGAAAAACCGCCTGTAGAACTCAACATCGTGCTGAAACTGGACTTCTACAACAATAAGAGGCGTTTGCTCGCTTTCTGTTTTGGGAACTAATACACCGTCTAATCGAAAGGCTGTTTGCTTTACCTCCGGCGCCCGAAATTCGTACGGTTGGTTAGAAAGCTGTCCAATGAGTTTTAGAAAGATTTCTGGCGCAGTCCTAAGCAATTCGTAAAAAATATGATCGGTCGGCATCAATTAGCCTCGTCTAAATAAGAGCACCAGTCGCTCCAACCACCGGGATAGAGCTTGTGCATAGGATGCCCTGCCATAACTAGCGAGAAAAGGTTGACGCAAGCCGTAACGCCAGAACCGCAATACGCAATTACCTCATCTTCCGAATGGGTGCTGCTCCAGTGATGAGCTAGCTCATCGGTACTTTTAAGTAAACCTGATTCTGTCGTGACATCTTTCCAAAATGAATTGATGGAGCCCGTAACGCTGCCGGCAATCGGGTCAATCGGCTCCACTTCTCCGCGCCATCGCTCTGGCGCTCTAGAATCAATCACCACGACATTCGGCAAATCTTTGCGCTGCTGTAGCGTCTCACGGTCTACTATCCAGTCTGGCTGGGGCACTGGCTGAAAATCACCGATCTTTTCAGCGGGTATCTCGGAGCTCAGCGGAAATCCAGCTGAGCTCCAGGCTTGAATACCCCCGTCTAGAATGGCAACTTGCTCATGACCTAAATAGCGCAGCATCCACCAGAGCCGAGCCGCAAAGGCAAACCGTGAGTTATCGTAGACGACAACTTGGGTCGGCTTTTTGGCAGTGGAGCGCTGGGAGGCGTCCGAATAAATGCCGACTCGGCTGAGCTTATTGACAAAGGCGTCCCAGCTTGGCAGGGGATGACGCCCACCGTGCTGCGCAGGCGTGCTAGATAAGTCTTTATTAAGGTCTAGATAATAAGCACCTGGGATATGACCCACTTCGTATTGGCTTTGCCCATATCCAGAGTCAGATAGTGTAAAGCGGGTATCGATAATCACCACGTCAGGATCGGCCAAGTGCTGAGACAACCAGTGAACATCGACTAAATAAGACGCCTTTTCCATAACAGATTCAGATAACACAATAGGGGCGAGCAACTCCGTAATTATTACCACTTATCACGCTTCAGATGTGACATCAGTAGTGGTAGGTTACTGTGTGGAGGTGGTTGACAGGCTGTTGAGTAAGACAGCTGAGCTGAGGTGCTATTTTCATGGGTCTGTTTTCTTAAGATAGTTTGGTTTAAAAAGATTAAAATCCATGACGAACAACTTGCAAGAGCAAAGTCAGAAGCCTCCTACCCAGCTGCACCAGAAACAAAGTTTTTTTCTGGTTGATGATCATGCGGCTGTCTTAGACGGAACAGCAATGTCACTTAAGCAAGAGTTTCCCAACGCTGACATCACCACAGCCAAAACAGCGCAAGAAGCTCGGCAAAAGCTCAAAGCCTTACGCCCAGACGTTGTTATCGTCGATTTATCTTTACCAGAAATGGCAGGAGAAACCTGTCGAACGGAGACAGGCATTGGGTTACTTCGAGAGTTTTTAGAAACCTACGGCGACTACAACTTTGTTGTGCAAAGTGCTAATGTTGCTTCTTTAGTACGCATTAAGCCTACTATCGATGCGCACCAAGGCGGGTTTGCGTTGGTAGATAAGGGTGAACCCACAGCAGAAATGCTGAAGCGGGTAAGCTGGGCAATGGATGGGCTGGTATACACCCCACCAACCATGCGCAAACATTTAGAGATAAAGTCTGAATGGATGCAGGTGCTAGAACTAGCCGTCTACGAAGGGCTAAACGATAAAACCATTGCTAAAAACATGAATGTGGCTGAGCGCACAGTGCGAAACTACTGGGCCAAGCTACAAGATGTGTTGGGTGTGTATCACGAAGAAGGCAAGATTCTGCGAATTCAGACCGAGCTGAGAGCACGAGAAGAAGGCCTCATAGACTAGAGACTCTATTGCAAACAGACCTACGTGGGTCGACATTGAATTGATGAATAGAACTGGCTGGAAAAAACAGTTGACCGGGGTTCTGAGTTTTTTGGGTGGCGGATCTTCTAGCCTGCTTTTGAGCAGTGTGGGGATTGTGCTGCTGGTATGTGTGGCTAGGATGCTGGGGCTATGGGAAGGCGTAGAGCTACAAACGCTGGATTTGTTTTTGCGCCACAGGCCGGTAGAAGCCCCGGATGAACGGATTACAATTCTAGAAATTACGGATGATGATTTGCAAAAGCTGGGTACCTACCCAGTGCCTGACGATGCCATGGTGCAGCTGCTAGAGCAGCTGGAAAGCTACGAACCACGGGTGATTGGGCTAGATATCTTCAGGGATCTTCCGGTTATTAATCCCTTCGAGGCTGACCTAGAACGCTCTAGAGATGCGCATTTAGCGCTCATGGCGCTGTTGGAGCAATCGGCGAGTCAGGATGTGGCAGATGTCGTTGTGATTGAAAAAATCTTGGCACCTGCGGTCAGCGCGCCCGCCGCAGTCTCTTATGACAATATTGGCTTTGCTGATGCGCTGCTGGATGCAGACGGATTTGTGAGGAGAAGTTTGCTAGCGAGCCCCAGTGACGCAGACCCAGATGATTACCACTTGTCTTTCACAATTCAGCTGGCAACCAAGTACCTGGCAGAGGAAGGGCTTGAGCTAAACAACGGCCTGAATGATGCCAATACTATGCGCTTTGGCGAGACAGAACTGTTTCGACTCACGGCTAACTCTGGTGGGTATCACAACCAAGACACAGGTGATAACCCGGTAGTACTGCTCAATTTTCGCAATCACCCGCAGCCCTTTCAAACCCTCTCCTTAACTGAGTTTTTGGCAGATGAGTTTCCGGAAGAATGGATCCGCGATCGCATTATTCTCATCGGCATGACTGCCGTAAGCACCAAAGACTACATCAACTCTGCGGCCATCTCCAACACCAATCCTGGACTGGTTCCTGGCGTAGAATTACAGGCCCACGCCATCAGCCAAATCATTAGCACCGTGCTAGAAAACAGGCCGCTGATAAAAACTTGGAATACCTACTGGGAATACGGCTGGATTGTAGTCAGTGGGCTTGCCGGACTCAGCCTTATTCATCTCAAAAGGTCTATTTCTACTGTTGCGATTGTCTTTATTGTCTTTGGGGGTGTGCCCCTTATTCTTGCGTATGGGCTGCTGCTAGCAGGCGTGTGGATTCCTGCTTTTCCGGCCTGGTTTAGCTACTTTGCCAACGGGATTGGCATTCTTTTTTATCGGATTCATCAGTACGAGCAGAGCCGAAAAATTCGCTTCAACGAAAGACAGCGCGTACTCGAAAGCAGCTACAACGCCATTCATAATGGCCCCTTACAAACGCTCAAAAGCCTCACACGCAAGGTCTCTTCCCAGCAGCAAACCGTTGCCACCAATGGACAACCAGCAGCCGACGCTATTGACTTTCAGACGGTGACTGCCGCGCTGCACCAGGTGGATAATGAGCTGAGAAACATTTACGAATTTATGCAGCGAGAGTATTTGCAGCGGAATGACCTACAGCAAAGCAACTCGGCAGACCAGTCGCAGATATATTTGACCAAGAACCATGTTATTGACCTCAGTGAGCCCTTTCATGAATTGCTCTACCAGGTCTATCACAACAAACTCCAGGAGTCGGAGGGCTACTTCAAGGGCATCAAAATCAAGATCTCTGACTTTTGTCCTATGGATGTCGAGCATTTGAACCCTGCGCGAAAAGAAGAGGTGCTGCGCTTTTTGGAAGAGGCCCTGTGCAATGTAGAGCAGCATGCCAGCGATGTTACTCGGCTACAGGTAACCTGCAAACAAGAAGCGGATAACAACATTATTCGGGTTAGTGATAATGGCCGCCATCAAGAGGCTGAAACTCTTATGACGGTGCAGGCTAGCGCGACAAGGCCAGCAGAACGGACAGGCAAGTACACAGGTAAGTACACAGGTAAACGCACCCACACAGCAGCAATGCAGAAAGAGAGTTACTACGCCAGAGAAGGCGATGGCAGTCGGCAGGCCAAGCGTCTGGCCAAACGTCTAAAAGGGCAATTTTCTAGACAGATCAAAGTGCCGAAAGGCACAGTATGTGAGCTTGTATGGCCTATTAAGCAAGCGGCAACGTGGAAGAGATAATCTGCAAAAAGCTCTGAGCGCGAGACCTTTGAGGTTTAGCCAGCCAAAAAAACAACATGAAGTGCAGAACTCTGCAACATAAAATGCAGAAGTCTGTAATGTTTCTTTCCTCATAGGCAATGGCATTTCTCAAACTGTTGTTTTATGTTCAGAATAGAATCATGCTCTTTACAGCTAAGACAAGCTAAAACGACTACAGCTGAGAAGATGTGGGCTAAGGACTGGGGTCACACCATGACAAAAATGAATCACAATCGCAGGCAATCTGTCTCTTTTAGCGCTTCAGCGCCTCTAAGGCTGCTGGGTAATACATTGACCCTTGCGCTTTTACTATTCCCACTGGCGCTGCCGAGTCTTGCCGCTTACAAACGACCTCGAAACGCCCGGCCACCGAGCAGCGCAACGAGTACCTCTGGCGCAAGGCATGGTAGCGCGATCGCTCAAAATGGTCTTCAGCTGACGCTCCTAGCACCCCAGCAGCACGTCGGTCAAAGCCAGTCGAGCCACCCTACATTTGAGTGGTTTATCCCCATTGAGAACACCCTGCAAGGAGAGTTTCAGCTCTACGAAATTACAGGCACTGGAGAGATCCCAGAAAATGGCGACCCGCAAGGTGAATTTCAGCGAGTGCTGGAAACCCCCTACGAATTTGTCAGCGAGCAGGGGTTTATGTCTTTTACCCTGCCAGCAGACATGGCGGGGCTCAAACCCAATACTCAATACATCTGGCAGGTGCTGCTGAGGTACGGACCAAGATCTAGCGATATTTTTAAGGTGCGATCGCAAATCGAGATTGTAGACAGTGCCACACCGCAAATCACAGAGGCTGATTCTCATGAGGCGGCGGCTCACATAGAACAGCTTTCCGAAGCAGGCCTTTGGTACGACGCGCTGGCGATCGCCTCTAGCCTATCGCCCCGAGAAACCAACGATCAAAAGAACACGCTGATCCTTGCACTCGCGAATTTGGAAACAGTCACCAATGGCACACCAGCAGCAGAAGCATCGACTGGTGCTGAGCTAGAAGAGCTCAACGAACCTACCAACGAACCTATGGCAACCTCGGAAGTAAACAGTACAGTGGCCAGCAGCGACAACATTTCTCACAGTGAAGCCCTGCGACAAATTGCCGAATGGCCAGGGCGGTAACGCCCGGTAGGGGCATGGCATACAGAAAGGCATAGCATGCGACGACCCTACCAGGGTTCTATTGCCAGTCTCCCACCAGCATAAAGGCTGACCAATAGGCGGGATGACGCAAGTAGCGTCTGTCTTTCATGACCGTAATTTGCGCCTGCCGTAGGGCCTCAGCCTTGGGCATACCGCCATCCCAGTTTTGATAGAAGTATGTAATCAAATCTGCTGTCGACTCGTCATCAACAGACCAAAGAGAAGCCATCGCAGTATCCGCGCCCGCTCGAATTGCAACGCCAGCAAGGCCTAGGGCCGAGCGCTCATCGCCACTCCCCGTTTGGCAGGCGCTCAACACAATTAAGTCCAGCAGCCCGTTCTGCGGAGCCCCAGAGCGAATTAGCGCATCGAGTTCACCCAGTCGCAGCAGCTTGTTCTCTGTCGTAGCAAGCTCCTTATCGCCTGTCACCAAAAATGTGTTGTCTGGCTCAGTTTCAAACTTACCGTGAGTGGCAATATGCAATACCGGATAAGGCTGCGATGAAAGGCGCTCTTTCAGATTTTCTTTTGTAAAAGCTTCGTCTAGAAGCAGCTGACTGTTCGGCAGTATCGATACCACTTCTTTGACCTCTCGTTTCACAGCGGGCAAGGCTCCTAAGCCTCGACCATCCACAATTGGATTTTTGCTAAGGCCTAGGACTAGGGCCCTAGCAGGCAGTGCATTTTGCGCAGCTGTATCGGGCCGCTGTAATGAAGGTGCGATCGCCAGTGCGTATTGTTCTATCAGGTATCTCGAACCATCGTAAAGCGCACCCATAGGAATATTGCGCAAAATACCGTCGTTAACAAAGACCAGCGTTTTGATATTGCGAGCGGTAAGCGCTGGCTGAAAGGGCGCGATAATCTGTTGATAGAGACGCTGTGCCTGCTGTGTATCGTAGCCTTCTAGCTCATTAGCAGTGTCTTCTAGGCTATTGCGAAAATCAATAATAGACTGGCGCAAATCGCTTTCGCGAGTGTCGATCCAGTGAAGTAATGGCATCTGCCCTGGCAGGGTCAGCACGACCGCTGTTCTTTCAGGAAAAATGACGGTGCTCACTAGCGCAGTAGACGCCTCTGCGGCATCTGTTGTGCTGGCGTCTGCGGCATTTGCATCTGCGGCATTTGCATCTATCGGCATAGCCGCAGCTAGCACTTCATCCAAACGACGCTGAGAAACCGGCACAATGCAGTCACTGCCAAAGTAATTTTGTAGCTCGGCCAGCTGCAAGTCGTCAATATTGCCCAGCGCGGCGGTAATTTTTTGAAGACGACTCTGTTCAGCTATTTGGGCGAATATTGGAGCAGACGTTTGAGCAGATGACTGGCTGGCTGTTTGGGCGCTCGCCTGGACAGCAGACTGGCTACTTGTTTGATCCTTGGTAAGACTAATGCTAGCAACGGATAGTGACTCGGGAACAAGAGAAAGCCGAATATTTGCTAGCTCACGATAAACTGGCGCAACCGCATCGCGAAAATCGAACTGGAGCGTTTGATTGCTGGCCAAAATTTCTAAGCGTATTTGGTTCAAATTATCGACAGCCTGGCTGTAAAAATCAACAGCTGCGTCCGACTGCCCCAGCGTTTGATAAATGCGGCCGGTTTGCCACTGCCACAAGTACAGCGTGTCGAGCGCCAGAACCCGGTCGCCACTGGCAGACAGCCGAGCCTGCTGCGACCAATCTAGCGCCTTTGTGTAGTCGCCATTGCACTCGTGATAGTGACCGATTTCCCCTTGGGCAAAAGCTTTCAGTCGATTGTTGTGAAGAGAGCTAGCTATGGTAAAAGCCTGCTGTAGTAGAGATTGCGTTGCCGCGTCGGTAACAATGTCGCGACACTGCGTACGAGAAGCGACAGAGGTACTAGCAATATCTAGCAGCGGTCTTTGCCGTTTGGTGAGCTGCAAAGCCAAGTACACTTTCTCCTGTGTAGGCGGTAGCTGGGCCCAGAGCGCTGTGGCTTGAGTACGCGCCTCGACAATACTGTCTAGCTGACTGAGACCTGGCGCACTCCCGTGAGCGTAAACCGAAATCTGGCCAAGTAAGGCTTTTACTTCTAGCGTTGGCAGGCCCTGCTGACGGGCGATCGCTTCACTGTTCCTAAAATGCTCCAGCGCGGTTTTGTCATTCTCCTTGGCCACTGCGTAAAAGGTCGATTCGAGACCTGTTGCGCTGCGGCGGGCAGAAGCGGCCTGCTGGTACCTCAATTCGGATTGTTCTTTATAAAGATTTCCTAAACTGTTGTGCAATAGTGCTTGATGCTGCAAGCTCTCTGGTTCGCTGGCAATCGAGAGACCTGTTTGCAGCGCCTGAAGTGCTGCTGGATAAGATTTGATTGCCCTATAAGCTTCACCCAAGCTGCCTAGGGCGGCGATTTGGGCGATTGTATCTTCTGTATTCTGAGTAATGCGCAGCGCGCTGTCTGCGCTACAGCCCGCTGCAAACTCATCTGCAAGGTCCGCTTCTCCCGCATCGGGAACGGGGGCACATAGCAGCCCTATCGCCTGATAGGGCTGACCTAGCTGACTATAGGCTTGCGCCTGCTGAGTGAGCGATCGCCCTAGCTTTGGCCAGTTTTGCAGAGCCACATGTACAGCTGTGGCCGACTGCCAGTAGCCTAGTGCTTCGGTGGGCTCGCCAGTTTGTTGATACACGCGGGCCAAATTCTCTAAAACAATGGCTCGATCTAGAGAGTTTTCGTCTTCTGGGTAAAGAGCGATCGCAGCTTGCCAGCGGTCGATGGCCGTTGAATAATCGTAATCGCGATAGGCACTTACCCCTTGCTGCACGAGCCGAGCCGGCGTATTAGCCATGGCAGCAGACGTCGGCAGCCACTGCCAACAGCAGCAGCAAATCGTTGTCAGCAAAACCAGGCTAAATAGGCGAAGGCGACGCCAGGCGGAAGAAAATCTCATACTGTCTGGGGCCAAAAGTAAGCATCGGATATAAAAAAAAATGGGAGCCGAATAGCCGACTAGTAAGAAGCTGAGAAATTAGGCAGCACTAGCAGATATCGTACCAAAGGCATTCTCTTATCTGGCCAGATTTGCGAGAAAAACAGCACTAATCCATCAATTCTTTATGAAATCTTTTCTAGCAGTCGTGATAGTGTAAATAGACGTGCTATTTGAACGGGCCACTTAACGCTTGCGCTGATTCTTCGAGAAATTTCTGGTAAAAGACTGTCTGAGAACGACTTCCTACCCAACTCTCGACAAGCGAATATTCGACAAATATATTCGACCATATTCGACAAACATGAGTTTCCCAAGGGCGTGCGATTGAACAACGCACTGGCGTAGCCATATGCGCTGGGCGTGGCATGTCTTGGCCTTACCACAGGTGTTTGGCCTCCACGCAGGTGATGGCCTCAACATCTACAATCCTAGCAAGATGATTCACTATGACTTGCAAGATCACACCGTTCTACCGCGCAGCACACACTGGCAAGAACCGATTCACACTTTTGTCTTTGAGTATTCTTTTCAGCAGTTTAGCTGGAGGCATTACGCCTAGCCTGGCACAAGTGAATGCACAAACGAATACGGATGAACCGCCTATTGTGGTCGATTCAACGCTTGGTGATGAGCGATCGCGCCTATCTACTGTCGGCAACCGAACCAACGTGACAGAAGGTGCCCAAAGAGGGACCAACCTCTTTCACAGCTTTGAACGCTTCAATATTTTAGACAGGCAGCAATCTGTTTACTTCATGCCTGACGAGAATATCGAGAACATATTGACGCGCGTCGTTGGTTCTGACCCCTCTAATATCTTAGGGACGCTCGGTGTAGATAGAGCGAGTAGCGCAAATCTTTGGCTAATCAATCCTAACGGTATCGTTTTTGGTGAAAATGCCAGGTTAGATATCAACGGATCGTTTTACGCGACAACAGCCTCTGCCATCCCAATGGGAACGGGCACTTTTAACGCAGTGCTGCCTCAGAATGGACAGCTTTTGTCTGTGCCACCCGAAGCTTCCTTTGCGAACTACCTCACCGCAGACGCTGGCGAGATAGTCAGCCGAGGCAGGCTCTCAAATAGAAGCGCCCGTGCCAATGGCAGTGCTAATAGCAGTGCAGAAACAACCCTGACATTGGCAGGCAGTTCTATCACGCTAGAAGCAGGATTGAACCTAGGCAGCGACAGAGCACTATCGCTCTTTGCTAACAACAATATTGAAACGCAGGGCCTCATCGCCAAAGGCGCTAACATCGACCTCACGTCGGCAAACGGAGCGATTACGGTAGAAGGGGTCATCAGTACCAACGCGGCTGGTGAGGCAAATGCTGGCAATGTTGAGATCTCAGCGGCAAGCGACATCGAAACCAATGGCATCAACGCCAGAGCCTCTTCCGAAGAGACAAATACGGGACAAGGCGGAGACATCACCCTCTCAACAACTCAGGGGGGAAATATTCGTAACCGAGGCAACCTCAATACGGAATCCCTGGCGGGAACTGACAGCAGCCAAACAGAAAACGATGATAACAACCTGCTCAACGCGGGTAACGGTGGCAGTATTCGCCTGACCACTGAAGCTGGCGGCAACATTGTCAACGAAGGTACGCTCAATTCGCGATCGCGATCATTCAATGGCAATAGCAGTGACGGGGGCGACATTACCCTCACAACGCAGAGACGTGGCGATATTACCAACGAAGGCGTTTTGCGATCGCAGTCCGATTCAGATGCTGGAAATACGGCCAATGGTGGCGACATCACCCTCAGAACATTCCAGGGCAACCTGCTCAATCAAGACGCATTGAGAGCTTCCTCCGATACCAACGCGGGCAACGCGGGCAACGGCGGCAATATCAGTCTCCAAGCAGACAGAGGCAGCATCACTAACGAAAATGACCTAGCGACCCAGTCTTCTACCGATGATGGCGACGCGGGTAATGGCGGTAAAATCACGCTCTCGGCAGCAGGCGACATCAGCAACCAAAGACTCCTCAACACCTATTCTTTCTCTGAAGCGGGCACAGCACAAAGCGGTGGAGACATCTCTATCGAGTCTACAGGCGGCGGTAGTATTACCAATCGAGGTACGTTTCGCTCGCTGTCGGCGTCTAATGCGGGCGATGCAGGAAATGGCGGCAGCATTGAGATGTCGACTGTCGCAGCAGGCAGTATCACCCACTACGGGGCCCTGAATGCGCAGTCGCTCGCTAACGGCAATGTAACGGGAAATGCGATGGCTGGCGGAGACGTCACCCTCACCACAGACGATGGAGACATTGTCCTCGCGCCCTTACGACCCGTTACCAGCGCCAACGAAAACGGCGGCTCGATCAACACCCGTTCGGTGACAAGAAGTGGGGAAGCTGGCAATGGTGGCACTATTACAGTGACCTCTAGAGGCGGAAACATTGTGTTGAACGCCTACCTAGATTCAAAGTCTTATTCTTTGAACGGCAGATCGCAAAGCGGCGGAGATATTTCTGTTACAGCTAGAGCGGGAAGCATTACAGGCAACACGATCAATAACAATCAAACCAATATTGTCACCTCGGCGGTGTCGACTGAGAACGCATCTAACTTAGAAGCGAATGCAATCTCAGAGCGCGATCGCGGCAGAAGAAGCGGTAACGTCAGGCTAACCGCGAGAGATAGCATCTCAGGATTCAATATTTTCACCCTGGCCAACCAAGATGATTCTGGAGATGTCAGGCTTAGAGGCATCGGAAACTTGCAGGTTGAAAATGTTCAAGTCATTACCAACGAAGAAGTAATCGTGGGTAGTTTTGACTTTGACGAAAGTCCATTTTTCCCCTCTAATTCCGTTGGAGAAGCCAGAGATAGTGACACAGCCGTTACGGTCAACCGCCCAGAAACAGGCGCGCCTGGAAAAGTCTTCATTAGCAGCAGCGGCAGCCTGAGCGCAACGAACCTTTTTGTCTCGAACAATGCCAATAGCGATACCGAAGTGGGCGCAGGCGACGTCCGCATTGCTAGCCCTGGCGATATCACATTGATAGATAGTCTAATAGAAACAGATAGCGTCACAGCGGGAGACGGTGGCACGATCAGAATCGTCGATAGCCAAAGGGTTATTTTAGACAATACGGCGCTCAGAACCGGCACTGATGGCGCAGGGCGCGCGGGCAGCATTCTGGTAGATGGGTTTGACTATTTGCTGCTGCGCAACGGTAGCTTGCTGCTAGCAGATGCTGCCGCAGATGAAGACGGTGGCACTGTTCGTATTGGGTCTAGTCGCGTGATTGCCAGCCCAGATGGTAACAATGACATTATCACCAATGCGAGCAGTGGGGATGGCGGCAGCATCTTCTCACCCAACGCTACGTTGTACGGGTTCACACTGCAAAGCGATTCTACGACCGCGCAGCTCAGAAATAGCCGCTCAAACGATATCAGCACCCGCTCTGAATTTGGCCAAGATGGCAGCCTGGAGATTAATGACATCACAGAAACACCAAATCAAACAGAGTCAGAAGCGCTTGACGACAGCTTTTCGACGCCCGAACAGCTGATTTCCAACAGCTGCATATCGCCAGCAAATGGCTCGGTAGCTGGCAGCTTTACGATTCCTGGAACAGGAGACTTGCCGCCGACGCCAGCAGACAGTACGGCTTCTGTATACGCGCTGGGTGACGTGCAAACGCTCCCTTCAGAGCGAACTGCCGATGCGCACGAGACTGCAATTAGTTCGGGTAACACATTAAACAATGCAGTACATGCATCAAAACAAGACTGGGAACTGGGCGACCCCATCGTAGAACCCGAAAGTATTGCCAGATTAGCCGACGGGCGGATTGCGTTTGGCCAGAGCTGTAGTGTTCTATGAGTCAGTGCTCCATAAGCCGGCAAGCCGAGCGGCAAGCGAAGAAAGAGAAAGCTTTGTCTGCGTGCACCTACAAACTAGTCAGCCTCTTCTGGCTAGCATCTACCTCCCTAATGTGTTCCAAAATACTGTTGCGCTCTGCGTTTGCTCAACAGCTCCCGCCGCCAAATGAGTTGCCAGAGCCAGAAGAGATTTTACCTCAGCCAACGCTGCCTGAGCTGCCAACCGAGTTACCAACAACAGAGCCACCGCCCAGCTTGGACCTGCCAGCCCCTGAAGAAATCGCCCCGTTTGAGCCGTTGCCTGCGCCCATAGAGGAACAATTTCAGATTGGTACGATCGAACTGTTGGACATGACTATAAATCCAGATGAGCTGGTAGCCAGGGTAAACGGAGGGGGCGATGGAGAGTTGGTTTCGGTGAGTGATCGCATCGCCGCTCTCAGTGGCCAGCTTGTCAGCCTAAACGACCTGTTGGCCCTACGCTCATTCATCACTCAGGCCTACGCAAACGCCGGCTACGTCACCTCTGGAGCCTTTATCCCAGAGCAGGACTTTGCGGAGGGGGCTACAGTTTTTATTCAAATCGTGGAAGGTGACCTAGAGCTGATCGAGATTACTGGGCTAAGCCGACTACAGGATGCCTACGTGAGAAGTCGCATTCAGGCTCAGGTCCAGCGACCGCTTCAGCAGGCCAATATCGAAGCGGTCCTTCAGAGGCTGCAAATCGATCCGCTCATTAAACGTGTGAATGCGCAGCTATTAGCAGGCTCAGGGCCCGGGCAAAGCATTTTGGCGCTCACGGTTGAAGAAGCGCCGCCGCTCAGGGCGGGTGTGGGTGTGAACAACTACCGAGCGGTCAGCATAGGCTCGGAGCAAATTACCCCCTACATTAGCTATACCAATCTGTTGGGAATTGGCGATCGCATCGATATCTCCGATAGCCTGAGCCGAGGGCTCAACAGCTACAGTGTGGCCTACACCGTGCCAGTCAATCCTCAAGATGGCCGGGTTTCGTTGAGCGCGACCAATGGGGAAAGTCGTATTGTTGAGAGCGAATTTGAAGAGTTGAATATTCGTGGCAGTAGCAGTACCTATTCACTGGGCTTTGAGCAGCCTTTGGTGCGCTCGCCCACTGAAGAATTTACCCTAGGAATTGCATTAGACCTTCGCCAAAACCAATCTTTTGTATTCAACGATGAGCCGCTGTCTGAGTCGAGGGTGAGCGTGCTACGATTTTCACAGGACTGGATCAACAGAACACCGAGCCGGGTGCTGGCAGCGCGATCGCAGCTCAGCCTGGGCCTAGACGCCTTCGATGCCACCATCCGAGACAACGAACCCGACGGTGAATTTTTCAGCTGGCAGGGGCAGTTTCAATGGGTGGAGCAGCTGCCGAAAAATAACCTGTTGACCACACGGCTCTCTTCTCAGCTCACCACAGACCGGCTGCTGCCATTAGAACAATTTAGCCTAGGCGGGATCAACACCGTTCGAGGCTATCGCGATAACCAGCTGGTGACAGACAACGGCATCGTCGCTTCCGCAGAACTCAGACTTCCGCTCACCAATCCACCAGAGCGGCTACAGCTAACCCCATTCGTAGAGGGCGGTATCGGATGGAACAGCGCTGAAGAGAATTCGCGAGAAGGCCTCGCCAGCATCGGCATGGGTCTTTTATGGCAGGCCGATGCCAATACCCGAGTCCGGCTGGACTACGGCTATCCGCTGATAAACCGAGAGAGCGACAGGAATACGCTGCAAGAAAACGGATTTACGTTTTCTTTAGACTGGTCACTCTAAAAGAAACGTAAATCCCAAGTGCCACTTTCGGCAACCGACCCTGCGCTACTCTGCAACCTAGCTAGCCAAATTATGCAACTAAGCATACAGAGTAGGTGAATGCACCCGCCCATATATTTTCTTACGGTAGAGGTATGAGAAACCTTTTCTTCTGAAGTCTTTTTCCGTGCAGGTCTATGGCTAGTTTGGCAATGCAACGATTGTTGCTATGACATGCTTTGGTTCCTGATATTTACGTTAATGTTTCACCAGAAACAAATCAGCTGGCTGATCTCAGGCCTACTATTTAGGTGATAAGCCTAGCTACATTCCCCCTTTAAAATCACGCACTGCCAAATCAGGTTATGAAAAATATTCTTTCTCGTCTCATCAAAAAGCGTTCTAGAAAGCATGAGTACAAAGTACCTGACATCTTTACCCAAGGGCCTATCGTCAAACAATTGCAGATAGATATGAATAAGAGGCTGAATGCGCTCGGTGTAGGAGACGTTATTGCTGTCGCGGTCGATGGCTGGTTTGGCAATGAAATGATTGGCGTGGTGAAATATTTACAGTGTGTAGGCGGGCTGCCAACCAATGGCAAGATTGGCGTGCGATCGCTTCTTTTTATCGTCAACGGCACTGCTGGGCTAGAAACCCTAGCGCTGGGCAGCAGAGGGCTAAGCGTACTGGCGATGAAGCAGGTACTGGCCTCTAGCGATGACTGCCCTATCCCGCAAAATGACAAATTTTGCGAACTGACCCGACAGGCGGTAAAAGCCTATCAGGAGAGACTAGGGCTCTGGCCAGATGGCATTGTCGGCGCAAAAACCTGGGAAAAAATTGTGCGCTCAAGGATTGGATTTCCTTGCACTGTTTGGCAACCCAACGCCTATATCGGCATCGCACCAGAAATAGCCCAACAGCATCAGCGAGCCTGAGGGGTTTGCTGGGTTTGATTTGCCAGATGTTGTTTGCCAGAATTGGCAACTCAAGTTGCAGAGTAGCGCACCCTATCGATCCTATTCCGGCAGTCAAAGGTGCGCTACTCATGAAAGCTTTTCTCCGTGGTTTTCCCTAGCCTAAAGGTATGGAATCCACACTCGTTCAAGTGCGACCAAGCGGTTTGATCAATCCACCCTTCAGATCGCTGAGTCCCTACGCACAGGGGCCTGCCGTCAGGCAACTTCAAGACAGTATCAATCTTCGATTTGAGGCGCTAGGCGTCAGCAATTTACGCTGCTTGCAGGTAGATGGCTGGTTTGGTAACGAGACGATTGTGGCTGTGAAATATCTACAGTGCGTCAGTGGCCTACCGGTAAACGGGCAAGTCACACTGCGCACCTACACCTTTATTACCGATGGTGCAGCCGGACTAGAGCCGCTAACAGTGGGCAGTGTGGGAATTAGCGTGTTGGCTGTAAAGCAAGCATTGGCTGACTGTAGCGATGTGCCAGTGGCACAAGACGGTAGATTTTGTGAGCTAACGGCGCAGGCAGTAAGGGCCTACCAACGGCAAAAGGGGCTTGTAGAAGACGGCAAAGTAGGTGAAAAAACATGGGGAGAGATTGTGCGATCGCGTCTTAAAGGGCTTCCCTGCATTGCCCTTGTTCCCAGACTTTACAATAATAATTAATCAAAGAGTTGACTAATCAACCAACAAACATGACCCAATCGACACGTTATTGATACGCACGTTCCTAAAGTATTCAAATCCACAAGATTTGTTATCTGTTGTTCTAGAGTTGACGGAGAGTTTTGCCAGTACTGGCAAAACTCTTTTCTTGCGTAACTACTGCTGCTGCCAACGCTGTCGCCAAGGCTTTGTTGGCAGCAGCGTCGACGTGCGTTGTTCTTTTTCGCGCTGAGCTAAGATTTCGGCGGCAGTCGCACGCAGCGTAGCATCGCGATAGGGAACCGCTGCGCGAGTTTGTAAATGCTCTTGTTCTTTAAGTGAAAGTGAGTTCTGTTCTATCGGGTTAAAAGTCGCAATGGTACCTGGCCACTTGCGCCCACCCGAATGAGAAGAAGTAATCGAGAGCCCTGCTAGCTTAAGCGCTGCGCGGATAGCTGCTGCGCAAGAATAAGTCACAAGCACACCGCTGTCGGGATCTAGACACTGCGCAACCTGCTGCAAAAACTCAACCGTCCACAGCTGAGGGCAGCTAGGCGGCGAAAAGGGATCGAGAAAGATGATATCAGCTTGCCAGTCTGCTTCTACTAAAGGCTGAATTTGTTGGCGCGCATCGCCCAGCCGCAGATTTACCAAAAAAGAGTTCTCGGCATCAGGCGCTTTTGACGCTGCGATTGTGGTAGATGCAACAGTTTCCAAAACTGACTGAATTTCAGGAGAGTATTGCTGTGTGAGGCCTTGTGCGATCGCACTCCTCGCCACCTCAATATCAATTTCCAGCGCCTGCACGTCCACCACACAGCGCGGATTCACTCGCCAAATCGTCTCTAGCGCCGCCGCTGTGTTGTATCCCAGCCCATAGCACACATCCAGTATCTTCAAACTCTCTCCTTCACTCTTCTGCTGGGCTCGCGCCGCTAGATTTGACGCCTCCACATAAGTCTTCTGCGCTTCGTTGCAAGCGCCATCTCGACTGTGAAACCACTCACCAAACATCTCGGAGTAGAATGTACAAGAGCCATCTCCTGTTTCAATCGGCGTGAATCTCGATATCTCGTCCATTTTACTCATGCAAATTACGAACAACTCAGTACTGCTCACCGTTCTAGCGATTTTCCTGTGCATTCCCCTGTTAGCCTGCCGTCAACAGGTTAATACAACAGCCGATTCGGTTCAAGCGGCGGCTGTATCGGTCACGAAGTCCGAACGGGTAGTACCACAGTCGTTGATAAATCAGTGGGTAGTCAGTGCGGATGAGGCAAAGTCACTGATTGCACAAGGAGCAACAGTACTCGACACTCGCGGCGGATTACACTTTGGCAGCATTGAAGGTGCAGTCCCTATTAACTGGAAGGATTTTTCTGCTACCGAACCAACTGCCCGAGGTAACTTGCTAACCAACGACGCTGAACTCAGTGAACGATTGCACGCTCACAACATCTCCACCGATAGGCCCGTTGTGGTGTTTGGCAATCCGCCGAGAGGGTGGGGAGAAGAAGGGCGCATTGTATGGATGCTGCGATCGCTCGGTCACACCCAAGCGGTCATAGTCGATGGCGGCTTCCAAGCCCTTACAGAATCTGAAACGCCTCTACCTACAGTTATCTCAGCATCAGATAGCCGCTTCGAGATTCGCCGGAACAATCAGTGGAACATCGAGAAAGAGACGCTTAAGTCACAGCTCAACGCAAATAATCTTGTCATTATAGATACCCGTGAGCCGAGAGAGTTCGCAGGCAGTACACCCTATGGCGAACAGCGCGGTGGTCACATTCCCGGCGCTATCCATCTATATTTCAAAAATCTTTTAGATAGCGACGGCAAGCTGCTGCCACAGCAAACTATATTGAGCAAACTAGAAGACTTGAGCATCACGCCAGATAAGCAGATTGTTGTTTACTGCACAGGCGGCATTCGCTCCGGTTGGCTCGTTGCGGTACTCACCAGCCTAGGCTTTCAAGCCCAAAACTACGCAGGTTCCATGTGGGAATGGTCAGCAGCCCCCGAAAGCGAGTATCCACTAACAACATCTCAATAAAAGAAAAGATATTTACGATCGCCGTCTTTCGTCGATCAGTGATTGAATCTGTTGATCTATCAGCGCAGAGCGCTCTGCTTGCTCACGGGCATTGGTCTGTAAAATGTCGTACACCCCTCTCATAAGACGCTCGCCACTAGTCAGCCTGTTGTCATTAATTGTCTGACTCTCTGTCAAAGAGCGCACTTGCTCAGCCAATAAGGCCAGCTGTCTGTCCAAGTACTCGCTTTTCTTCTCAAGGCGATCCATCACTGTCAATTGACGCGATGTTTCTGCTTCAATACGGTCAATCGCAGATGCATTACGCTCAGTTATTGCTTCAATACGGTCAATCGTCGATGCATTTTGAGCAACTAGGGCCCTTAACTCTCCGTCTGTCATATCTTTCCTGAGGGTAAGCGTTGTAGTGCGTTCACATGCATCCAAAACACATTCTAGCAAAATGTGATTTAATCGCTTAAAAAGCATCCATAAAGCCCCATAAAACCATAGAGAAGAGACAGCTATGCAAGGATTGCGGGCACTATAGCAGCATGTATTCGTCATTGAGGACCATCCATGACACAGCCAAGTTTCTTTCTGGTGGGTGCGCCAAAGTGCGGGACGACTGCGCTCTGCAAGTATCTAGATCAACATCCTGATATTTCTATCTCTCAGCCCAAAGAACTCAATTACTTTGACACCGACTTTCACACGAAAAAGCACGCGCGATCGCTACCCGAATACCTTGCAAAATTCGCAGATGCAGAGAACAAAGTTTGCGGAGAAGGCAGCACCTCCTACCTATATTCAAAAGCGGCTGCCGAAAATATCCATTGCTTCAACCCCAATGCCAAAATCATCATCATGCTGCGCGACCCGGTTACCGTTATGCAGTCGTTTCACTCCCAGCTGTTGTTCAACGGATCTAGTGAAACGGTACAGGACTTTGCTAATGCGATCGCGCTAGAACCCACCCGCAAACTTGGCCAAAGCATTCCTCAAAGATGCACAGTCCCCGAGATGCTCCTGTACAGAGAAGTTGTCAGCTTTTCTGAGCAAGTGAAAAGATACTTAGATATCTTCGGAGAGCAGCAGGTCAAGGTAATTATATTCAACGACTTCAAACAACAAACAGCAGCAGTCTATCGGGAAGTCTTAGAATTTGTTGGTGTGGATTCTAGCTTTGAAACTAGCTTTGTAAGAATAAACTCCAACAAAAAGGCCCGGAGTCCTTTTCTGCAATCATTGCTGAAATACCCTCCCGCGAAAGTGCTTTCAGCCGGAAAGTACCTGCTGCCCATACCGCAGACCTGGAGAAGACGAATTCTAGAAGGCATTAAGGCCAAGCTCAAATCACTGAATACACAGAAAGTTTCTCGGCCATCGCTAGAAGCATCCTTGCGCGATCGCCTTGTCTCAGAGTTCAAGCCAGAGATCCAGCAGCTAGAGCAGCTGATTGATCGAGACTTATCGACATGGTATTTAGGTGTCGAAGGATAGAGCGTCGAAGGATAGAGCGTCGAAGGATAGACTATGCACTACTCTCGCTCTGCTGTTGCCAAGTCGCCTTCAACGTATCTAAAAAGGCGAAAACGGGCGGCGTTTGCAGCGCATCCGACAGCGTAATGACGCCGATGACCCGCTGCAAAGGGGCGGGCAATGTACACACAGCAACGTCTTCTGGAATGGGTTCTGCGGCGAGCTTAGCGATAATAGTTGCCCCAAGGCCGCGCCTTACCATGCTAACGACCGTAGAATCTTCTTTGACTTCGTAGGCAGGTCTCACCATTTGGCCATGACGAAGCAAATACTGATCCACGTTGTAGCGGCAGCCGTCATCTGGCAAAGGTAAAATCAGCGGCAGCGCAGTGAGCTGAGCCCAGGTGATAGCGTCTGTGTTTTCAGGAGCCTTTTCCTTAGGCAGCAGCGCCACGTAGTCGTCTCGAAATAGCTCCCAAGCATCAAAAGCATCATTGACGGGCAAGTAGGTAAAACCAATGTCGGCCTCGCCACGCCGTAAAATTTCTTCGGCCCCACGCACGTCATTCCCTTCACCAATCGAGACGCTGATGCCTGGATACTGTCGGCGGAATTCTTCGATAACCACGGGCAGTACGTGGGTGGCAACGCTACGGAAGCCCACTACGCGTACGAGACCGGCCTGCAATCCTTTGGCATCTTGAGCCTTGCGGCCAATATTTTTGAGGTGGGAGAGCATAGTCTGAGCTTCTGTCGTCACCTGCTGGCCTACGGGTGTGAGGACAGCGCCCTGGCGGCCTCGGCTCAGGAGGCTAACGCCAAGCTCTTCTTCTAGGGTGGCGATCGCATGGCTCACCGCCGACTGGGATAAATCCAGCTGAGAGGCTGCGTCGCTAAACGTGCCGGTGCGTGCGATCGCCACCAGCGCCCGCAGCTGAGAAAGCTTTATTCTATTGACATTGATCTCCGCCATAAAAACGATGATACAAGGAAAATCCAAAAATAGAGTGCTTTAAACACTTGTTAAATACTCGCACCCTGCTTCAGCGGAATTTTAATGGTGAAAATCGTTCCTTTCCCCGGTTCTGAGTCAACTGTAAGCGTTCCTCCGTGCCGTTCTGTAATGATTTGATGACTGATAGAAAGGCCCATCCCCGTACCCTTTCCAACAGGCTTCGTCGTAAAAAACGGATCAAAGATTTGAGCCCTTGCAGCCTCAGGAATGCCACCGCCATTATCCACAATCGTAATTACAGCCTGATTGCCCTGAGCTTGCGTTGCGATACAGATTTGAGGTTGCTCATGCGCACTCACCGCATCGATCGCATTGGCCACAATATTCATCACAACCTGATTAAGCTGGCTGGGATAGCACTCTACCAAAGGCAATAGCTCATAGCTTTTGTTCACAGTAACCGGCTTTTGAACAGAATTCATCTTCAGCTTATGGCTCAAAATAACCAGCGTGCTGTCAATACCTTGATGCAAGTCCACCGCTTTCACATCCGCCTCATCTAGTCTAGAAAAGTTACGCAGCGATAGCACAATCTCTCTAATCCGCTGCGTTCCTACTTTCATAGACTCCAACAGTTCAACAAAGTCTTTTTGAACAAACTCAATGTCCAAATCCTCCAGCATTTCGGACAGAGCAGGAGACGGTTGCGGATATTCTTGTTGGTACAGCGCAACCAGTTCCAATAGCTCACTAGCATAAGCACGAGCGGGCTTAACATTAGCATGAATAAAGTTCACAGGATTGTTGATTTCGTGGGCGATTCCTGCCACCATTTGGCCCAAGCTAGACATTTTTTCGCTATGTACAATCTGCGCCTGCGTTTGCTTAAGCTCTTTGAGCGCAGCTTCAAGCGCTTTTGCCTGTTGAGATTGCAGCTTGCTATAGGCCTCTAGTTCAATCGTATGTAGCCTTGCCTCAGTGATGTTGGTTGTCGTTCCCACAACCCGATAGATTTTACCGGCTTCATCTCGTATCGGGTTTAGCTTGGTTGTCCACCAGGTCGGAGAATCGTCAAGCACTATCTCTTCTTCGTATTCAATTGACTGCTGCTGCTCAATGCACTGAAGCTGACGCTCGATCATAGTACCGCCAGCTTCCGGACCAAAAACATCAACCGGCGTTTTACCCAAAACCTGCGCTTCACTGAGTCCTGTCGTCTCTGCGCAGGCAGGATTCCAGCCAGAACATCTTAGCTCACGCTTTGCTTGATCAATCAAGTCCCAGGCAAACATCACAACATTTGCCCCCCGATAAATGCTATCTAGAAACTGTTGCTGATCTCGCAGGGCAGCTTCTGTTAGCTTAAAATCACTCACATCACGCATAATAGCCGACAGATATTGCAGCTCTCCAGCTGCATCCTTGTGAGAAATCAGCACTTGGGAAATCGGAAACTCTTTTCCAGCACGGTTGATCAATATCTGTTCACCAGACCAGCTGCCTTGGGCGACTGCCTGTGACATAGCCCCCTTAAAGAAAGTTTCTTGGGCCCAAACAGGTATGGCCTCACTGATATGAAAGCTAGTAGCCTCTTCAGCAGGAATACCCAGCAGCTTTTGACCTGCGCTATTTAGGTAAACGCTATTGCCTTCAGCATCGGCCATTCCTACTAAATCTGGCGTGGCTTCAAGAATAGCCAGTAGACGATTCTGCTTTTCTTCTAGTTCTTTGCGTTCAGTAACATCTCGAAGACAAGAAACAACCCTGTCCTGTCCGTTTAGCACTACTTTTTTTAGCACCACTTCCATAACTCGCCGCTGGCCATCCGCAAGGCGACTGATAGGCCAATCAATAGAGACCAGCTCACCTTCCAACGTACGCTGCCATAGCTCTGGCAGTAGGTGAATGGGGCTATCTGGAGCAGCGTATTCTTTGTCGATGCTGTAGCGCATTGCTTCTTCGCGGGTGACGCCGTGCAGTGCGAGTGCGCTCTCATTCACATCCAAAATTTTGCTCGTCGTATCGTGAACAAACGATGCCTCTTGTATGTTGTCCCACACGGTGCGGATGTCTTGAGCCTCCTGTTTTAAGTCGTGTTCTGTCTGCCTAAACCCGCTAATGTCTTTTGCGGTAACGACTAGCTGTGCATTTCTCTTGAAAGGGCTTCGGTCTCTGTCTAAAATTGGACTTAGGGTAAATTCCCACCACTGACTCGGTTCATTCTCTGTCAAAAAAGGTAACTCAAATCGGACCGTCTGCTGTGTGTGGAGGCAGTCACAGCAGTGGGGGTAAAACTGTTGTACACAGTACTCCGAAAAAACATCTGAGATATTCTTTCCTACGACTTCAGCTGTAGATAAACATTCTGGACTAGTCGTCTTGCTGGCTGTCTTGCTGGCCGTGCCATTAAAAGCACCATAAGTCACTTGCCACAGTGGAGCTTTTTTCAAGGCATCGTTCATACTCGCTAAGCAGAATTGGTGCTCTTCTGTTTCTATGAGCACGGCATGGCCTATTCTGCCATCTTGCCAAAGTGCCTGATAAACCGCTAATGGATCTACCGGTGGGCTAACAGCAATCGGTTCAGAATTTGTGGGAGTGTTGTGTTGCATGACTATCCCAAAAAGCCGTTAGACTATGGGTTGTAAGCAGAGAGTTATAAGCAGGAGTGAGCTAGCTCAAGGGTGCCCATCTCACAGCTTGCTAAATCAAATAAAGTTAGTCCCTACAGCTACTGTCAGTCTGAATAATGGCCTTTTCGTTTAGCGTCTCTATGCAAATTCTATGCCCCTGATTACCGTCCGGCCTGAAGGTCTCTACTGCGAAGCGGGTAATTTTTATATCGACCCCTGGAAACCAGTCGACACCGCACTCATCACCCACGCCCATGCCGACCATGCTTACAGCGGCCACAAAGGCTACTATGCCACGGCCATTTCAGAAGGCATTTTGCGCCGCCGCTTAGGCAAAGAAATCAATCTCAATGGCGTCAGCTACGGCGACAAAGTTAAGCTTGGTGACACCTGGGTTTCATTTCACTCGGCAGGCCACGTCTTGGGGGCTGCCCAAGTGCGCGTAGAGCACAAGGGCGAAGTCTGGGTGGCGTCTGGTGACTACAAGCGCGACCTAGATCCCTCTTGCGAGCCGTTTGAAGTCGTGGAATGCGATGCTTTTATCACTGAGGCGACCTTTGGCCTACCGATTTATCACTGGGATGGCGGCGAGGTCACCGCCGAGCAAATTTATAAGTGGTGGCAAGGCGACCTTACTCGGCCCTCTCTTCTCTTCTGCTATGCCTTCGGTAAGTCGCAAAGGGTACTCGCTGAGCTGACAAAATTCACAGACAACACCGTCTATCTGCATGGCGCAGTTCACAATCTCACAGAAATCTACCGAGACGTCGGCGTTAACATGGTGCCGACTGTTCCCGTCTCCAAAATGGAAAAGTCTTACAAATTCGCGGGTGACCTCATCATCGCGCCCCCTTCTGGACACAGATCGAGCTGGATGAAACGATTCAAAAGACCACAAACTGCCTTTGCCTCGGGTTGGATGGCTGTGCGGGGCAATCGCAGGCGACGAGGCTATGAAAGAGGCTTTGTCCTTTCAGACCATGCTGACTGGCCGGGATTGATTAAAACTGTTGAACAAACTAAGGCAAAAAAGATATATGTCACGCATGGACAAAACGATGTACTTTCTCGCTATCTAAACGAAAAAATGGACGTTGAGGCGCAGCCTTTGGAAACATTGTTTGAAGGAGAGAAAGAAGATAGCGTAGAGCCATAGCAGCTCTATTTTTTAAGCAGCGACGTTTGTTGATCGTTGATCAATGCTGTATTTGTCCACACGCCGCGAGTATCGTAGTAGCGAATAAGACGCTGCCGATCTCCCTGCGCGCTTACCCAGCCGACCTCTACTCGAAACGCCGTTTCTCGTTTAATCTCCTGAGGGAGTAAACAATAGGCTCCATTCGATAACAGCATCAACTGATAGTCCAGCTGATTTTCTTCTGTTGCTTTTAGCTGAATCATCGTCTCGGAAGAGACAGTACCTTCTACATCGCTCGCAACACTGAGCACCTGGGTGCGATCGTCAAACTGTTCCTGACAAGAAAGCGCCAAGTCTTTCCTCATCTGCCATTGGCTAGTTCCAGTGGTAAAAGGCTCTCCAGTAGAATAGATTACCTTAGCCGAGCCCTCCCACTTTCCTAACAGCAGCTCCGCGCTCAGCGACTTTTCTACAAACTGAGTACCCCCTTCTTGTGTTTCACAAATCAGCGTGACGTACTTTAGCTGACTCGTGTAGTGGCTCGTTCCCTCATACATAATCACGTAGCGCACTCGCCTATCGCCGACTTTCAGCGAAACCTCTATGGCAAACTGGCCAAACGATGACCATTGCGCCGACCCTTGAGAGAATGCGCCGCTCTCAAAATAGTAGGTATATGGCGCTGGGCCTGGCGCGGTAAACGTCAGACGGTTTATTTTTTTCTCTCCAGCTTCAGGAAATCGCTCTAGCGTTAGCACCATCATTTTGCCAGGATCTGTTTCTTCTAGCGTCAGCACACTGGGCGTGTCTTTCACCAGCTCACCAGAAGGCGAGAACTGAGAGAACGAGCCGTGCCACGTGCCGATGTTTTGCCGAATGCAGTCCCACTGAAAGTCCAACGGTGACTTTGGCAGTGACTTTGGTGACAATTTTGATGCTGAACTCATGAGGCAACCTCTGTCATTGAAGCCTTTGCCTTTTCCCCAACATTTTCGTTGGCTTCTAGCGGCGGCCTCACCGATAGATAGAGTGCTACGCCCAATAGCGGGACAAGTGTCGCCGTCCACAATAGGGCTGGGTTGTCCATACCGCACTTGGCCATATCGTCTTTTACCAGCGGGCTCACAATCGCACTCAGCATACAAAAGTCTAGACTCATTACATGGATGAATTGGCTAGTTTGCCACTGCTGTGCAAAATCGCTCCAGTTGCCGTTGAGCAAACCGTAGCTTAGTAAGACGATGCTGCCGAGAGCGATCGCACACCCCACCCAACGCGAATCCACTACCTTCAGCAGCGTCGTCTTCTCACCCTCGAATGCAGAATTCGACTCTCGCAGCGCCAAGTAAGGCAACAGCGCAAACGCACCCACTGCAAAGCTCGCCGTCACAAAGGGCCAAGCTGATATTTTCTGGCCCACACCGTCTATCAGCATCAAGCAGGCGTATACCATTGGCCAAATGCCCATCAGATTGAAGAGCGCCACAATCGTAGGATTGAGGTCTGACCACTGACCAGACGACAGCTTAACAATTGTGTCGAACGTGTCTGGCTGTGGAGGCGGGGCAAAAGCAAAGGCATAGACAACAAAGCCTAGCCATAACAACGCAAAGATGATTTTTCTGATTGTGTTTTTGGTCATGTGTTTCTGATTGGTTGGCGAGGGTGATTCGCGGGTGCCTATGCGTGTGGCCACGTATTTTGGGTTGTGGGAAAGAAACCGTCCTTAGGGTGAGTTTCACGGTGTTCAGGTTTAATATTCACCGTAGTTTTTAAAGTTTTAAGAGTCTATGTAACTAAGCCGAATCATAAGAACACGACTTCCCAACTAAAGATTACCTTAATCATTGGATGCATATATTGAATCAGCTGAATCAGCCTCAATGGATTTTACCGCTAGGGACTTTCCAAACTAGGCTTTTTCCAAACGCATGTGACATTCGCCGCTTTCTCAGACGTAGCTTATGCAATCGCAGGACGTTTTACGACTATACGAAGAAGGATATAGGGACTTCACGGGAATCTCTCTGGTGGGTGTCGATTTTAGCGCTCGTATTTTAGTCGATGTTAATTTTTCTAATTCTGACCTCACAGGTGCTAACTTTAGCCGCACGTTTTTGACCAAGGCGAACTTTACTGGCGCAACCTTAAACAGGGCTAATTTTCAGTTCGCAAAAATCAGCGACGCCAGCTTTGCAGAGGCCTCACTCACCAAAGCTAACTTACGCGGAGCCTTCGGTGTACGGGCCGATTTTTCGCAGGCCAGCATGAGTGGAGCCAAAATGGGCCATGTTAATTTGCGCGCCGCTAACCTACAAAGGGCCAACTGTAGCGGCTCAAATTTAACCGGTGCAAATCTGCGCAATGCAGATTTGCGCAATGGTGACTTTGCCTGGACGAATCTAAACGGCGTTCGGCTCATCGGCGCTGATATCACAAACCTAAAGCTCACCCACGCTCGCTTAGAGCAAGCTTTCCTCAACGGGTTAGATTTTAGCGGCATGTCACTGAGCGGCGTCAGCTTCAAGGCATCTAGGCTAAAAGGCGCAAGCTTTCAACAGGCCGACTTAACCGCTGCCAACTTTCAATCGGCCAGTCTACAAAACAGTAATTTTCGCTGGGCTCAGCTCGCAGGAATTGACCTCACAAAGGCTAATTTACACCGTGCTAAGTTTGCGCAGGCAGACCTGCGCCGAGTCAATCTTTCACAGGTAGATTTGGACGCCATTGAACTTATCAACATCTCACCCGAAGAAGCAGGCCTGGTAGCAGGCTACACAATGGCAACTGCCAGCTAAATTTTTCCTCGAACCTTCGATCACTCATTCACCTAAAAGTATGACTGACTGGGCTGTCGTTTTCACCACCACCGAATCAGAAACTCAGGCAGAGGCGATCACACAGGCCCTCGTAGAAGCTAAGCTCGCCGCCTGCGTCAGCATCTTTCCCATCCAGTCAATCTACACCTGGCAAGGCAAAGTAGAGCGCGCCACCGAATGGCAGCTCACCATCAAAACGCGAATGGCACAATTTGATCAGCTCGCCGCTAAAGTTCAGTCTCTCCACAGCTACGAAGTCCCCGAACTCATCGCACTCCCTATCGAAAAAGGCGCTGCCTCGTACCTGAGCTGGATGAACGAGCAAGTGCCAGATAAGCTCTAGAATTTTGAAGCTTCAAGCGTTTTATCATCGTACTTGTACCGGCTACTGTGATCGGTCACCCCATACAGATTAAAAGAAACCGTTTGCTCATCGCCCATTGGAGCCACTCGATGCACCGCATTTCCGGTAAAGCCAATAATGTCTCCTGAGTAAATTACCTGCTCACCGACCTGGGCGATCGCCTTCGGATCGTCCGGCGACTGCTTCCAAAAGATATTTTTCTCCTGACCACCCACCATTGCCACAATCCCCCACGTCGCGTGGTTATGAATTTTTGAGCGGGTGCCCGGTGCCCAGGTCACCATCTGCACCGTCAGCGGATACTCATGCTCACGATAGAGAAAGTTCACCGCCCAACCCGTTTTTTCATTGGGTGGCTTGTGCTCTAGCTGTAGCCAGTAGGAGCTAATTAGTAGCTTACGCACCAGCGGCACAATCGCCTGCACGCGCTTTGCATCATCTGGCTCGCGCTCCAA
>JBHJIY010000160.1:0-18177 GCA_050042985.1 Phormidesmis sp. | reverse complement strand
AGTCGGCTCGCAGCTATCTATAAAGTAATGCGGTACTGCCTGCTGATCTGCCACAGAAGGTTTTGCCGTTCCAATATCAAATTCGCGGTACACTTGCCGCGAGTCAGCGCTAAGAATCGCCATAGGAGAGGCCGCACCACCGTGCAATCCCTTAGATATTAGGCTTTTGGACTGCTGTTCCTTTGCTTTTTGGGCCAGAGCCATCGCCAAGCCCGACTTCCCAGAAGCAGTCGGGCCAACCACTATAATCAAACCAGGCTTTTTATAGTACAAGAGAACTTATTTCAAGGGTGATGAGGGCACTGTAAGGATTGCTACAAAAAAGAGGACTATGACCCTGGCTTTAGATGCGCGCTGAAATAGCTCTAAAATCGCTTTTAACGGCTTTGTGTTAGAATCCGTAGACATATTATCATTTCGATGTCGTTGAACGGCCTCAGAAGCTCAAAAAAAGAAGTCCAAGAAAATCATAAAGACTCCACCAAACCTCCAAAGACATATCCCATAAATTGCTGGCGAGTGGTTTCTTATTAAAGATCCGCTCAGAAAACATATAAGATAAATCGCTCTTTTGCCTGCCCCGCAAAGGGTTCAAAGTAATCACCGAACCGATCTCAGGAGAAAATTGTATGGCGAATAACTACGGCGCTCAGCAAATTCAAGTTTTAGAAGGGCTTGAGCCTGTACGGAAGCGTCCGGGAATGTACATCGGTAGTACAGGCCCTAGAGGATTGCATCACCTCGTCTATGAAGTTGTCGATAACGCCGTCGACGAAGCGTTGGCTGGCCACTGTAATTTCATCACTGCCGCCTTGAATATAGACGGTTCGGTCACCGTAACAGACGACGGCCGTGGCATCCCGACCGATATTCACCCTACAACGGGCAAATCGGCACTAGAGACCGTACTTACCGTACTTCACGCTGGGGGGAAATTTGGAGGTGATAGCGGCTACAAGGTTTCAGGTGGTTTACACGGGGTAGGTGTTTCGGTAGTAAACGCGCTGTCTGAATGGGTGGAAGTGACCGTACGGCGCGACGGCAAGGTACACACGCAGCGCTTTGAGCGGGGAAACCCTATCGGTACGCTCAAAACCGAAAAAGGCAATAGCAAAACGGGTACTCAGGTTGTCTTTAAGCCTGATGCCACTATCTTTACCCACACCGTAGAATTTGACTACGATACGCTGGCACGCCGTTTGAAGGAGCTAGCTTATCTCAATGCGGGCGTTGATATTACCTTTACGGACTACCGCCTAGAGCTGATAAAAGAAGACCAGCCACGGGTAGCTCACTATTGCTACGAAGGCGGCATCAAAGAGTATGTAGAATATATCAACGATGGCAAAGAGCCACTGCACCCCGACGTTATCTATGTAAATTCGGATAAAAACGGTGTGCAGGTAGAAGCAGCGCTGCAATGGTGTGGCGATGCCTTTTCAGACAACCTTATGGGCTTTGCCAACAACATTCGTACGATTGATGGCGGCACGCACCTAGAAGGACTCAAAGCGGTGCTAACGCGCACCATGAACGTGATTGCCCGTAAGCGCAAAAAGCGTAAAGACGGCGAATCGAACATGGCGGGCGAGAACATCCGCGAAGGCTTGACAGCTGTGGTGTCGGTGAAAGTGCCTGAGCCCGAGTTTGAGGGACAGACCAAAACCAAGCTGGGTAACACCGAAGTTCGCGGCATTGTTGATTCTTTGGTCGGTGAGGCGCTCTCTGAGTATTTGGACTTTAACCCCAACGTGGCAGACGCCATTTTGGAAAAAGCGATTCAGGCTTTCAACGCTGCTGAAGCTGCAAAGAAAGCACGTGACCTTGTACGACGTAAGTCTGTATTGGAGTCTTCTACGCTACCCGGTAAGCTGTCGGATTGTGCGTCTCGTGACCCGAGCGAATCGGAGATCTTCATTGTGGAGGGGGACTCTGCGGGTGGTAGTGCGAAGCAAGGACGCGATCGCCGATTCCAAGCCATTCTTCCTTTGCGAGGCAAAATCCTCAACATTGAGAAAACCGACGACTCCAAGATCTACAAGAACAACGAAGTTCAATCCCTCATCACCGCACTGGGATTGGGGATCAAAGGCGAAGACTTCGCTGCTGATAGCCTGCGCTACCACCGCATTTGCCTGATGACAGATGCAGACGTAGACGGCGCACACATTCGCACGCTGCTGCTAACGTTCTTCTATCGCTATCAGCGCGACCTGGTAGACCAAGGCTACATTTACATTGCTTGCCCGCCGCTGTACAAGCTGGAGCGGGGTAAAAACCATACCTACTGCTACAGCGAAAAAGAGCTGGCAGATGGCATCGCTGCACTGCCTGATAACGCTAAATACAACATTCAGCGCTTTAAGGGATTGGGTGAAATGATGCCGCAGCAGCTGTGGGATACCACTATGAACCCGGAGACTCGGACCCTGAAGCGGGTAGAGATTGAAGATGCGGCTGAAGCGGATCGGATCTTTACGGTGTTGATGGGAGATCGCGTTGCCCCTCGCCGCGAATTCATCGAAACCTATGGACCTAGATTGAACATGACCGATCTGGACATTTGATGAACAGAGACGGAAACACACTCTTCCTTGGTATTAGAGTGTGTTTCTCTCGTCACATGAAATAATGTTGCGAAATCTTTCCTTAGATAGAGCACCCCTCTAAGCTTTAAACTTAGGAACACATTAAGTACTTTTAAAACATGAGCAACAATTTAGCGACCCAGCTCCGTGAGGGCACTAAAAAGGCTCACACTATGGCCGAGAACGTCGGATTCGTTCGATGCTTTTTGCGTGGTGTGGTGGAGAAAAAGTCCTACCGCAAGCTAGTAGGGAACTTCTACTTCGTCTACTGCGCCATGGAAGAAGAACTCGAAAAGCACAAGGACCATCCTGTTGTTTCTAAGATTTACTTCCCTGAGCTCAACCGCAAGCAGAGCCTGGAGCAAGACTTAGCCTTCTACTACGGTGCCAACTGGCGCGAAGAGATCAAGCTTTCTAAAGCGGGTAAGAAGTACGTCGACCGTATCCGCGAGATTTCTGCCAACCAGCCTGAGCTACTGATTGGTCACTCCTACACTCGATACTTGGGCGACTTGTCTGGTGGCCAAATCCTAAAGACAATCTCTCAGCGAGCAATGAACTTAAACGGTAGCGATGGCGTTGCCTTCTACGAGTTCCCGACCATCGAAGATGAGAAAGCCTTTAAGAATGAGTACCGCGAGTCTTTGGGCGAAGCACCTGTAGATGATGCAATAGCTAACGCGATTGTAGAAGAAGCAAACGATGCTTTCGGTATTAACATGGAGCTATTTCAAGAGCTGGAAGGCAACTTGATTAAGGCAGTGGGCGTAATGCTGTTTAACAGTCTGACCGGTGGCCGTCGTCGTGGTAGTACTGAGCTAGCGACTGAAGGCTAGGAGGCCAGGAAGGGTAAAGGTTTAGAACTTTCTAATCCAGAACTGCGCCAAGGCTGAAGAGCACTGGTGGGCCTTTGAAAAGAGACTATCCTATCGGGTAGTCTCTTTTTGATTTTTGTCCAATATCGACTGATACTTGTCAGTAGGCATCGCTACGGTGTTTGATCTTCAGAGTTACTTCAACTCTTTCATCGTTGATTCTGTAGATGATACGGTAGTCACCAGCCCGATATCGATACTGTCCGCAGAGATTTCCTGATAGCGGCTTAATATTGCGATGTTGATAAGGATTCTGTTCTAGTACTTCAAAAGCACGAGCGATCTTCTTTGCTAATGCTTTGTTGGCGGATCGATAGAATTTTCTGGCAGGTTTGCTAAGTTCTACTTTGTATGGCATGGATTTGATTAGGCTGCGCTCTGGGCTACCCTCAGCAATTAATAGTCAAAGAAGCTATTCCCAAACGTCATCTCTAACACTTCTCCAATTGACAGTACCTTCCTCTTTTATTGACTGTTCGGCTTCTGCCAACTCACGCTCAAGGTTAGGCATGGCCAGAAGCTCCTGCGTTGCTTCTTCTGACTCTTGACTGTTTAGATAAGCAAGAAAATCCAGAGCTACTTTAAGTCTTTCTGCAGAGAGACTATTAATATGGCTTTGGAGCTGTTCTTTCAAACTTGCTTCTTTGACATGCGGCGTATCTATTCCTTGGACCTGTATCGTTTCCATGTTTTGTTCGTTCTGTAAAAAAATCAATCTTGCTGCCAGGCTACTGGTCCGACGACGATCTTCAGCCTGTCAGTAAATCTTCCTCGGGGTAGCGGATGACGCTGGGGCTAGGATCGCCTAGTAGGGCTGACATTAGCAGCAAAATGCCTACACGCCCAATGTACATGGTAACAATAATGAATATCTGACCCCAGGTGGATAGATCGGCTGTGATGCCGGTTGAGAGGCCGACGGTAGCAAAGGCAGAGACTGACTCGAACAGGATGCTGATAAAGGTGAGCTCTGGGTCACTGAGCGAGATGCAGGTGGTGATGATGACGACGCTGACGGCTGAGGCAACGACGACGGAAAGGGCTTTGAGAATGCGAGAGACGGGGATTTGTCTTTGATAGCAGTTGACTTCTTCTTTGCCTTGCAGGGCGGCTTTTGTACTCATAAGCAAGATGCGGACAGTTGTGGTTTTGATGCCGCCGCCTGTGCTGCCTGGGCTCGCGCCGACAAACATAAGTGCGATCGCAACAAACAGCGCACTTGTCTCCATCGCTCCAATATCAATCGAATTAAAACCTGCTGTGCGCATCACCACCGACTGAAATCCTGCCAGTAGCGCTTTTGCGCCGAAGCTTTTGCCTGCTAATGTGGCCGGATTGTCGAATTCAATAAAGAGGAAGGCAATTGTTCCTAGCACGAGCAAAATCAGTGTGGTGCTCGTCACAATCTTAAAATGCAGCGAAAAAATCGTGTGTTCCTTTTTCCGCGTTATGCGCGCTTTTGCCCACATGAAGGCCTCCATAATGACCTGGTAGCCAATGCCGCCAATGATAATCAGCGCCGATATCACTGCCATTGGCCAAGCATTCTCGGCGTACTGCACCAAACTGTCTGAAAACAGACTAAAGCCCGCATTGTTAAATGCGCTGATGCTATGAAAAATGGAAAGCCATAGCGCTCTGCCCGTACCAAACTCCGGTGTAAATGTCGGCATCAGGCAAAAGGCTCCGGTGAGCTCAAAAATGAACGTCATCGAGATAATCGAGACGACTAGCGCATTCACATTTGCTAGCTCAGCGGTATCCATTGCCTGCTGAATCGCCAAGCGATCCTTCAGACACAACTTGCGACCGATGAGTAGCAGTAATAGGGTGGTGGCCGTCATGTAGCCTAGTCCGCCTAGCTGGATCAGCATGAGCACAATACCCTGGCCAAACGAAGAAAAATAGCTGCCGGTATCGACTACAATCAGCCCCGTCACACACACCGCTGAGGTTGCAGTAAAGATTGCCACGAGTGGGTTGGTCCACTCGCCGCTAGCGGTGGCAAAAGGCAGCATCAGCAATAGCGTACCAATGGCAATCAGTGCAAGAAAGCCGATGCAAATGGTTCTGGGGACGGTCATCATGGGTGTGAAGACAATTAGGCTAGCTATAGTATCCTTCCATCGTGTGTAGCTATCTGCCAACTGCCGTTGTCTAGAGATGTGCGTGAAACCTATGCAAATATTTCGCTGGACTGTCTGGCTGAATGTTCGGCGTTAAGATATATCCCTATCAGCTAGCTATGGTTTTCCAGGCAGTTTTTTGTGGACAGACAAGACGAATACAGGCAATCTCGACATGACAGCGACTAAACCACTGGCTCCAACATTAGCCCAGCGAATTCAGAACTTTTACGATACGTCGTCACCGCTGTGGGAACGGACCTGGGGCGAGCACATGCACCACGGCTACTACGGCGTCAACGGTCAGCATCGCAAAGACCGCAGACAGGCTCAGATCGACCTGATGGAAGAGTTGCTGAATTGGGCTGGGGTGTCTTCGGCACACACCATTTTGGATGTGGGCTGTGGGATTGGGGGTAGCACCTTGTACTTGGCTCGCAAATTTGATGCGCAGGCGGTGGGCATTACGCTAAGCCCAGTACAGGCACAGCGAGCAGGAGAACGCGCCGCTGAGCAAGGGATTGAACTGCGAGCCTGGGAAAATTTTGGGGAGGCCACCGCGCCCGCTGTGCAGTTTCAGGTGACAGATGCGCTCTCTACGCCCTTTCCTGATAGTTCTTTCGACTTTATTTGGTCTATGGAGAGCGGTGAGCATATGCCAAATAAGGAGGGCTTTTTGCGGGAGTGCTACCGAGTGCTGAAGCCAAGCGGTACGTTTTTGATGGCGACTTGGTGTCACCGGCCAACAGATACCTTGGCTGGAACACTGACAGACAACGAGCAAAGCCATTTGGATTTGCTGTACGACCTATATCACTTGCCTTACGTGATTTCGCTAGATGAGTATGGCAGCTTGGCGAAGGGCATTGGCTTTGGTGATATTCAGCTGGCAGACTGGTCTCGGCAGGTGGAGTTCTTTTGGCAGGATGTCGTGCGTTCGGCACTGGATGTGAATGTGATTGCGGGTATTTTTGAGGCAGGGATGGAGACAGTGAGAGGAACAGCTGCGATCGCACTGATGACCACCGGATTCAACCGAGGCCTCATCCGCTACGGCATCCTACGCGGCACCAAGTAGCCCCTAGCAGCCCCGAAAACAACGCCAAAGAAAAAGCCTCCGAGCATAAACGCTAGCGGAGGCTTTCATTCATTTACTTACTCACAGAGACGCAGGATTTAGACTGCTCAGCTTACTGCTCATCAGCTTACTGCTCAGTAGTGGTCTGAGAACAATCTAGAAGACGAACCATCGCCGCTGCCGCGTAGTTACGCTTAGCCGCCTGATTGGGATAGAACGAGCTGCCCACTTCGTTGAGTGGTGTCGCTACACCGCAGAAGCCAGATAGATCAGAAATGACATCCTTTGCCCAGTGTCCGTCGGTATCGTTGAAGGTATCGCCTGGCTGGTTAGCCACCAGCGTTGTGGTGTTGTTCTTGTACTCAGCAGCCCGGCGCATGATTGCAATCAGCTCAGCGCGAGTGACTTCTTGTGTGGGGCGGAAGGTGCCGTTACCGTAGCCACTGACAATACCCAAATCCTGAGCCTGCTTGATCTTGGCAGCGCTCCAGCGGTCAGCAGGAACGTCTGCAAAAGGATTGCTGCTCACAATACCCTGTGGCACAGCGTCCAAGCCTTCAATCACGATAGAGACGAGCTGCTCACGGGTGAGTGAGGCCTGTGGGCGGAAGGTGTTATCTTCAGCAAAGCCAGAGATAAATCCGAGCTGAACCGCACGGTTGATTTCGCTAGCATAGGTATCGCCCTGCGCGTCGGGGAAGCTTGGAGGCGCTACAACAACATCGCCACCGTCAGTGGGATCTCCACCAGACTGATCGCCACCGCCAGGCTCAATAGCGACGTCTTGACCGGTGATTTCAGCAACAGTCAGGTCATTTGTAAGATACATCAGACCTTTTGCTGCGCCGTCTACCGTTTTACGCGTCAAGCGCCAGCCGGGCTTGAGGAAAATCTGAGTGTAGCCAGTTGCTGCGATACCGTCTGTTTGGCCAATAATGAACTTCTCGCCGCCACCTGCGAACGCACTAGGCTTGGCATAGAGCACCAAAACACCATCTTCGTTCTCGATGACGGGGTTGTAGCGAATTTGCTCACCGGCTGCGCGGATGGCATATCCGTTTGTATCGGTAGAGCGACCACAGATACCGCTGAAGTCAAAGGTACTGAGCAGCGGGTTTACCTGCGTAGGAGCAGATCCCGTCGTGCTGTAGCAAAGCTGAGAATCTGATTTTTGCTCAATGATCATCAGGCCGTAGCGCTGATTGCCGCCAAAATTGCTTGTGGGGTTGGTGGAAAGAATGAAGCTGCTTTGGTCGACTTCTTGAGCGCCGATGACGTTCTGCTTGTTTTGAACGCTTGTAGTTTGAGCGGCTTTTGTTCCGGGTTGAACACTGGTTTGAGCCATGGCAACAGGCGCACTGATGGTAATTGCGGCAGTTGCTAGTGCGGCGAGAGTAAAACGGAGTGATTTCATCTTCTGCATGTCCTTATAGTAGATTTCACGTGGTTGGTGACAGGGTTGGCATTGCGCACCTAATGCATTACGCACCTGACAAGTAGGAGGCGTTCCAGAAAATGTTAGTTCAGGAGGTGGACTAACATATGGAATTTTCTTGATTTATCTAGTTCACAGGATACCCGTGAAATTAGCTAAATCACCTCAGATGTAACGTTGTTGAATGCGTCCGTAAAACGACTGTGTGAGTAGCGTTTTTGAAGGACTTGCAACTGTCGTCGACCAACTTTTATTGACCTGCTTATTTACAGGGGGCCAAAACTGCATCAAGTTTTTTGGGCAGTTTATGAATAATGAGTGGATATACGTGACGCGCTCTTGTCACGCTTCTACAGCATCTGACACTATAGAAAACAGCTAAGAGAATTAACCTGCGAGGTCGCCTAACGTCATGTCCTGTCTCATGTCTATAGGAATAATGGATTTAATTCGTAAGTGCGATCACCAGAGGGTCGCTTTCGCGGTCGGCACACTTCTTGCCAGCGTTGCGATGCTGCCACAAAACGCTTGGGCCGCCGAAGAAGCCGATATTCAAAAACTGATAGAAACCAATGAGTGTCGAGGCTGCGACCTTCACGAAGCAGACCTTCGACGGATCGATCTTTCTGGGGCCGACCTAGTAGGAGCCGACTTAGAAGGGGCTAACTTTTACTATGCCAATTTGGACGGTGCCCAGCTACAGAACGCCAACTTAATCGATGTTAATTTGGGCTACGCCAGCGTTCGAGGGGCCTTTTTAGATGGTTCAGATTTGCGCTATGCAATTTTTGACCATACCGATTTGAGCGGTACTTCGATGATTGAAACCGACCTGCGCGAGTCCTACCTAGACGGAACAGATCTGACTAAAACCATTCTGAACGGGTCTGACTTAAGAGATACGCTCGTATTTAACGTGGATTTTTCCGATGCGAGTCTGTGCGGGGTGCTGACCTGGTCTGGAATTGAATATCGCCGGGGCTGCAATGTGTCGGTGCCAACGCAAATTGATGATATCTACGACTAACATCCTCAATGCCTGGGGCTGATAGCCAAGCAATCATTACTTTATACTGACGCTTTCCTCTGCGGTGGAAAGCGTTTTTAGTAGTCGCTTTGTGTGCCACCAGTCTTGCTGGGGCGCGGAGAGATTGAAAGTGTACATCGTCATAACGATAGGCTCGCTTCGATAGCTTTGGCCGACGATTTCGACGCAATAAGAAGGATGCTTTCGGGTGGAAAGATCGACAATAAACCGTTTGCCGATTCGTCGCCAGCTAGGTTCTTTGCTGCGCCATTGAACACGGCAGCACGGCCAAGGGAGCTGCTCGCGATCGTACAGACGACAGCAGGGCCCAACGACTCGGTAGGTGAGATGTGCACCAGGGCTCTCAAAGATATGTCCGGTGGGCCAGGGATGTGCCTGTAGCGGAAAGGGGGAGTGCTCTATTGAAAGCTTGGGTGAAAGCCCTGGTGGATGGTGTAAGTGGTGAGAACGAGAAGTCATGAGAAAGAGGCCTTCGTAGAAATGACGTATTATTTAGGAAGTAACGCCTGAGCCGACAAGCCGAATATTGCCAACTATACGGCCATAGATGCGTCAAGAAAAACACCTCAAAAAACATTTGAGCAAAACACCCCAGAGAAACACCCCAAAGAAACACCTGAGAGAAACGCCTAAGAAATTGATATGTCAGAAAAAAAAGCTGAAGTCATCGATAACAAAGTGAGCGATCGCATTTGCAAGCACATGAACAAAGACCATGCCGCTGCTGTGCTTACCTACGCTCAGCGCTATGGTAACCAAACCAGTGCAACGGCTGCCACGCTCCAGGCCATTGACCACAAAGGCATGGACCTAGCCGCCGAGGTAGACGGCGAAACCCTACCGGTGCGCGTTTCTTTTGACCACGAGCTGAAAGATGCCGCTGACGCGCACACCACGCTAGTGGCAATGTTGAAAGCATAATCAATTGAAAGCATACAAGAAGGCGTAAAAGTAGTATTCAAACTGTGTGTTCTGTGACTGTAAGCATTCGCTTTTTACCCGACAATGTTGTCACTAGTGCAAAAGCTGGTGAACCCTTACTCGAAGTTGCCGCCCGCGCGGGTGTGCATATTTCTACAGGGTGCCTGATGGGTAGCTGCCACGCCTGTGAGGTAGACATAACTAGCCCAGGCATAACGGCTGAGTCTGAAGATGCCGTACTCGCCTGCCTGACAGCAGTTCCAAAAGGAGTAGAACACATAGAGATAAACCTGATGGCCGATCCGACCTGGTGAAGGTCATGGGTTTATTGAACGTCATGGATCTCTTGAATATCTGAATGTCATGGTTCTGCTGAACAGCTTAGTGTGATGTCTTGATACGAGAGATGTCTTGATATGAGAGATGTCTTGATATGAGATCAACGAAGAGCGGGTATGTTTTGGGCATGTTCGGTTTTCCATTCGGTTTCTGCCAATGCCTGGACAAGGATGGCCTTGTTACACTGAACTCAACAAATAAAGAGCGAACACTCCATAGAATCGCGTTCTAGTTTTTCGCAAGAAGGTATCAGCATGGATGATGTAACCGGGCAAATCCCAGAATTTACGGACTCAAAACCTATGACAGACAACTCATTGCTCAAGTACGTAAAAACTATGGACCCAGACACGATTACTCAGCTATCTCGGCCTGATTCTTCTGACGTCATGCAGGTCATGGAGCACAATGTCGTCGGGCTCTTGGGCGGCTTACCCTCTGGCCAGTTTGATGTCTCTGTCACCACCAATCGTGAAAACTTAGGTCGCCTGTTGGCAGCTGCGATGATGAGCGGCTATTTTTTGAGAGGCGCTGAGCAGCGTCTGGCGTTTGAAGAGCGATTTAGCACTAACTTTTTTGATGACGAAGCTTCGGAAGAAGGCTAGTTTGCAAGAGCATCTATCTCAGCGTTACTGGGAGGCTAGTACCATTGAAAGGCCAGTAGCACAGGCCAAAGATGGTAAGCCGTACGAAGAAGAAAGCATCAAAGACTAAAAAAACATCTGCACAAAGCTCGGTAGGGAATTCTCTACCGAGCTTTGTGCTATCTGAGGAGGTCGTTGTAGACCTAAGGAGATCGCTACTGAGCTGGTACGGTGCACAAGGTCGCGACTTGCCCTGGAGACAAACCCAAGATCCGTATGCCATTTGGATTTCGGAGATCATGCTTCAGCAGACACAGGTGAAAACGGTGATTCCGTATTACGAGCGGTGGCTGACGAAGTTCCCGAATGTGGAAGTACTCGCCGCCGCTGATCAGCAAGCGGTGCTGAAGCTATGGGAAGGTCTAGGCTACTATGCGCGGGCGCGGAATCTGCACAAGGCGGCGCAGCAAGTGGTGAGTGAGTTTGGTGGGGTGTTTCCGCAGGATTTGGAGGGTGCGATCGCACTCAAAGGCATCGGTCGTACCACCGCAGGCGGCATCCTCAGCGCCGCATTCAACCTTCCTACCCCTATCCTCGACGGCAACGTAAAGCGTGTATTGGCTCGGCTAATCGCTTTCCCAAAAGTCCCAAACAAAGACTTGAATGCGCTGTGGAAAGTTTCAGAGCAAGTGCTAGACCCCAAGCAGCCTAGAGACTTTAACCAAGCCATTATGGATCTGGGCGCTACGCTCTGTACGCGCCACAACCCAGCCTGCCTACTCTGCCCTTGGCATAGCGGGTGCGCAGCGTACAATCAGAATGCAGTGACCGACTTTCCCATGACAGAATCTCGTAAGCCCCTCCCCCACAAGCAAATCGGCGTCGCCGTCATCACCGACACCGCCGGTAAAATCCTGATCGACCGCCGCAAGCAAGAAGGGCTACTCGGCGGCCTGTGGGAATTTCCGGGCGGCAAAATTGAACCGGGCGAAAGTCAAGCAGACTGTGTAAAACGAGAAATACAAGAAGAGCTAGGCATCGAAATCGAAGTCGGATCCAAGCTCATCACCATCGACCACGCCTACACCCATTTCAAAGTCACCCTCAACGTATTCAACTGCACACATCTCAGCGGGGAGCCTCAGACGATTGAATGCGACGAAGTAAAGTGGGTCACGCTGGACGAGATAGCTGACTATCCGTTTCCGAAAGCTAACGGGCAAATCATTGAAGCGATGCGACTGCAATCAAAGCAAAAGCTACAGTGATTACATCAGTCGAATGAGAGCTTGATCAACAAGCTTACAAACTATCAAGCTCCTCAAGTTCGTACTCACGTGTTTGTCTTGTACGATCTACATCACCAAGTGCCGTCTTTTCCAGTTCTAAAGCAGCAAGTTGTTCGTCAATTTCAGTTCGAATACCGTTGACTTGTCGATTGAGATTGTCAGTACGTATATCTGCCTGGTTTAACTGATCGGCAACATTGATAACTTGATCTCGAAACTGCTTATCCAGAAGCATAACGGTACAGGTTACCACTACCACCGTTGCGCCATCTTGAACATCTTGCTCATACTGGTTGCCTTCGTCTAGAGAAACATCGGCAGCTTCTAAACAACCTGCCGCCACAATATTGTCACTGATGTAAGACTGAACCTGGCCCTCAAAAGTTTTAACATCACCTTCTGCAGCAAGTAAGCGAGTCCTTAAGAGTGAGATATTTTCCTCTTTCGCTACAATCCTAGATGATAAATCGTTGTACTTTTGGTCGAGGCGTGACAACTCCGAATGAATAGAATCTCGCCTTGCTCTTCTCTGGTCTTCTTCAGCCCTTCTTTGATCTTCTTCGGCTCTTCTCTGTTCTTCCTCAGCTCTTCTCTGTTCTGCTTCAGCTTCATTAACAGTTGGCACTGTAGGTGTAGAGGGACTTGAGGGTGAGTATGACGAAGGACTGTAGGGAGTACTGTTACAACCGAGCAGCATTCCCACAAGCATTAAGACACATATGAACTTTGGTTGCATTGACTTTTCTAGTTACGTATTGAGTTAGATCCAGAGGCAGTCTTTCGGCAACTATCTTGTGAACGTTTAGATCTTAGTTAAGATCTGGAGACTCATCTGATAGCGTACGGTTAGGCTGTGAAAACAGATGCATAAATATGATCTTCAAATTTGCAGACCTAGGCGACACTGCCCATTACGATTTTATCTATAATATACATACAGTATTTATCCTGACTATTCCAGATTTTATCCCGACCACTCCAGATAGGTGAACTGTTTGACTAGAGGATCTTGGTTCTGGCTAGCATCTGACGTTACTCTAATGCATGTAAAAGGTAGACGAACTGGGTGTTTTTGTTCTTATCACCACTATTGCTATTCGTAAATCCGAGCACGGTAGAGGTCAGTACAGTCTTTGAAGAGGAAGGCAACGGCAGCTTTACACTCGAGTTGTCTCAGAGTCCTCCATCTGATGAACCAAGCAAAGATAATAGTTTCTGCGACGTCAACTTAGGAGAGGGTCTAGAATGGCGAACTGTCAAATATAAAGAGCTCAGATCTTCAGAAGAGGAAACAACTACCGATAGATGCACTTACGAGTTTGATTTTAATACACTAGAAGATGCAAGAAAGCTATATCAGAGCCTAGAAATTCCTTTGAGTGAATTGACTATCAATAACAATGTATTCGTATACCGGATAAGCGACCAAGTGTGCAGCAATCTTACGGAAGAAGTTAACTTCAGGTGGTTTGTTGAAACACCTGGAGAGATCAGGGCTAAGTCGTGGAACTTTTATGAGATTGGAGCAAACCACATAGCTTGGGACCTGACATCTAGAAAATGCGGTGAGATGTTCGTGGACTCAAGGATCGCAACAAATGAGCCATCTCCAAATCAAAACCAGAGGCAAAGTTCCCGCTCATCCAAGCCTTCGCCATTCGATCTTATTAATGGATGGACAACCATAGGAGCATCTATTGCGACAATTGTTGGAACGCTCTTAGCTATTGCTGAGTATAGAAAAAGAAAATAACGCCGGCTGAATATTGCTGCCGGACTGGAATTGATGCCTCGTTGCTTGATCATTCGAACTTACGAGAAAAGAAGAAGTCAGGATGATTTTCCTGTAAACCGCTTACTCATTACTGGAAACTGCTCAGTGGAATCACAATGAGTGTGTTGCCTTTGCGCTCGACGACAAATACTTCTTGATCGGAAGGGATAGAGACGCCGTGGTCTTCGCAGCGAGCCTGCCAGGAGTTGCCTTCATATATGACTCTACCCGCTTGGCCTGGCAAAATTTCGGTAGTGGTGCGTGCTTCGGTCGCCTGGCGCAGAGACGGTGCGGTGTTGTTTGGGATGAAGCGTTTGAGGGCCCAAAAGACGAGGAAAGAAAGCGCCATCCACACCACGATTTGGAGGTTGGCGCTAAGGCTGGGTATGAGCAGAGTGAGGAAGGCGATCGCAAAGGCACTTACCCCAAAGGCAGATTCAATAAACGCCGTTGGCAACAGTAGCTCCATGAGGCAGAGCACAACACCGACAATGACCCATATAAAGGCAGGAGGCATAAAAAGCGTGGCCAGGTAAATCCTGGTAGTCGATACATTATCTACCTTAGTTCAGTGACCTCCGAACTGCTTGCTAGAGGTGGCTCAAGTGAAATAGATTCGTGAAACAGATCTTTTTGCTTGCACTAAATCCCTTTTCCTATACCATATAGCTAATTTAACGGCAATCCCTGGTTCGATGCATCCCGCCGCAGCGAACCTATTACCGCAACTACATCGACACTTTTGTGAACGGCGAATATGAACGGCGAAGAGAGCAAATATCCCTTCAGACAATACGTTTGGGCCCTGGGCCACGGCACAAACAAGATACCGATTGGCGATAAAGTAGACGGTCGCTATCAGGTGGTGGCTCCTTCGATTTGGCTAGATACTCGTCCCGCAGAGCCACCCAAGGTACCTGAGCCGGTGCCTAGCTTTGCGGTGCCGTACCTCAAGGCGTATCCGCACCAGCTAAATTTGCCGGGAGTGTATGGCATTTGCCATCAAGAGTCTGGTGAAGCGGTGCTGCTGCTGAGCAATGTGCCGGTGAATCGACAGGGGCAGCTGATGCCTGCGATCGCCAAAGCATGGCCCGCTGCATCGGCCTTTCGCCAGGCCTACTGGCTATGGCAAATGATTTCAATGTGGGAGCCGCTGCAAACCTTTGGCGCGGCCGCCAGCCTACTGAAAAAAAGCAACATTCGAGTAGAAGCCTGGCGCGTGCGACTGATTGGCCTCTCAACCAACCCAGTATCGCCGACCTACGCTGATTTGGCTGACGCATGGCAAACCATCTACCGCCCACATGCCAAGCCCGAAATTGAGCAGCTCATCACTTCTGTGTGCGCGCAGCTGCGCAGCACCAGCACGGACTTTGCCGCTGTTAAAGCCGAAGTCAATACGTGCCTCATGCAAGCCGCCGCCGGTCACACGATTGAGTTTCAGGTCGCAGGGGCTACCAACACAGGGCCGCAGATGGCGCGCAACGAAGATGCTTGCTACCCTAGCCGCGCCGAGCTCAAGCGTACCGGCACGGCGGACTTGCCATTGCTGCCGCGTTTGGCCATCGTGTGTGACGGGGTCGGTGGGCATGAAGGCGGCGAAGTGGCTAGCCAGCGCGTGGTGCGATCGCTGCAACTTCAGCTTCGAGGCCTCCTCGCAGAAGCCATGGAACAGAGCACGGCCATCCCACCTAGCGTTGTCATCGACCAAATTGAAGCGGCCATCCGTGTCGCCAACAATTTGATTGCCCAGCAAAACGACAAACAGGGCTGCGCCGACCGTCAGCGCATGGGCACGACGCTGGTGATGGCACTTGTCCTCCCCCAGCGCGTCGACACACCAGAAGGCCCCACCGAAGTCAACGAGCTATACCTCACGCATATTGGCGACAGCCGGGCCTACTGGGTTACCACAGAGCATTGCCAACAGCTCACTGTAGACGACGATATCGCTGGCAAAGAAGTCAGCGCGGGCCACAGCTTTTATGCCAGTGCTAGCCAACGCCCAGATGCCCACGCGCTCAGCCAGGCCGTTGGCGTCCGCGAATACGAGCACCTCAAGCCGCACACTCAAAGGTTCTTGTTCGACTCTAGCGGCGTGCTGCTGCTATGCTCCGACGGCCTCAGTGACAACCATCAGGTAGAGGCCTCATGGGCAAACTATGTGGGCCTAATTGTGAAGCGGATTGTGCCGTTAGATGCGGCCGTAGATTCGTGGATTGAACTGGCGAATCAGAAGAATGGGCATGACAATGTGGCCGTGGTGCTAATGAATGTGGCCATGGCACAGATAGCCGATGCCAACGCTGAAGCCGACAGTCAGCACAATGAGATTGCAGCCAGCGCAGAAAGCAGGCGGCGCTTTGGCAGTGTCCGAAATCAGGAGGTTGTCGCCAGCGCAGCCGTCGGTGGTGGTAGCGGCCTCAGCCGCAAAAGTAGAGGCGGCACTGCGACCCTAGCCCCGCCGCCCCCCGCACAGATGACACCCGCTTCGCGCGCACTACTTTATGGCGAAGATGAAGACGACGATACGCCGCTAACGCCTGAGGAAATGGCTGACTTTAGCGCTGAGAATGGGAGCGATCGCACCTCATCTGGCCGATGGGTCACGCTACTACTGGCCTTCATTGTCGCAACGATTGTTGGCGCAGTGGGTTGGCTGCTGTGGCGAGCGATTGAGCCAAATGTGAGACAAGGTGCGCCACAGGAAGTCAATACGCCGGCTGAGGTGGAGGAGAATTAGAGGAAGAGGGAGCGCACTATGAGAGAATATACCTACGAATTAAACCGTTTATATTTCTCTCATTATGAAAGTTGGCGATCGCGTCCGGGTTAAAGCACCTCTTACCCTGTTTAATCACCCTAAGCACCGTAATCAGCCTCACAACGTGGAAGGCATGGAAGGCGTGGTTTCAGCGATTTTGACCGAATGGCAGGGTCGGCCCGTCAGCGCGAACTATCAAATTGTGACCTCGTTTGAGGTGGAAGGGGCGAAGCGTCCGTTTAAGGCGCATCTGCATGAGGATGAGCTTGAGGTGATTTCTTAGGCAGACTGCTGCGTCGGTCTGACCAAAATATCATTTACCTCAACGTGAGCCGGTTGGGTGAGGGCGTATAGCACCGCATTCGCGATGTCGTCAGCTTGTAGGACGGTGAATTGGCTGTAGGTATGCTCAGCTTTTTCAGCGCTTTGGTAATATTTTTCGGCGAATTCTGTTTCTACTACGCCTGGGCTTACAGAAGAGATGCGGATTGGGCTGTTTTGAGATCGCAATTCTCGCCTCAAGGTTTCTGCCAAAGACCGCACCGCGAACTTAGTCGCCGAGTACATCCCGGCAATAGAAGGCACTCGATGGCCAGACAACGAACTCACGTGCACAATGTGTCCCGCTCGTGAGTCAGTTTGTGCTGGTGTCATTAAGGTCAGCGCCTCTCGTGTACAAATGCTCAGCGCGAGCACATTGACTTCTAGCATTTCTCGCCAGGCTTCGGTGTCGCCGCTGGTGAGTGATTCTTTGTGGCCGAGCCCGGCGTTATTGATTAGTACGTCTAGGCGGCCCCAGCGGGATTTGATAGCGGCGAAGAAGCTGAGAATTTGGGCTTCGTCGCGCAGGTCTACGATTTGTGCAAGGACGTCTGCGCCTTTTTCGGTGAGTTGGAGTGCGATCGCATCTAGGCGGTCTTGTCTTCTGGCGCAGATGGCGAGGTCGTAGCCGTGGTGGGCGAGATGGTGTGCGATGGCGAAGCCCTTCCGGAGGAAGATCGCCAGGCCAATACCACTGGAAGCACCTGTAACCATGGCCACTGGTCGATTCATAGACATGTTTTGAGTCTCTTTTTGAATATTCGTCATCATGAATCCACCATGAACCATAGGTGTGATGCTAGATTGTATGAGAAGATTATTACAACCTTTTAAGCAATATTTCTGGAGTAGGCTAAAAAATGGATATTCGCGTGCTGCTTGTGATTTCACCTTTGCTCATCGCTGCAAGCTGGGCTGGCTTTAACATTTTTAGAGCCGCACTTGTCCAAGTTCAAGACCTGCTGAATAAGAACAACGCTGCATAGGTTGCAGCCAAGGCGTTTGTATTGACGCCGTCTGCGTTTTGTTTAGGTG
>JBHJIY010000159.1:0-17532 GCA_050042985.1 Phormidesmis sp. | reverse complement strand
CGCTGTAGCGGCGAAGATAGTTAGGGCGTTGGCCCTTGTGAAAATAGCTCGATGCCAGGTTCCATATTCTAAAGCAAAAGCTCTAGGTACTACGCGTACCTGGGGCTTTTGTTTTACGTACTTTTCGATAGTCGGCCCTAGCGGCTGAGTTGGGCATCTTTAAAGCAGATGAGCTGTTTTAAGATTAGGAGAATAATATGGCGAGTGCTGGTTTAAATAAGTGGATTGTGAGTGGCAACTTGGCAGCAGATGCTGAAGTGAAAACGGTTGAGCTTAAGAGCGGTGCAAAAGCGAATGTGGCTGAGGCTACGCTCTATGTGCAAGGTGTGCGTAATCGAGAAGAGGCATTTACGATTTCTTTGAGCATTTGGGAGAAGTCGGCAGCTTGGCGGAAGTTACCTTATTTGAAGAAGGGATCTTTGATTATTTGTACGGGTAGCGTAGAACCAAATCCATTTATCTCTAAGGTAGACAATAGCCCTAAAGGCGGTTTGCAGATGTCTGTGCTTGATGTGGACTTGGACATTGTTCGAAATATGGATGAGAAGACAGACGCAGAATCTGAGTCTGCTGAGCTAGTGGCTAGTAAATAATTTGATATGACTCGTAGGTTGTAGTCAAAGAAGTCTTGGTGCGTAGCTCCGCCAAGACTTTTGTTATTAATAGACCTATTTCTTTGTTTTGAGGTTGAATCGGTGAGTTTTTATTTGCCAGGGTTTAACCTCTTTGGTGTGTTTGGATGAAATATCTGTTTCTAGAATATTGGTAGTTGAAGTGTTGCTTAAGTTGAGTTGATTACAGATTTGCAATGTGGCTGATTGCCCGTGAGCTTCGTAGTAGCGCAGGATAAACTCTTGGGGGTTATCTGCTGAAGGCTTGAGGGTAGATAGGATGAGATTTTCGTTTTGAATGTGTAGGAAGCTTTTCTGTTCAGCGGGTAGTGTAGCCTCTGTGACGTTGGTTGAAACTGCTTTCCAGTGTGTGATCGGTTGAATGTTTAGTGCGCGTGCATGGTGAACGGTTTTTGCGGATTGCCAAGTTCCTGCGTGTGGATAGATGGCGTAGCTGAAATGGTGGATTCCCTTGTCGGAGTGTGAGTCGGGCCAAGTTGGGGATTTGAGTAAGGTAAGGCGAATGTGGCTTGGACCAGCATCGAATCCATGTTTGCCTTTGGTAAGGATGCTTGTCCCAAATCGCTTATCTGGCCGGGTGAGGTCTGCCCATCGTAGTGCGGGCACTTCCCATTGGGCTTTTTCTGTTGCTGTTTTTGGCTTGGTTGTGCGAGAGATGGCTCCGAAGGGAATTTCGTAGGTGGCTGTGTCTGATTCTAAGCTGAGCGGGAAGTTGGCTTTTAGCAGGACGTGGGTCTCTTGCCAGTCGATTCGATTTTCGACTTGGAGGTAGGGGGAGTCTTTGTCTAGCTGATATGTTTGGCGGATGGTTGATTGGTTGATGCGATAGGTGACGCGTAGTTTTTGCTGGACGGGGCCGGTTTCGAGCCAGTCGATGGCCTGGAGGGTGGGTGAAGGAAGCGGATGGTTGGTGTAGTCTGTGGCGATGTTCCATGCATCCCAGTACTGACCTTTGTCTTCAAAGGCTTGCAGCTGGTTGCCTGGTTGGCTGAAGGTTTCTCGCTGTGTGCTTTTCTCAATCAGACTAGTGATGTGACCTGTGTTGGGATCTATGCTGGCTTTTAATAAATTATTTTCTAGTGTGTAGTTTTCGATGTGTGGAGGGTGTACTGGCTGAGATGCTGGATGAATCCAAAGAACTTGGTAGCCAACAGCAGGTAAGTCTCTGACAAGTACTGATAATGTTTGCTTTCCTTGTTTGGGGCTGTTTGTTTGAAAAGGTAGTTTAGTGCGGCGGCTGTCACAGACTTGCCAACAGTGGGATGAGGTCTCTGTGGTTTCTGGAATCGTCAAGGTGATGACTGCGGTCTGTGGCCAACTGAGTGAGTTGAATACGATGACGGGTTTGGCGTTTTGATAGGGAGGCGTTAATAGTTCTACTTGCTGTGCGATCGCACCCAAACTTTTCTCCAACACCCGACTACCTATGGCCTTTACTTTTTCCCAATCACGATTGGCATCTGTGAAAACCTCTGGAATAGACGTTCCTGGCAAGATGTCATGAAATTGATTGAAGAGAAGCTTTTTCCAAGCGATATCAACGTCTTCCTGAGGATAGGGCTGGCCGGTAACAATCTGAGCAACAGTAGCGAACACTTCGGCTTGGTAAAGCAGGTCTTCGCAGTATCGGTTGTTTTGTTTTTGGTCAGCATGGGTGGTGTAGCAGCCTCGGTGGAGTTCTAGGTAAAGGTCGTTGTTGTGGGTTGGGAGCTCTTTCCGTCTACTCCCAGGGTTTAATGGTGGATTATCGTCTTTTGAGGCGAGGGGTCGAGGGGTCGAGGGGGCGAGATTGTGTATGTAGCTTTGGGTAGTCGTGAAGGATAGTTCTGGGAAGAAAGGGGATTTTTCCCATCTTTGAGATTTTTCGAGCATGTCGCGGGTGGGGCCGCCGCCGTGGTCGCCAAGACCGGGGAGCCAGAGAGAGTCTGGAATGCCTGTATTGGTTTCCCACTGTTTAGTGTGGTTGGCCATTTTGATGGGATCAATATCTGTACCGATGGGTGGAAGCATGAGGCTGAGGATGCGGCTGCCATCGGGGGATTGCCACCAGAAGAGCTGGTGAGGAAATTCGGTGGTGTCGTTCCAGGAAAGCTTGAGGGTGGCAAAGGTTTCGATACCTCCTTGGGTAAGGATCTGGGGAAGCTGCCAGCAGAAGCCAAAGGAGTCTGGCAGCCAAGCGACTTTACTAATTTGTCCAAATTTTTCTTGGCAATAGCGCTGTCCGTAGAGAATCTGACGGGCGATGGCCTCGCCGCCGATGATATTAAATTCGGGTTCAATCCAAAGCCCGGCGTCTATGCTCCAGCTACCTTCAGCTACTTTTGTTTGAATCTGCTTAAATAGCGATGGGCGATTATTTTCTAGCCATTCGAATAGCGCTGGGCTGGAGTGAGTGTAGGTGAGTTCTGGAAAGTCTTTTTGAAGGGAAAGGATAGATTTGAAGGTTCTTTCGGCGGCTGCCCACGTGTCGGCAATGGGCCATAGCCAAGCCATGTCTAAATGGGCGTGACCGATGCATTGAATTTTTCTAGCTTTTACTTTTGGGCTGAAGGGCTTGAGGTCTCGACGAAGCTGACTGAGAGATTGCTGGAATGGATGAATAGATGCTGGCGTAGGTTGAGCTAAGGCAGCTGTTGGTGTTGAGAGGTCTTGCCAGAGATTCAGCGCGTCTGTTTTGGTGCTGTTTGTGGCTTGCTCAGAAGAAAGGCTGTTCCAGTCGAGGGATTGGATAGCATTTTGTATACTCTCTCGTGTGTCTGGCTCTAGGGTGGCGAGTACTGCCATCTCGTCTGCAATGAAGCTAGGTTCGGGCGTTGGCGCGGTTGTGGGAAGTTCGTAGATGAGCTGCGATCGCACCAAAGCGCCATCATCATGATTGGGACTCACCAACCGGATAGCAACTTGAAAGGTATCGCCAGGTTGAACGCGATCGCTCAGACAAATTCGTGTAAAGCACTCGAATAAATCTCCTGACTGTACGAGCGTGCCATCAACATAAATTTGAGCGTCTTCGGCCCACCATGTAAGCGCTAGGCGAAGTGTGAGTCTGGTGAGTGGATAGCCGTAGAAGTCTGTCGGAATGACAATTGTCTGCTTCAGCCAACGAATTTGTAATCCTTTATCCCACGCAACATGCTGACGCTCGTTGAGCGGCGCGCGCTCCCAATCCGTTTGACCTGAATGCTGGAGATCGTCGTCAGTGCCGATGTCTTGGTCATGCCACTGCCAGCTAGACTGAATATCCTGAGTATTGAGTTTGCGTAGGTTGTCGAGTTCAGTTTTAAGAGATGTGGGGAGAGTAGGCGTAGTGGCAGGGGAGACCATGGCTTCCGGTAGAATCTGAAAAGGAGGGAGTCTGCCATTGAGGGCAGTCATTCACGAGCGCTGATGGTATATGGCCCGTATCAAAGTAAGTTACTACGATTAGTGTTGGGACAGTACCGAAAAGGACTAGATCGCCATCGACGGGCGGTTCGCCAGACTCGATCTACGGTCGTTACAGGTGCGGTGCTAGGGGGCACTTGGGCCTTGGTTCCGCTGCAAGCTGCCGTGCGATGGTCGCAGCAGTGGGCGAGACAACTTAAGCGAATCACTACGAGCGAGCGATCGCAGCGATTGGGCTCATCTGAGGTTGAGTGTGAGGCCACAGATGATTCGGGTGCAATCTCTCAAGTCCTTTCTGTTTTAGACGACACTTTTTTAGCAAGCACTCTATCCACGCAGAAAATATCAGGGTTGGCAGGTGGTATTAAAGCACTATTGTTGCATCGCTTTGCATGGCTACGGCGTAATCGTGATGCCCAAATTACAGGGTTTGCCAGCGATCTTGAGACGCGTAGTCTTTTGTTAGTGATTGACTATACGTCTGTGTGGGGTGGCTTGAGCGGCGATCAGCAGCAGAAGCTTGAAAGAGAGATTGCGAAGCGATTGGCCGGTACCGCTGTTTGCGCAGTGGAAGGGCCAGCAAATGGACTTGATTTATCGATATCGAGCGGGTTAGCGAAGCCGGTGAGATCGATGGGTTTGGCTTCGCGATCTTCTTCGGGATGGGCTTTGCCATCGCCCGCTAGCACCAGCGGCTTGGCATATTCAGCGCGTGCTTTTTGGGTAGAAGTGCTGCGAGCAGTCGCCAATTTGAAGCGGCAGCGGCGAGGGTGGCTACCTGCTGGTATGAGGTGGTTGCGACCATCAGAGGGTTGTAATCGAGGGCTGTTTGGTTGGACGGGAGAGACCTCTTTGTTAAAGGGTGTCGCTGGTTATCGAACACCTAGGCTGACATCCTGTGGTGGAGGGAGCAATCGCAGCTTGGAGGCCACTGTCATCTCTAGTCATTATGTTCAGCATCCATTAGAGAAGCTTTTGAACTGGGTCGACAAAGGCTTGCTGTGGTTAGAGCAGCGCTGGCAGCAACTGATAGATTGGCTCAGGCGCACCAGTAAAGTGTCGTCGTAGTATTTTTCATTTTCTACTTCAAAAGAATTGCCCGGAAGCTACCGAAGCCTCCGGGCAATTTAGCGATGTCATTATCTAGACTGTTTTGCCTACTTCTGGTTTATGCAAACCATTCCAGCTTTGCTTCTTCTTTGGTGTTGGTGTTGCGCGATAGCGTCTGACGCTCAAAGTCCATGTGGACAGAACGCATTTGCTCGCCGTCTTTAGCGACCGCAACGATGGGGTAACGTAGTACGCCATCTTGGAAAGAAACATGGAAGCGGAAAGTGCCGTCGGGCTTCAGCTCGATTTCTTTACCGTCGACAGTGACCGTTGCATCGGGCTCAGTCGCACCATAGACGATTAGCTCAGCGTCAGCAACCAACCAGAACTTGCGAGATTTTTCTGGAGGCGCAGAGGCAAACATGCCAGCGCCAGACATGTTGACGCCAGAGGCCGTTGGTAATGCCCACAGCCCTGCGCCAGATGGGAAGACGAAAGAGCTGACAGCTTGCTCAGGTACCTGATGCATGGAGCCGAACAAAGAACCGGCTATGCGCTGAGCTTCGGTAGACTGCGCTTGCGCGAATATCTCTTTGTAGATTCCGCTTGAGTCTGCTGCTGTACCTGCTTGGCCGGCTGTACCTGCTTTTTGGCTAGGAGAAACGAGTTTGGCAATAGTGCGGCCTTTGAGTTCTTGATTCCAGCCGACGGTGACGAACTGATCTTCAATCCAGTCGGATGGATAGACAGGGGGGATGCGGACAGGGGCGGAGCGGGAAAGCATGAGCCAGCGACCATCGTCGCAAATGTAGCCAACTTCGACGGTGTAGTCGCGATCGCTCACCGGAATGGGTAAGTACCACTCGCGAGTCATTTCACCACAGTCGTACTGCTGAAGACTATGAGGACTTTGGCTGTGAATATCGATGTCTGTTACGTCATAAAAGCGAAGCGCTAGGCGACGACCACCTTGGTTGCGCAGTTCTTGCTTGTGCTCGTTGGGAATATCCCAGTAGGCATAAGCCCATTGAGGATCGCGAGGGAGTAGAACGATGCGACTTTCGCCGTAGCCACTAGGCAAGTCAGCAAGCCCTAGGTCAACTGTCGACAGAGAAGCCATGTCAGGTGCTGTTGACACTAGTGTTGCAGTATTGCTGTGAGTAGAGCTGCCAACTGCGAGGCTCTGGGCTGCATTGGTGAAGCGTGAAGCTTCTACTGTGGTCTGCCCATCGATATGTGGCATGACTTCAGGTGCTTCGCGGCGATCGCCTGCTGCAATTTGCTTTTGCTTGATAGCAGCGACAAGCTCTACCTTTCTCATGCGGCTGTAGCGCGAAACCTCGTATTCACTAGCAACTCTGCGTAGCTGACGCAGGGTCATTTCTTCTAGTGGAATGTTTGGGATTGAACCTGACATATTCCTTTTCTCCTCACTAAGGCGTTAAATAAATCCCCCAAGAAGACATGCATTGGGATCGCTCTCGGGATCAATATCTTAATAATATGACAAATTTGCCTTTCGGGATCAACAGGATCACTGTATTTCGCCACAAAATCGGCCAATAGCCTGTAACTGGGATCAATATGTCATGAACACATGACATATTGATTGCTAAATTTACATTTGATCGCGTAGCGTCTTTGCCCTTTGGTGGAGATGTGTATTCGGCTATACGGTGTGGCAGCTAGCAGGAATAATGGAAAGCGTAGCAACTGGATCAGTGTTGTGGTCGATCCCTCAGATTTCTCGGAAGATAGTGAGCCCCAAGAAAAGAAGGCGGGTGGCAGCCGTATTATTGGGCGAGTGTTGCCAGTGGCGGTGAGACTGTGGCTGCGATCGCAAGTAGAGCAAGTAGAACAGCTTTCGATCGAACTGGCGGGACGCGATCGCCAAATTCTCTCAGGCTACTTGCCAGGGGTTAGCGTTTCTGCCGCGCAGGCTATGTATAAAGGGATCCACATCACGCAAGTTCAGTTATCTGCCGAAGATATCCGAATCAATATTGGTCAAGTTGTGAGGGGCAAGCCGCTGCGACTGCTGAAATCGTTTCCGGTACAGGGATCGACACTGTTGAGTGCTGACGATCTCAATGCCTCTTTGGGATCACCTATGTTGGCAGAAGGGTTGAATAGCTTTTGGCGATTGCTCATCCATTACCCTGAAATTGCTGAAGTCATACGTGTTCAGTATGGTTCGCTCCCTTTGCAAGCTGAAGTGACGCTTAGCCGCCCAAAAGTTCGACTATGTGACGGTTGTTTAGGATTGAGCTTTTATCCTATGACGCCAATGAAAATTGCTGAGCAACCGGTGATTCTAGGGACAGCGCTGTCTGTTGTTTCAGGCCATATTTTGCAGCTGAATTCTGCGAGATGGCTCAATCATTTAGATGAGCTTACTCAAGATGCTGCGGGTATCCCGGTTGAGGCTTTGGAAGGGTTTCAGTGGGATCTGGGGAAAGAGACCGAACTTAGCGAGCTGGCGCTACAGGCTTCGCAGCTCCTGTGCTCTGGAAAGATTATGGTCATGCCATAAGTGATTGATGACCAGCGACTCAGTTAGCAGCGACTCAGTTAATAGCGATTGATTAAGGGGATAAGGTACACCACGAAGTAGTAGACCAAGGGAGCCGTAAAGACATAGCTATCGGTGCGATCGAGAATGCCGCCATGGCCGGGAATGAGCGTGCCGGAGTCTTTGACACCTGCATCGCGCTTCATGAGTGATTCGGTGAGGTCGCCTAGCAGGCTAGAAATGCCAATGATAGTGCCAATGGCTGCGCCTGTTAGCCACCAAATGGGCCAGCTAAGAGACCATGCGCCGAGAATGCCGATGCTGATGCTAGCGCCAATGCCAAAAATTGCGCCTTCTACTGTTTTCTTTGGGCTGATGTTGGAGAGTGGCGTGCGGCCAAAGGCTCGACCAAAGGCGTAAGCGCCAATGTCGGCTCCCCAAATGCAGGCAAAGGCGATGAAGGTGATCGTGAGTCCCTTGGGGAGCTGCTCCCAGCTCAGACTAGAGGGGAAATAGCCGCCGAGTGGCAGGTTTGTTGTGACTTCAGCGCCCAAATCGCGAATTCTGATCCAGTAAGTGGGTAAGTAACCACCGTAGAAGAGCGCCAAAATAGAGGCCGCGACGTCGGCAATAGTGGCGAATTTGGGCTGAAAGAGTAGGTAAAAGCAGATGCAGGTGCCTGCGAGTGCCAGGGTTGCATCGGTCACTGGAGGCGAAATGTGAGCCGTGACCAGTAGAATTTGGCTGACGATGAGAGTTGTTTTGGCCGCAGGATTGATGCCTTTGGCACGTACCAGGTCAAAAACTTCGAGCTGACCTAGGTAAACAATGATGCCAAACCCAATGGTGAAATACCATCCGCCCAACACAATAAAGCTGATTGCGATCGCGATCGCGACAATTCCACTGGCAATGCGAACCCAGGGCATAGGCGTATGAACTCAAGTGAGCGATATGTGTACGGCGTGAAAGAGACTACTCTACTCAGCACTACAGTACAGTCTATCCTGCCTATAGCTGAGCACAGACATCGCCGTTGATATTCATTACTTAGCGTCTGGCGTGGGTGAGTGAAATGTGCCAGTGCACTCTTCTTTCGGTCATGGGCCTTCCCCAAGACTCAATGACATCTAAGTATTGTGGTTCTGGCCAGTGAGCGTAGGCCATTTCATAGATTGCCGTGCTGTCTGATGCTTCTATCGGTTGCACTTTGAGCGGCTCTATCTGTTCGTAGGGCCAGCGCTCTGCTGGGTCTTGTGCAGAAAATTTTGCGTGATAGTCCAGTGCTTGCTTGAGTCCTACGCCTCGGTCGCTTTCATAGCCATACAGATCGATACCCTGATGTTTTGCGAGTTCTGCTGTTTGAATGATCGCGTCGAGCGCATATAAAGAATACGAAAGCGATTTTGTTCGGTCGAGTTCTTCAACGAGTCTGCCCTGTCGGTCCATTTGAATCGGAATGAGTTCTCTGTATCGTCCGAAGGCGTAGCTCAGCAGTGATTCGTCTTTTAGATATGAGCCCGTTAGTGCGATGAAGTGAACGCGCCAATTCTCAAAGTTATTTTGGCGGCTCCAGCGCACGGCGTCGTTTGCAATTTGGCTTGTCCAGTCACTGAATGCTGCTTTTTCTGCTGAGTCCCAACCTGGATAGCTGTAGAGCAAATCTGCGCCGTAGAACAGCCCTGGGAGCGAAACGGAGATCTCAATCTTGGACTGTTGGGTGGTGAAGGCAGGTGTCATCCGTGTATCTGCATTTATGCACCAGGCTCTGATCAGCGATACGGCTTTGTCTGCGTACTGGCTGTCTTGGGTGAAGGTATAGGCTAGCCCTAGCGTTGAAACGTGACGAGCTAGTGCGATCGCCTGGTCGTAGTCCTGCCGATCTGCCGCCGGGTTAATTTGGCCATCTCTGCAATCGGGCTCTTTGCCATCTACTGTGCTCCAGCCGCAGTAAGCCAGCGATGTTTTGTAGTCGTGCCCGTCATTGGGCCCACCGTTATCCGTCACGCTGTAGGGACCGGCTAGTAATGCTTGGTCTGCGGCTGTAATCATGCGCTGATAAGCCGTTGCCCAAGGCTCTTCCCCAGCGCTTAGTTTAGTTTTGATGGCCTCAATTTCGTCTGCATTTAGATAGGTATTGGGGCGAGCATTTTGCTGAGCTGTCGCTTCAATTGCTAGAAAATCATTTTCGTTGAGATAGACCGTAGGGTCTATAGAGAGGACAGGGGATTTGCTGCTGAGCCCAAGGTATGTGACAGAGGCCAGCGTAAATAGGACAAAACCCGCTACAAAAAAGCCGAGAATCCTCCTTGAAACTGAGAATTGCCTATCCATAAGATTGTTTGTTTGGGAGATGCGTTAAAGGGTCGCCAGTCAAACCGTATAAAAAGTAGATAGCAACAAAGGCCAACCCGCTGATGCCTTGCCACTATCGTAATTTTTATCTTCTAGTAAAAGTAATTTCACCTTATGTAGGTAAAATTACTGATATCTTGTGGAGCGATTTTGAGCGTATGTACACAAGTATGTCGTATCTGCCCTATTAAGCCCACGCCTAACTCGAACTAAGTCCGTGTTCAACTGCTCAAATTAAACCTTTGCTTAAAGTCTGAATCCGCATAGTTGCCAGTTCTTGAGGCGACGGCGCTTAAAAACGAACGAATTTAAACCATGAAAATTGCTTTTGTTAGCCAGCCTTGGAATAATCTCCGTCCTCCTGTACAGTCTGGCTCTTTGGCGATTTTGACGTATCAGGCTGCTTATCGACTGGCCAATAAAGTTGATGTCATGGTGTACGCCAAAGGTAAGGAGCTTCGCAGTCCGCCTACTTACGATCAAGGCGTTGAGTATCGATGGATTAATATCGCCCTAGATCGACGCTGGCACAAGCTGCTGAAGTATTTTTCTAAAGGTCGTACCGAAGATTCGCTTGTGTCTTCCAACCTCTATCACATCGGCTATATTCTTCAAATTGCGCTCGATCTTAGGAAACGCAACTGTGATGTTGTTCATCTGTTCAATTTTGCTCAGTTTGCGCCTGTTATCAAAAGATTCAACCCAAATATTAAAGTCGTTTTACAGATGGGGTGTGACTGGCTAACGCAGTTTGACCCGGCAGTCGTTGATGCGAATTTGGCCAGTGTAGATCTTATTTTGGGCTGTAGCGACTACATTACGAACCGAGTAAAAACTGCATTTCCTTATGTTTCTGGACGCACCCAGACCGTCTATAACGCTGTGGACATAGGACATTTTGCTCAGAAGCTTAATCTGCCTGATGATATTGACGATCAAGAGGACAATCAATCTGAGGATGATCAAGCTAAGAAAGTAACGTTCGTTGGTCGGGTGTCTCCTGAGAAAGGTATTCATACGCTGCTGGCAGCCTTCCAAAAAGTAATGGTGCGCTATCCGACTGCTCAGCTTGAAATCATTGGTCCCACTATTCAGGCCCCTTTTGGTTTTATTGTCGGTGTCAGTCAAGACCCTAAAGTAATCGACTTGGTTCGGTTTTACAGCAGTGACTATTACACGGATATGAAAAAGCAGGCAGCAGAAAAGCTGGCTGACAACGTTTTTTTTCGGGGCGCTATTCCCCATTCCAAGCTGATAGAAAAGTATCAAAACTCAGATGTCTTTGTGTTTCCTTCTGTGTGGGAAGAGCCTTTTGGCATTCCATTAATTGAGGCAATGGCAACGGGAACGCCTGTGGTAGCAACGAATGGAGGTGCGTTTCCAGAAATCGTTGCTAAAGATAAGACGGGGCTACTCGTTGAAAGGGGAAATGCCGATGAGTTGGCCGATGCCCTGATTCAGCTGCTGGCTGATGCTAGCTTAAGGCGTCGGATGGGTGAAGCCGGTCGCGTGCGAGCGGTGGCTTATTTCTCTTATGACACGATGACCGAACAATTTTTTGAGGCCTACCAGCGTCTTTGCAAGCCTGCGGCAGGTTCAGGCTTACAGCTTCAACCCTCACAATCCTCGGATGCGGATGCCTCAGAGCGAATTGTGCGCTGAGCATCATCTGCGCTGAAAAGATTAGGTCTTGTTGGCTTGCAATGTTTCGATGGCACTCACGGTGACCTCGCCAAACTCGACCTGGCTTCTGTGGGCTACGAGTGCGACTGCGTATTCCTCTTCTGGTAGCGGTGCGCCTTCTTTGTCGATAACTTCGAGCCATCCTTCGGGTTCGCTGTCTTTGGCCGCAAACCATTTGACTCGCTGTGTGTAGTGCAGGTGTTTTCCTGCGGCATCTACTACGGGGAAGCATTCGGCGATGACTTTGTACTTTACGTTGCGATCGCACTGAAAGTTGCGAAAAGAAGAGATCCAGTTAGCGTCTTCTTTTCCCACTTTGTAGGAAAACTCTGCGCCAATGCCGTTGTAAGTGGAATAAAACCAAGCAATGCCAAAGGTCCATCCTCGCCTGGGGCTAACACCCGCTTCATCAGGATGGCCGCCCCACATAGGCAGCAGCCCAAATCCATAGCGCTCTCCTTCTATATGGCTACGAAACGTAAGGTCTGTTTCTACCCGTCGCCCGCCCGCAAACGCGCCGGTCACATTCAAGATCCGGTCGTAGTCTTCGTATCCCAGTGTTGGTCTGACCCGCCATTCATCGTTATGCTGAAAAGTCTCCCAGTACCCGTCTTGTACATCTAGCTGCGTTGAATTGGAATTTTGCCAGTTTGTACGGGTGGGTAATGCGATCGCAGCTGGCTGATACTCAAACTGTAGTGACTGGGTGGCCGCTTCCCCTCGTTTGGGTGTGGTTTCAATAGTGAGTGAATTATTACCTGTTTGTAGATCTGCTGCGTTCACTTCGAGCGTAAAAAAAGGTTCTGGTACTCTAGACCCCTTTGGCAAGAAAGTCGTCCAGGGTTTGCCGTTCACCTGATACCGAATTTGCTCTATGTCGCGGTTGTATTGGCCAACGATGTTCGCAGTTAGGTCTCCGGCTCGCTTGGAAAACTGACTGGGTAAGTGCAAGATCTCTATCAGTTCCTTACCGCCTTGATTGACGCAGCCAAAAGCTAGTGTGCCCCCTGCTGCTAACAGGCTCGTTTTGAGGAAATTTCGGCGACTGTAGGAGAAGCGGCTGGCTTGGGAGGATTCAGAAGTCATGTTTGCTGTTGACGATTTTATTAAATAGAAGGCGGTTGTACAAGTAAGCGGATTACTTTTTGAGCTGGCGGACGATATGCGTGAACGGACTCATCAGGCAGCTCAGGTAAAACGTCATCTGACATCGGGCGACGATATCATCGCTAAAGTTGCCTTTGTACTCCCAGAAGTGTTTGAGCGCTTTGTGGGTGCTGCCTAGGATGATTCTGGTGGCGATTAGGGGTTTTTGCCAAATTGCGGCTCTAGAAAACCTCAGCGTGCAAATATTTAGTCCGCTACAGCGCACTAGCTCTTGCAGATACTCTTCTTCCAATCGCCAGGCTGGAACTTTGTGATGTATACACATTTTTGGGTTGTACCAAATCTCCCATCCGGCGCGGCTGATATGAATCATGCTTTCAAAATCTTCGCCTTTGGATGCCAGCGAATTGGCCACAGGCCCTTTGAGTTGCAGCTTGTTGGGTACGGTTTCTAGCCATACGTGCTTGCGAACGACCATGCCTGCACCTGCGGGCAGGTCGAGCAGGTCCGCGTTGAACTTTCGCGGTAAGGTGCCGTATTCTTTGATGGCTAGAAACCCTTGAATTTTACGAAAGTCCTTGGGTGGAGGGACTTCAAAGTCTCCGTGAATTTGGCTGCCAAAGACCCCCGCTTGTGGGTACTGCTGCTCGAAGGTGTGAATTGCTGATATCCATTTTGTGTCGGGAATGTTGTCGTCATCGAGGAAGGCGATGAGTGTGCCTTGAGATTCTGCGATCGCTCGCTTCCTAGCAAAAGAAGCGCCTTGATGGGTTTCTAGAAAGTACTTCAGCGGATAAGGTCGATTCCAATCGTCTTGGTAACGCTGCACAATTTGCGCAGTGGCATCTGTGCTGTTGTTATCGACAACGACGATTTCCCACTGAATAGCGTCGGTATCTACCTGCGATTTGAGATTATCGAGAATGGCTGGGAGGGTTTCTGCTGAGTTGTAGGCTCGGATGGCGACGGAGACGTCAAATGTTTTAGCGGGTGCTTGGCTTTGTTCTACTACTAGCTGACTCTCCAAACCCATTGCTGTATCGCCAGTTTGCCAGGATTCAGTTTGGATAGACGTTGCTTCGTTTGACGTCATGCTTTCTTGTCTCAATTGTTGCTTGATGGTTGGCTGCTCATGAATTGCGAGGACTGAGCCGCGCAAAGCTGTAGGCATACGACCGAGCGAGCTGCTTGATTTCCTCTGCTAGCTCCCTACGCTTCCAGCGAACGAATGTCCGGATTTGCGCGAGGCACTTAAGTTTTTCGGCTGGGTCCATCGGTACGCGACTGACTGCGCGGATGTGCTCCCGAAGAAGTCGGTTCATCGGCAATACGATCTTTTTTCGGTTAGTTGGATCGAACCAGGCATCAATCGATTCTGCGGTGGGATTGGCTCGGCCAGACATCTGGGGATGGTCGCGGCGGTAGAAAAGGTATTCAGGAATTTCGATGACTTTGCCTCTCAGCGCTAGCTCGCCAAGCAGGGTAATATCTGAGGCTTCGTAATGGCCTATAAGGGCGGTTTTGGCTAGTACAGCTCTCGGCATGATGCCAAACACCGCATTGCATTTATATTTTTTACGGAAGCGCTGATGGAACTGGCAGTACCGGGTCGATGGCGATGGCGACGGTAAGTGAAGGTCTTCGGTGTAGTGACTTGTGGCCGTGCCAGCTGGATCGATGACGGTGGTGTTGGCGTAGCACAGCGAAACCGTGTCGTCGCGTTCTAGGATGTCAATGCCTTTGGCAAAGTAGCTAGGGTCACACAGATCGTCGTGTGCGGCCCACTTGAAGTATTTGCCGGTAGAGAGTTCAAAGGCTCTGTTGTAGTTCCAGGCGGCACCTAAGTTTTGCTCGCTGCGGTGATAGGTAATGCGGCTATCTTTGGCGGCGTAGGCTTGGCAGATTTCGGGGGTGCGATCGCTCGAAGCATTGTCCGAAATAATAATTTCAAAGTTTTGAAACGTCTGCGCTAGCAAAGAATCAAGCGCTTGGCTGACAAAGTCTTCGCCATTGTAAATAGGAAGTCCAATACTGAGGACAGGATTTGCATTAACCATTATCTATCTGGCTGCCTTTCTGGCTGCTTTTAAGTCGAAGAGTTCCATCGAATCGCCGCGAATTGTATCTGTAGAACCATATCGTGGCTCAGTGAGGGACGCAGCATTCACTACAAAAGCAAAGCGGTAAAATCCTTACGAATTGAAGCCGCAGATGTCCGCAATTTTACTTGGAGATAGCCTTTTTTTGAAAGATATGCATCTGTATGATTCGTGATATCTGGCGATGTCTCTGTCGATTCATAATAGCGACTGCCCCTTTGTGTGTCATGACATAGCACTGCGCTACGGCGTTTCTTTATGGCCTCTTTTTGGGGGTTACGTGAAATTTTATACTGATATTTTTGCTGCTGACGTATATTTGGATTCTCTGCTTCTACATGAAGATACTGATGAACACAGCATCAATCCGTTTTGATACTTTGTTTTTTGGATTTTTATGTAGGGTTCTATAATTTAGCCGGCAAATTTTTAGTAGATTTTAAAGTGATGGCCTGAATTAGGTTGTTTTTGGCTTGATTTGTGCCCACAAAAAAGAAGTCTTTGCGATATCAAAGGCTGCCAGTGTGAAGACCCGTTTAGATTCTTGTTAGCAAAGTGCTAATGCTTGTAATTTTGGAAGCGTTTTCCCTATGAAGGTTGCGATATTAGCCGGTGGACTGGGTACCCGGTTGTCTGAAGAAACCGTGTCAACGCCGAAGCCCATGGTCGAAGTGGGGGGTATCCCTATTATTTGGCACATCATGATGCACTATGCGCACCATGGCTTTGATGATTTTGCGATCGCGCTAGGCTACAAAGCTGACGTCATCAAAAAATATATGGTCGACTACTGTTCTCTCAACAGCAATCTGACCGTTCAGCTCAAGGATGGTAGCGTCAAACGTCATGGCGGAGACGCCCCCGATTGGCAAGTTGATTTGATTGATACCGGGCTCTATACCAATACAGGTGGACGAATTAAGCGCCTCCAGCCCTATGTCAATAATGAAACTTTCATGCTTACCTGGGGCGACGGTGTTTCAGATATCAATCTCACAGAGCTGCTGGCATTTCATCGCTCTCATGGCAAATTAGCAACGCTGACGGCTGTACGCCCACCCGCGCGGTTTGGCCATCTGGACTTACAGGGTGACCAGATTGTGGACTTTTCTGAAAAGCCACAGACCCGCGAAGGCTGGATTAACGGTGCTTTCTTTGTTTTGGAGCCGGAAATTTTTGACTACATTGAGGGTGACGATACTCAGTGGGAGAAAGCGCCACTAGAGAAACTTGCCAAAGATGGGCAGCTAATGGCCTACAAATATTCTGGCTTTTGGCAGTGCATGGATACGCTACGAGATAAAAGGCGGCTGGAAGGGCTTTGGGATGCGGGTAATGCTCCCTGGAAAACTTGGGCTTAGTCACCGAAAGAATACTTAGACTCATCAACTTATAAGGAGACTCGTTAATATGCGCGTATTAGTAACAGGACATCAAGGCTATATCGGTACCGTGCTAGTGCCAATGTTGCTAGAAGCAGGGCATGAGGTTGCTGGTATGGACAGTGATTTGTATGAGGCTTGTACCTTTGGCGATGACCTCCCTTCGATTCCTGAAGTAAGAAAAGACGTGCGCGAAGCCACCGTCGAAGACTTTAAAGGCTTCGACGCGGTGTTTCATTTGGCCGGTCTTTCAAACGATCCGCTGGGCAACCTCAATCCTGATTTGACCCACGACATCAATTACAAGGCGACTGTACGGCTCGCTGAATTGGCGAAGCAGGCAGGTGTGAGCCGGTATGTATTTTCTTCCTCTTGTAGCAACTACGGTGCGGGTGGCGATGACTGGCTCAATGAAGAATCGGCGTTTAATCCAGTGACGCCCTATGGTGTTTCTAAGGTGCGCTCGGAGCAAGATCTCGCGAAGTTGGCGGACGATAACTTCAGTCCAACGTATTTGCGAAATGCAACTGCATTTGGCGTATCTCCTCGGCTGCGTTTTGACCTCGTGTTGAATAATTTGACGGCTTGGGCCTTTACGACAGGCCGGGTATTTATTAAGAGTGACGGTACACCCTGGCGGCCGATTGTGCACATTGAAGATATTTCTCGGGCGTTTATGGCTGTGCTGCACGCGCCTAAAGAAAAGATTCATAATGAGGCCTTTAACGTAGGTCGCAATGAGGACAACTATCAGATTCGTGAGCTGGCCGACATGGTGCAGGACATTGTGCCGAACTGTGTGGTGGAGTATGCCGAAGATGCTGGTCCTGATAAGCGCTGCTACCGGGTAGATTGCAGCAAGATTTTACGTGTGCTGCCTGAGTTTCAGCCTCAGTGGAGTGCTCGTAAAGGGGTTGAAGAGCTGTATGCGGCTTACAAGGAAGTGGGTTTGACTTTGGATGAATTTGAGGGCGATCGCTATCAGCGGATTGCGCACATCAAGTCTCTGTTGAAGTCTGGCAAGCTGAATGAGAATTTGCGCTGGCAGACGGCTGTTGCTAGCCGGTAGGTCGATGACGCTCGCAGATTGTACAAGATGGTTTGACTCCTTACGTTGGACGGACCAATCTAGGTGCAAGCGAGTGTTTCCCGTCAGCGCTCTTATGTTTTGCTTCCCCTTACTAAGGGGAACCGCACGGAGGGGTTGCCGATGTGTAGCGCACTTGTCGAACACCTCTCCCTTACGGTTTCCCTTGCCAAGGAGAACCCAGTAGTTAACCGCTTTGCTAACTGTTCGTTATTAATATCGTTAAGAGAACTGAGTATGA
>JBHJIY010000158.1:0-22737 GCA_050042985.1 Phormidesmis sp. | reverse complement strand
GGCGGGCGGCGGCGCCGGCACTACTGGTGGCGGTGGTGGCGGTGGCGGCACGGGCGCAGCAATGGGGGCTGGCGGTGGCGCGGGTGCTGGAGCCGGCGCGGGTGCTGGAGCGGGGGCCGGGGCGGGCGCTGGTGCCGGCGCTGGAACAGGGTCGTAAGCGGGTACTGGCGAAGGTGCACTGCCGTACGAAGGCTCTGGGGCCGATGAGGTCACTGGTTCAGGCTCAGGTGTCGAGCTACTGTCAGACGACTCTGAGCGGCTGCTCGAAGTAGAGTCTGAACTACTGGACTGGCGGGATGCTGTATCGCGATCGCTCTGAGCCTCTCCTGGTTTCTCGGCAATCACCCGACCTGGATACACCGGCTTAGCCGTCAAAGATCCATTGCGGCCACTGAGGCTGGGCAAATCTGGAAATTCTTCAACTGGCAAATCATCAATAAACTGATCGACAAACTTGTACCAGGCCAAAGCCGCCGTGCGGCTCGCACCGCCTGTGGGCGTGCTATCGTCGTTCCCCATCCACACGCCTGTGACCAGCTGCGGCGTATAGCCAATAAACCAAAGATCGCGGTTCTTCTCAGAAGTTCCCGTCTTACCGGCGACTTGTCGCCCTGGAATTGCGGCGTTACCACCGGTTCCACCGTTCACAACCCCTTCCATCATCCACGTCATAATCGACGCCGTATCAGGGTCCATAGCCTGCTTGGGCTTTTCGTCAAACTCGTAAATGACGTCGCCTTGAGCGTTGGTAATCTTAGTAATGCCGTGGGGAGTGACATGCTTACCCTCAGCCGCGAAGGTGCCATAGGCGCTGGTCAGCTCCAGCAGGTTTACTTCTGAAGCGCCAAGGGCCAGAGAGTAAGCCGGTAAAAGATCGGAGTCGATACCCATACGGTGGGCCATGGCGATGACAGGATCAAAGCCGACGTCGACCAAAAGCTTTACAGCAACAATATTGATAGAGCTGGTGAGGGCTCGGCGCAGATCGACATAGCCGCTGTAGCCGCCGCCGTAGTTCTTCGGCTCGTAGCCGTCGACCACGTAGCGAGCATCCGCATAAGACTTATAGGGAGACATCCCGGTGGCAATTCCAGTGGCATACACAAATGCCTTAAACGTAGAACCTGGCTGCCGCTGCGCTTGAGTTACCCGGTTGAACTGACTTTCATCAAAATCAGTCCCGCCTACCATGGCCCGAATTTCGCCAGTTTTAGGGTCAATCGCTACTAACGAGGCCTGCTCAAAACTCTGCCACTGACCGTAGTCTTCGATAATCTCTTCTACGGTTTTCTCAGCGGCCTTTTGCCACTCCGTATTCAAGGAAGTCTCCACCACAAGGCCACCGGCCTGTAGCTCTTCTTCCGACAGAATTTGCTCTAGCTGCTTTTTGACATAAATAGTGAAGTAGGGAAACTCACTGTAAAGGTACTTTGGCTCTTGAGCTTCTAGCGTCACATCAGCGCCGTAGGCCTCATTAGCCTGAGCCGTGGTAATCACCCCAGCCACTTCCATCCGGCTAATCACTTTGTCGCGCTGCTGGCGCGCTGCTTCAGGATCTACCAGCGGTGAATACACGCTTGGCGCGGGTGCCATGCCTGCAATCAGTGCCACATCGGCCACACTTAGCTTATCGACCGTTTTACCAAAGTAAATCCAGGCCGCATCGGCTACGCCGTAGGCACCCGCACCCAAGTACACCAGGTTAAGATAGCGCTCTAATACTTTTTCCTTACCCAACTCCTCTTCTAGTTTCTGCGCTAGAATCGCCTCTCGAAACTTCCGCTGAAAGCTTTGGTCCTGATTGAGAAACGTCAGCCTTGCCAACTGCTGAGTAATGGTACTAGCACCCTCTACCACGCCACCACTGGTGACATTAGCAACGGTCGCTCTTGCAATAGAGCGATAGTCCACCCCGTTGTGCTCATAAAATCGACGGTCTTCAGCCGCAATAAAAGCTTCCGTCACGATCTGGGGAATTTCGTCGAAGCTGAGGCTTTCTTGAGCCGTAGGGCCGACCTTCTGCAAGACTTTGCCGTCTTCTGCCTTGAGGGTAATGGTGCCGCTGCGCTCGTAGGTGAGCGCCTTGGTCACATCGGGAACAGAGTCTTGAAGATTACTGTACAGCGCATACAGGCGCGCACTAGGTCCGGCAACCCCTGCGCCCAAGAGCAACAGCAGCCAAAATCGAACCCGTTTGTAAGGGGGTCGCTTACCGACGCGAACGTGTACACCTACAGCGGCAGGAACTGGAGCTGTCTGGGGCTGTGGCTTTCTAGCGCTACCAATCGGTAGCTGACCCGACGTCCTAATCGCTTGGGCGCGCTCCGAGCTGGCACCGGGTGGTCTATTTCTCGCGTCTCTGGTTCTTACGATTCTGGAACCTGGCGCTGACTTTGGGTCTGAGCCTGTGATCCGATTAGACCATTGCTTCAGCTGTGAAAAGAGATTGGCCACGTCAGTAGATTCTCCGGGCGGCCGCACCGCCAGTAACTGTCTTCTTTTGGATGCTTGTTCACGACTAAATAGTCGATGCTGGAATAAGTCGATGCCGAAATAATTAGCTAAATGCTACCACGCACAGTAGAAGGACTAGATGAGGGGTAGACCAGTTCAGACTAAGTCGATGAGCCAGCGCCTATCAGTGAGTTGGGCAATGAAACTTCCGCCAGTAGATTGTTGACAGTAGGGTAGATCTCATTGTTCCAAAGCATATCTACTCGGATCAGGATAGTTAAGCGAGTTTTAGCCTATCCTGGCTGCCTAGCTTACTAGCGCGCTATGCCCCAGTGCGATCGCCATCACCAACATACCCAATACCAAAAAGGGCTGAGCGCTTGCCTGATACTTCACATCGTTTTCTAGCGGGTCACGGAGAAAATACATATCCTGAAACGTAATCTGCGGAATAATCAGCAAAATCAGCAGCACCGCATACAGGTTTTTGTGAATAGCGATGAGATAGGCTGCCATGCCACCCTGAAAGACATCGATCATCAGCACACAAATCCAGGCGGCTGTCTGCACACCAAACATCACAGGCAGTGACTTGAGTCCTAGCTGGCGATCGCCCTCTACTGCCTTAAAGTCGTTGACCACCGCAATCCCCAGCCCAGCCATGCTGTAAATCAACGTCAGCACAATAATCGTCGGATTTAGCTCACCAAAAAGTGCATGCCCAGCCCACCAAGGCAGCGCAATATAGCTAGCCCCCAGCGCATAGTTACCCAGCCAGCCGTTTTGCTTAAGCTTGAGCGGCGGCGCTGAGTATATATAGGAGATCAACGAACCGCCTACCGCTAACGCAAAAATAGAGGGAAACTCGTGCCCGGCCCACTGATCTAACCCGTAGGACACCGCTAGGCCACCTAGCAACAGCACCCAAATTTGCACCTGGACCTGCCCTAGAGAAATTGCACCAGAGGGAATCGGCCGATTGGGCTCGTTAATGGCGTCCAATTCACGGTCATAGTAGTCATTAATCGTTTGGGTATAGCCGGTAAGCAGCGGGCCAGACATCAGCATGCAGGCTGCTGAAATCAGCACGGTCTCTACACTCCACACAAACTTACCGGAGGAAGCTGCACCGCAGACCACCCCCCAAATCAACGGAATCCAGGTAATGGGCTTCATCAGCTGTAGGCGAATCTTCCAGATAGAAGTTTCACCTGCTTGTGCGCCTTTCATCCCTAGAAGCTGCCGCGCCTTGCTACCGCTAGCGGGCGCAGCTACATTGTTGTCGGTTGAACCATTCGCACCGTTATCATCTGGCATATCATCTGGCGCTGTGGGTGAGGCGGTTGGAGTTTGTGATTGCGTGTCTTCAGACATTACCTACTAACCAAACGAAATAATCAAATAGCCCGACTGAAACTTAGCACCTGTGACCTTGCGGCCATTGAGCGCTGGGGGCAAAGAAACATTATGCCGCTGATCGCCCGCTTCGACCGTTACTTCAGGGCCATATTGCGTCAGTTTTACCTGAGTTTTGTCAAAGCTAGGCAAAAACAGCTTCACCGTACTGGTGGCGATATCCACGCTCATTGCACTCGGCACGCTCACTGGCTGATCGAGTGCGGGCAAAGCATCGATAACAGGCTGCCAATCGTTGGCAGCCTCCGTATGAGGCAAGCTCACCGTCGGCAGCGGGTCGAAAGCAGCCGTTGCCTCGGCAGCGTCTAGTGATGGCCGTGGCCCTGCATAAACGAAAGTCCCAGCGACGGTTAAACCAATTTGCTGGGCCGCACTCCAGAGATACTGACCGGTAGCGATCGCAATATCATCATCACTAGTCACCACGTAAGCCCGTAGCTGCATCGGGTCGCGCACTAGCGCTTTCCCCTTAGCAACCATACCTTCTATACTCTGCGCTTCTGGCTGATTCCAGATATCACCCGACAGCCCGCTGCTAAAGACCGCACCGGTAATCGGAGCGACAAACGGTGAAATGGATTTGTAAAACTGCGAGGACTGAAAAACCTGCTTAAATCGGCGAAAGTACCAGTCCACCCCACCAATCGCGCCCCACAGCCTAAGGCTAGACTGATCGCCCGCACCGTCGTGCACAATCACGTCGTACTGATTGCTCTCGGTATATTCGCGAATTGCGTTGAGCGCCAGAAAGTCATCCATTCCTGGAATAACACTCAGCTCCTGCCCATAAACCGCCTTAAAAAACGGATCGCGCAGGTACTGAGCTTCAAACTGTTTGAGCTTTTCCCAGTTTTCTTCTAGCAGGGTAGTCGTTTGCAGCTGCACAGCCTGAAAACCACCCGCCAAGCCATTGGCAGGCCCTACGGCTGTTGGAATAGCAACAACCGTAGCACCCAACATCATAGAAAGCGCCGGGCCTGCTTCTTGTGAGAGTAGCAGCACCCGCTTACCTTCGTTGGTGAGCTTTTGGGCCGCTGCGATCGCGACTGTAGAGCGGCCCGTACCACCCTTACCGAGAAATGTGAGAATCAGCGTCATGCAAGTTACAGCTTCGAGTGACAAACTTTTCGAGTGACAGACTTATGAGGATCAGCCTTAGCTATGGAAGCACTTAGTTCAGCTTTGCCAGCCTAGCTCCAATCAGCGGGTCTTAATCAATGGATCTCAGTCCACTGGGCGCAGCTCGTCTTCAAAAAACCAGGTCGTGAAGTCGTCCGACTCAAAGCTCACGAGCGCACCGATGTTCATACCGTCGAGCACTTTGAAGTCTTTGACAATAGCGATGTCGCCCAGGCGAGCAGCCAATTCTTTTGCCACGCGATCGCGCATTCGACGTACCTGAACCCGCTGTCCAATTTCTAAATCCATGTCTAATAAACTGTATCCTTACTTAACTGCGTCTCTAATGGAACTTGGCATTGGTCACTCAGCCTATGGCATAGACAACGGCTAAGGCCGTAAAGTCTGCTAGCTAAGTGACACGCAAACAGTCGAATGCATCCGGCTGTTTGCTACAGCCTTAGTTTATCAGCGACTCGGACGCCCTCATGAGAGTTTTATTTCCAGAGAAACAACCGCCATGCTTGCCAAACGAATTCTGCCCTGTCTCGATGTCAAAGCTGGCCGCGTCGTTAAAGGCGTCAATTTTGTCGCTCTTAAAGATGCAGGCGACCCAGTTGAGCTAGCGAAAATCTACAATGAAGCCGGGGCCGATGAGCTGGTCTTTTTAGATATCACGGCCACCCATGAAGATCGCGATGTGATCTATGACGTGGTGTATCGCACCGCCGAGCAGGTCTTCATTCCGCTCACAGTTGGTGGCGGTATCAGCTCATTAGACACCATCAAAAAGCTGCTCAGAGCTGGCGCAGATAAAGTCAGCATCAACTCAGGGGCCGTTCGTGATCCTGAGCTGATTGACCGGGCGAGCGATCGCTTTGGCAACCAATGCATTGTTGTCGCTATCGACGCCCGCCGCCGTACTCAAGAAGAGGAAGACAAAAGGGGCCCTGGCTGGGATGTTTTCGTCAGAGGCGGCCGGGAGAATACAGGTCTAGACGCCGTAGATTGGGCCAAAAATGTCGTTAATCGGGGCGCCGGAGAGCTGCTGATTACAAGCATGGATGCCGATGGTACTCAGGCGGGATACGACCTGACACTTACAGATGCGATCGCTAGCCAAGTAACCGTTCCCGTCATCGCTTCAGGCGGAGCCGGCACCTGCGAGCATATTTATCAGGCCCTTACCACAGGCAAAGCCGAAGCAGCACTCCTAGCCTCACTGCTGCACTACGGCCAGCTCAGCGTTAGTGAAATCAAAACCTACCTGACTTACAAAGAATTGACTATTCGTCAATAGATTCTTGACAAAACATTATGAATTTCACAGTTATCTGAAACACCTACTATTGTTAAGTAGCTGCTTAACAGTCGACCTTTAGTTCTTTTAGATGTGTTGATAGATGTGTCAGTCGAGAGGAGAACCGATTGCCAGGCTAGCTTAGCTCGTACTGTTCTCTCTGGACTTTACAATCTCCCACAATGTGCATTGGCATGCATCAAAAACTGAAGGATATGTTAATCTATGTAAAAGTTTCCCGTTAAGAGGGATCAGAGTTGCCCAAGAGGGCAAGGCTCCAAAACTCACTGGTCAAAAGCTACCCCTTCACAAGGTGCTTCAGGACTTCTGAGACAAAGGGGAGCTCATTTTTCTTGACTGAGGGCTGGTTCCTTACGACAACATCACCTTCGGCTAGGTTGCTACTGAACCAAAGGTGAAGGCCGTTGTCGGTTCATGTGATAGGCAGGTTCCAAACCTCGATAATGATATTACTGATTTTAACAATTGTAATTGGACTGGTCTTTTGGGCACTGCGCCTGATGGACCGAGCGCTCGAGAACCAAGAGTTTTCACTCATGCTTGCAGGCTTTTTGGTTGCATCTTCAGCAGCGGCCATTGTAGGCGTTTACTTTTTGATGAGTGACTACCTGACTTTTATCAACCATGCGGGTGCTACCTTCGATAGCTACGACACCGCTCTTATGGGCAGTAGTGATTTTCCAGCATGGCTAGAGCAGATAGAGTAAGGTTCGCTGATTAAAATCCAATCGATTCAGTTATTTGCCAAATTACCAGGGCCAGTTATTGGGCCCGGCTATTAATCCCAGCTATCATCAACCCAAAGCCCTCGTCAACGCATCCCAAGTAGAAGGGCCAACAATTGCGTCCACTTCTAGATGCTGGTCAGACTGGAATTCTTTGACTGCGCTCTGAGTGCCTTCACCGTAGATACCATCAATCGCACCATCGTAATAGCCCAGCGATTGCAGCTCTCTCTGTAGCTGAGCAACCGCTGGGCCTTCTATGTTAGGTCTTAAGATTGGCGGACCAATAGGTTCAGCAGGCGCAGTGGGTTCGGTCACAGGGTCAGCCGCAGGCGTCGCAGGGGCAGGTGTCGCGGCGACTGTGGCAATATCTTCTGGGGGTGGAAGTAGTTTACGCCAGGTAGAAGGCCCGGCAATACCGTCGACCAAGAGCCCAGCGGCAGATTGAAAGCGAGAAACCGCAGCTTGAGTCGTTGGACTATAAGTGCCATCGACATCACCTTGGTAGAATCCCAGCAGGCTGAGGGTTGCTTGCAAGCGGCTCACCGACTCACCTGTGCTGCCGGCTGAGAGGGTTGGATAGGTAACCGAGGGCGTCGCCTGTGCTAATTGCGGTGGATCGGTTGCATAGGCATCTGCTAAAAATAAACTCAAACCACAGCTACTCACCGCCATGAGGGCAGCAAACGTCAGTAATCGCCCCATTGTGGGTCTCCTCAAAACTCGCGCATTGTATCTATTGCTAGCTATATCAAGCTAAGCCATATCAATATATACAGAATCCAATTACGGGTGCAAAGCAAATGGGTCAGACTTTGGACTGGCTAGACATTGATCAACGTTCGCTGCCAAGCGTCACCAACAGCGGGGCCGTTCATGAGCTGAGTACGCTGAGCACTATCACCCAACGTGCTCGTTTTCGAGGAGCCTTGCTAGGGTTTATGCTCGCGCCGACAGCGGTGCCAATTCTTCACACAGAAGCGCCTACAGAAGAACAATCGGGGCTGCGACGGCATCCTGATTCGCACGGCATATCCGCAGGGATTAAAAGCATCACTCGCTGCTTCGAGCAAATCGACTGCTTCTTATCAGCAGATCCTCCATCAGCAGATCTTCCACCCTCACAGAACTCTCATAGTAAAACCTGGTTAGATTCGGTGCCTATCTTGCTGCGCTACCACAACCACCCAAACAGACACCGCCTGTGGCAGTCAAATACGGCAACCACGGCCCAATACTGGGTGCTCAGCGATATTTTGGAGCGAGCAATGAGCGGCCAGCCACTGGATCAGGCCTGGCTTGTGTGGCGAGCACAGCAGGCCTCGCACATAGACAATGTCGCTAAAAACGCCTCCGTAAGCGCCTCCGCAAAAGACGCCACCACAAAACAGCACTACCGATGGCTGTGGCACACCCTAAAAGAAACGCTGCGCTCCAGAAAACTACCTATCGGGAAAGCGCATAGCCGTCAAACAGCAACTCCTTTTGCAGCCGGTGCATCGAATAGCCTGCCACCTCACGCAATGGCCCGTCATCACGATGTAGTCATCGGAGTCACCTGCGCACTGGCGACTATTGCGGACGGTCCATCAGCGGCCCGCAGTTATCACTATGGGCAATCGGTCTCTATGGCTGCGCAAAAGATCTCAGGAGAGATTGGATGGGAAGCACTGCTGATGGCTGGATTGGTATCAGGTGCTATCGTCGGACACAGCGCTTTGCCCGTATTGTGGCAACAGCCCAAGTCACCGATAGATGTTTCTGCACCAATAGATGTTTCTGTTGGAATTTCCTTGGCGGATGCACTGTTTCGTCAGTGGGCTGGGGTATTACCTTCGTCAGCTGATGCACAAGCCGACCATCACCCCAAAAACGCCCTACTATAATAAAGAAATGGTTTACTTCTTAGCCCAGCCACCTGTCCAGCATCTTGCAAATCAAATGACCGTCAGTAGCCTTGCTACAGCGGCTCACTAAGCGAGCTAACCGGTAGGGCTCATGAGCGTTCTGCGTAGTATTTCCAATTGGGTCCGTGCACTGTGGTCGCGATCGTTTCTGCGTCTCAGGCTTTCTGGTCGCTTCTTGAAGAAGCAGACCCGGAAACAAGTAGAAAAACAAGCCAATAAACCGGCTACAGGAAAAGCAGGACAGCAGCCACAATCGTGGCTGGATAATGCCCGCCAGTTTTTATTGCTAGATCATGGTCCCTCTGCAATCGCCTCAAAGCAAAACCGGCCGCAGAACCGACGCAGTAGCCAAGTCTCTAAAACAACGAAATCCCATGCCAATGGTCATGCTCGCATTCTTTCATCGAAAGGGTCACATCAGGCGTGGACAGTCACACTTATTGCCATACTGCTGCTAGCAACCTGCTTCGGCCAGCGGTTTTATCGTCAGCCTGGGCTCGATATTCGCTCTATTTCCCCTCAAACTTTTTATGCGCCTGCGAGCGCGGTAGTCGAAGACAAAAAGGCAACCGAAAACAACCGAGAAGCGGTTCGCAGCGGCACAATCAAAGTCCTTAAAATTGATATTGAACAAACCGCCGCCGCCGAGCAATCGCTTAAAACGCTGCTTGACCAGGGCCGAGAGCTGCGATCGCAAGCAGGCAGACCTAATTTTCTCAACCTAGACACCCTTTCACAGCCAACCCAAGACTACCTATTTCGTTCAACAGAAGCGCAGTGGGCAACCCTGTGGCGATTAGCAAAAACTAGCTCGCTATCAACAGCGTATCTAGAAGCGCAGAGAACCCTAGAAAACAATAGGACTGAGATTAGGCAAACAGACACTGATGTACAAACAGACGCTGATATCAGCGAGAACACAGCAGACAACGCGTCCCCGGAGTCGCCCTCAGCAATAGAGCTGACACCAGAAGCATCGGTACCGACCGAAATCATCACCCAAGTCAAAAAATTATCACCGGCTCAAAGAGATGTTTTACAAGAGCTACTGGCCTACCGAGAACTGGCAGACTTACCACAGCTAACCCAGCTCCAAACCCGCGTTAAAACCCGTAGGCAGCAATATCTTCAGGCCTACGAGGACTTTGTGGTTACTGCCAGCGCTAAAGATCAGCCGCTCTACAACTACCGGCTGTTTGATCTGAGTGAACGTGAGTGGATTGCATTGGAGAGCAATGCCGAGCAAATCTTCAATGAAATGATGGTGCAAGGCGTTAGCAGCGGCATGCCAGACGACTTACTGCGCCGAGCGATTGAGACCAGGGTACCGGCAGAACCAAGCCCAGAAGTCAGACAGCTCACGGCTGACGTCTTGGCGGCTTCTATTGTGCCGAACCTGGTGGAGGACGAGGAGCGCACATGGGAGCAAGCAGAGCAGGCCGTACGCCAAATTGATCCGGTCATGGTTTCGGTCAACCAGGGCGAGCTCATCGTCAGAGAAGACGAGCTGATTTCCTCCTCAGAATTTGCACTGCTAGATCATTTTGAGCTAACGAATCGCTATTTTAACTGGATTGGGCTAAGCGGGTTTACGCTGCTCATTGGTTGCGCGGTGGCCTTTTATCTGTGGATTGACCATCGCCAGATGAATCAGCTCAATCAGCGAGAGCACTGCCTGGTGATTTTGCTGTGTCTGGTGGTCTCTATACTGGCGGCACTTCGGGTACCTGCGATTGGCCTACCAGCGGTAGGGCTGCTCGTGGGTAGCTTTTATGGTTCGGCGCTAGGGATGAGTGTGGTGGGTCTGCTAGCGCTGGTGCTGCCTATCGGCGCAGAAGTGAACGCGATTCCTTTGGTATCCGGCTGCGCGGCGGCGATGCTGGGCACCTGGATTGCCCCTCAGCTGCGATCGCGCGAAGAATTTGCCCTACTCGGCGGCTTTGTAGGCCTTAGCCAAGCGAGCGTACACCTCGTTTTGACCCTCATGCGCTCTACAGTCGGCGCACCGCTGTGGCAGGCTGTATTTGTGGGCTCCGCGCTCAACGGCTTGTATGGCATCGCCTGGAGTGTGGTAGCCCTAGGCGTGAGCCCCTACCTTGAGCACTTTTTTGACGTCGTCACCCCTATTCGACTCGCCGAGCTTGCCAATCCTAACCGCCCGTTGCTAAAACGTTTGGCCGCAGAGGCTCCGGGCACTTTTCAGCACACTATATTTGTCGCGAACCTGGCAGAGGCCGCTGCAAGAGCACTAGGACGCAACGTAGAACTGGTCAGAGCTGGAACGCTTTATCACGATATTGGCAAAATGCATCGACCCGAGGGCTTCATCGAAAACCAAATGGGTGGGCCAAATATGCACGACGAACTAGACGATCCTTGGGCCAGTGCTGGCAGCATCAAAAAGCACGTCACTCAAGGCCTAGTCATGGCCCGCAAGTATCGACTGCCGCTAGCCATTCAGGCTTTTATCCCCGAGCATCAGGGCGATATGAAAATCAGCTACTTTTATCAGCAGGCCAAAGAACGCCAAGAGAAGGAGCCGTCTCTCGTGGTGAATGCCAGTGACTTTAGCTACGATGGCCCCATTCCGCAGAGCCCTGAGACGGGCATTACCATGCTGGCAGACTCCTGTGAGGCAGCGCTGCGATCGCTCAAGCCCGAGGCCTCTATGGACGAAGCCTACACCATGGTGAACAAAATTTTGCGGGCGCGTTGGCGCAGCCGACAGCTAATCGACAGCGGCCTCACGCGCGATGACATGGATGTTATCGCTAGCGTCTTTATTCAGGTGTGGCAACAGCACAATCACAAACGCATCGAATACCCCAAAAACGCCCTCACAGGACAAGGCGCGTAGCTCGGAAGCGATCACATCCATGAAAATACAGCGCACATGAGAATCAGTTTATTAGTACTTTTATACTATAATCTTTTCAAAGATTGTGATCTCCCCAGGCTCAAAATGCGCCATGTCCGCGACAGACAGTCAACTAAGACACTCATCCTAAAACCGACATAAAACGGTGTAGCGCCACACAAACTCTGTCTACGGGGACATGTATTCTTTGCTTAGAGAGTAATTAAATATAAGTTACAAAGTTTACAGTCTTTTTTAAGATTTCTCTGTGGAATGAGCCTACGCTCTGAATATTTTTCTCTATAGACTTTCCAAAAAAGCATCTGAAACACCTGTTTCGCAGGGCATGTGCGTTAGCCAAAATCTATCGTTTTTCTACGACTCTAGAAAATAAATGAAAAGAAGCGTCTCATAATCGTTACATTTTGTTACTATTAGGAAGTCTTATGCCGCCACTCGTATGCAGGGCTGTATAAGTGCACTCTGTCTGCTGCTGCTTTTCAACGTTTACGGCTTAGGTCGACAGGGCTCAATATCCCCAGTTTTCTGGAGCTGCTGAGACCAAACGCTAATAGCCACCCCACTATTTATTTACCCTCACTGCCTAATTTTTCATATGAAAGCTGCTGCTCCTTCTAGCGATTTGGTCCGTACCTACTTAAAAGAAATCGGCCGTGTGCCGTTACTCACCCACGAAGAAGAAATCATCTTGGGCAAGCAAGTAAAGCACATGATGCAACTTACGGTCATCCAGGCCGAACTGGCTGAAAAGCTAGACCGCGAACCCACTCAGGCAGAATGGGCAAAGGCAGCTGACACTTCTGAAGCGGAGCTAGCAACGATATTGGCAGCGGGCGATCGCGCCAAGCGCAAAATGGTAGAAGCGAACCTACGCCTTGTGGTATCGGTTGCAAAGAAGTACATCAAGCGCAATGTTGACCTGCTGGATTTGATTCAAGAAGGCACTATTGGGATGCAGCGTGGGGTAGAGAAGTTTGACCCGGCGAAAGGCTACCGATTTAGTACGTATGCGTACTGGTGGATTCGGCAGGCGATTACAAGAGCGATCGCAGAAAAAAGCCGCACCATCCGTCTCCCTATCCACATCACAGAAAAGCTCAACAAAATCAAAAAGTCCCAGCGCCAGTTCTCGCAACAGAACGGCCGCGTCCCCACCATTGCCGAAATCGCTGAAGACACAGGTCTCACAACTAAGCAAGTCCGCGACTATCTAGATAAATCACGTCAACCGCTCTCGCTTGATCTACGCGTAGGCGACAACAAAGACACCCAGCTCAGCGACCTACTAGAAGACGACGGCCCCGGCCCAGACGACTTCGCCACCCAGTCCTCGCTCAAGAGCGACCTACGTCGCATCATGGCAGACCTCACACCACAGCAGCAGCGCGTCATCTCACTACGCTTTGGCCTAGATGACGGCAAAAACATGACCCTCGCCAAGATTGGTGCTCTCCTAGAGATTAGCCGCGAGCGCGTTCGCCAAATCGAACGAGAAGCGCTGACCAAGCTACGCAAGCGCCAAGGTGACATGCGTGAATACCTAGCGGGTTAGAATGCTAGCCTTCCAACTTGCACAGGTTGATGATCTCGATGTGTTGATGAAATACATGGAAGAGTTTCACAACTTTGACCACACCGAGCCGTTTGACTTTGTGCCTGCTAGGGCAGCAATGGAGAAAATAGTCACTTATCCTGAAGTAGGCCGAGTCTGGCTTATTCAAGCAGGGAAAGAGACTGTTGGATACATCGTATTGACTTTCTCCTACCGCCTGGAATACAGAGGTCGCTATGCTTTCTTGGATGAGCTGTACGTGCGTGAATCGAAGCGAGGTAGAGGTATCGGGACAGCAGCACTCACTTTTATCCAAGCGACTTGTAAACAACTTGGCATAAACAAATTGCAGCTAGAGGTAAAGCAAAACAATCCAGCTGCACTTGCTTTATACCAACGCAACGGGTTTCAGAAACAGGATAGGCAGCTGTTGCTGTGGACGATCTAGAGTTAGTCTCACCGTCAGTTAGCTCGCGGCATAGCGCCTCAATTATTCAAGGCATGCGCTATTGGGATTAAACCTCATAGCAATTATTGACCCCACAACATATCTCGTTTCTCGCGAAAAGCTGCTGCCATAAAATCCATAAATATCTGAATTCGAGCCGTCGTGAGTAAGTCTTTGTGCGTCAAAATCCAAATGTCCTGAAAAGGAGTGCTTTTAGCTGGTGGCACTCGCTGCACAGAAAACTCTAGGTCTCCAATAAAGCAAGGTAGGTGGGCAATACCTAAGCCTGCTTTCACAGCAGCAAGCTGAGCCAGTACATTGTTGAAATAACCTCTAGCTAGCAAGTGAGGAAACTGGCTTTCTCGAATCCACTCAGCACAAGGCTTAGGATAGTTCCACCCAATCCAATAGGCCTTTGGCAGGTTGCTGTGCGCATCTGTTGAAAAATCGTGTGTTTCTAGGTACGGCTTTGCTGCGTATACAGCCGTGTGATACCGAATCACTTTACGCCCTACGAGATGTTCTGGTGGGCGATCGCTCAGACGAATGGCAACATCGGTTTCTCGTTTGGTCAGGCTAAGCAGGTCGTAGGAAATCTGCACCTTCACATTGATATCAGGGTAAGCATCCATAAAACGAACGATGTCTGGCATCAGAAGATGAGTTGCCACTGCATCTGGCATCGTCACCCGAATATCTCCTCTTAGGTCACGGTCTTTACCCAAAAGATTGCGCTCAATTCCGTTAATCTCTTCTTCAACCCGGAGAGCTGACTGCATCAATGACTTGCCTGCCGCAGTCAACCGGTAGCCAGTGTGCAATCGATCAAACAAATGCGCCTTCTGGGCAGATTCAAATGCTTCAATCCGCCGGGTAATGGTGGAATGGTGCAATCCCAATTTATCTGCGGCAGACCTTGCAGAGCCCTGCCGCGACAAAGCCAAAAAGATTTTGAGGTCATCCCAATTCATAGGCGCTTACGCATAGTTGCATACACTTCCCCATAAAGTGTCGCATTTATACACCCGTCTGGTGCTTTCGTACCCATTCTCATCCTGCGAAGCATTCCATATCATCAAGTCATTAACTTCAAGGATTCACCTCTAGGAATCACATAGCTATGACTGCTCCTGTTGTCTCTGCTCTCGTAGCAGCTGTTTTGATTGTTCTTCAGCAGGTTCTGATGATCACTGTGGGCTTGCATCGTGCAAAAGCAGGTATTGGTGTTGGCATTGGCAGCGACACACATCTAGAACGCAAAGTACGTCGACACGGCAATCTGGCCGAAAATTCAGCGCTATTCATCGCCACACTTGCTCTGGCAGAACTCTGCGGAGCACCGAGACCTATCGTGGCTGGGTTCGGCATTGTATTCGTTATCGCTCGGCTGAGTCACGCACTTGGCTTCGCCTCTTTAGCAGGCTCTCATGTAGGAGAGAAAGGCAACAAGGCCTTTCCCGCAATGCGTGCCGTCGGTGCTTTTGGAACTTTCTTCACCGGTATCGGGCTTGGATTATTTTTAGCATTCACATTGGCAACCGCTTAACTTTTGAGATCAAGATTCGACTTAAAGAGGTGGTTTTTCCACTGAGATAACCAATGTCATGTCATCGGACTGAGCTTACCAAAGTAGACCCGACATGAAAGCATACATAGAAAAGCCAGCTATTTTCTAGTGGTTGTAGGCTTTAGGCTGACGCACATGAATAGCGCGATCGCGACGACGACTAAGAAGGGCCGTCCATCAAAATCTTTTTCCAGAACGTGCATTTGGTCAAATAAATCTGCTTTTTTGTAAATCCAGGGTGCATAGTCTGGCAGTTGGTTGGCGAGCGCAGCTGCTTCAGTTAATTTATCAGCTGCGATCAGCTGGTTGACCTGTAAAACTGCCTTGCCAAAAAAGTCTTCCTTCTGTTGGATATTCACCCACACTTGATTGCGTTGCGTAGCCCAAAACAAATGAGAGCTTATCTGGTCGGCGGCTTGCGTAGCCTTTTCCAGATCACCCTTCTCCAGTGCTAGGGTCGCTAAGCTGAGGTAACGCTTATTATCAGTCCATTCTTTTTGCCACTGTTCAATCAACGCTTGGCTATCAGCATATAAGGGACTGCCCTGCGGAATAGCTTGCAGCATTTCCACGGACCCTTCTAGCTGATCTGTTTCGCTAGCATAGCGAGCTGCCGCTAACTCAATAATGCGCTGAGACCACTGCTTAATTTGTTGCTGAGCTTGCCCATACAAAGGGCCATCCTCAATATGATTGGCCGTTTCGACAGCAAGCCTAAATTCGCCAGTTGCTGCTGACACCTCTGCTTGAGCGAGCCAAGTTTCTCCGACAGGCCGTGAACAACTCTCCCGCAGCTGATGCGATCGCAAGTAAAAAAGCGAATCAGTTGGCACATTTGGCAGTAACTCTAAGCAATAGTGGAACTCATCGCCAGCAGCAGCCTTCTCTGCCTGGTGGAGCTGCTGCAAATATAATTCATCCTGCTGCTGCCGCTGACGTTGAATCTGTAGTAGCTGATAGATCCGCCAGTTGTTGTAAGTCATCATCATAGACGAAGTCAACATCGCTATAAAAGCTGTTGTCAGAAGCGTCGTGAGGAAGTAATGCCAGCCTCTATTCGGCGGTTCGGGCTTAGGCAATTGATTAGAGACCATGATACAAACTCCTAGAATAAGGTCAATCGAAGATAGGTGAAAATGTCAGAACGATCTCTAAGCAGGAAAGCGTCAGTCGACTATTCAGACAATGTGCTAGGTAAGAGGCTAATCAAAATTTCACAGCCCCACGATTCTTTTTCTCTCTTTGGCCACACAACAAACTGACCGGCAACCCCTATGCCATAGACCGTACGAGCTGGGAGACGGGTCGTATACTTGGTAAAAAAGATATAGTTCGTAGGCGAATCGGTATAGAGGTAAACAACACCGTGTACAAGTGGTTCGGTGATGGGTCTAAGACGTTGACAGGGCGCTGCGGGCGCACCAGGAGAAGCCCGGCTACAGCAAATCGATTGCAGCTCTGCAGCAACATATTTTGCATACCGCCCCTTGTGATTAGGGTTCGTCTCAAATAGAACCCACAACAGTAGAGAGAAAGCAAGGAAGAGAGGAAGTTTTTTCATGGGTAAGCTCCAGCCGCAGTAGCGGCACTTTTAGGGTTTAATTTCGACACCGCTAAAGTTGACCAAGCGCTTAGCCAGCAGCCGACTAAACAATCAAACAGTGACGCGGAATAATGATCAGCACGTTATCTCGGCGGCCAATGGCAAGCGCAGGCTGACCAGGCAACAACGTCGTTTGGCAGTGCTCTTCACATAGTTCTGCGCGCCAGCTATAGCCGTTCGCCTTCACCCGACCAAAGTCCAAGATCCTGACAGCGTCAGTCACACGGCAGGGAATGGCTTTATCGAACATCACCACTGAAACGGCATGCAACGGAAAAGTATAAAAAGAGGAAGATGCAGCAGGCTTTTGTATTTGGGGGCTTTTCATTTTGAAGGTTCTCCATTACGAGAAAAAGTAGTTGGCATTAAAAAAGCGGGTAGATACAAGAGAGTTTTCTCTTGAAATATCTACCCGCGAAAGTTGGCTATTCATCAGGAAGGGATATTAAATTTTCGAGAGAGCTAATGGGTAAGATCCATGCCCACCCATCGGCCCACAGTCGGCATCGGTATTAAGTCAGCTGGCGGAATGACGGTGCTGTAGCAGAAGGTCATTCAGTGCCTGTGCAGACCATTGCCTACTCAGGTTTAACTCCTTATCTGTAATCAGCACCCGGTGACTAGAACCCACCTTAATTTTCGCTATTTGCCCCCCTTTTTTTCCTGGGAAAATCTCAATAGTGAGTTCACCATGACCTTCATTCAGCAGAATCTCTAACAATGCTGCTGTTATTAAATGGAACGAAAGAGACAAAGGCAAATGAATCGCCCCAGTCGATTTGAGCGCGTTGACCACTTCGCTATGCTGCATCGGGCTGCCCCGAACAGGCTGCGGATTATAGATCAAAACCTGCTCAAAGTAACCTTCATGCTCTTTGAAAACACGCGGGTAGTTTGGGGACAAATGACTCTGACAGTTAGGTCTGCATTTTTTCATAACTCTATTATGCCTTTGTGTTCCAAAATAAACAATTAATTTGTACACCAAATACTATAAAAGGTTATTTTCTTACGCTGTAGCGATTGATACTTAGGAGAAAGTCGGTTAACCAAGTGTCAGTTCAGTCCTATTTCTTCATTTTACGCACAATGAAATCGAATGGGTTTATCGTTGCTTCATAAAACTGCCCGTCGGGATAGAAAACATTAACAAAAAGCTTGAAGCAGTTCTTTTCTGCGGCTGTTTTGCTGTACTTTTTGTACTGGCAAAGCATGAGATACACTTAAATGCATCTATTTTTCCTTCTGCCGAAGTGTCATGGTTTTTTGGATCTGGATGCAGACACAGATAAATATTGACGTAGATATTACTAAGGATACTAACCAGAATGGCTAAAGATTCTGTTGTTGGACGTAAGCAAAGGGATACCGCTGATCAAAAGCGCGATCGCGAAGTATATCGATATTTACTGGCTTTGAGCGATCTAGGCATGTCGGGAGAGCCGCCCATGCCAAACGAAACTAGCATTGCTAAGCAGTGGGGCGGCCAAGAAAACCGAATTTTTATCCGTCGAATGCTGCGTTCGGTACTGTTCAAGGAACTGTATGCAGAAAAAGAGAAGGAGAAGGAGAAGAAGCAACCGCCTGTACCTGGACTAACACTATCTAAACTCGTCAGTATTTTATCTGGACTGACAGATTATCAACGGGAGCATCAGTTCCTCGATCGAAATTCTAAGAAAGCCTCTCACATCATCACTCGCGCAGAAAAGCTGAAGGCCTTGGGGTTGTTTTTTCGACTTTCTCCAGAAGAACGATCGCAGCTTACTTTAGACACACATCCTGAAGAAGCGTTACTTAATCAAATCTATGAACAAGCCACAGACGAAGCAGCAACTTACAGAGCTAACGACGTCAGAGACCTGTACCGGTTTTTCTTAAGGCAGCTGAGCGAGGGCCCTACTAAGAGCTTCGCTGAAGTCAAAGCGAGCACCAAAGGAACGGACTCTAAAGGATTTATCCCCCGCATCGTGGCTGACTACACACAGCAGTACTCTTTGGGTTTACGGTCTGCGGAAAAGGAAGAAAGAGATAGAACATTCACCAAGAAAGTACGACGCGAGATCGACCGAATTGAACTACAGTCAGGAATCGAGCAGGCTAGCCACTTTTTAGACGAAGACAAAGGAGAACCTCATAGTGAACGCCTTTCTAATTATTTAACGGCTGATTTTATTCAGAGGCTAGTTCACTCGGTCATCGACAACGAATTGCTGACCGACGAATTCCCGATTCATTTCAAGCATTTCAGAGTTGAGCGCGTCAAACCGCTACCCCTTTACCTGAAGCAAGATAACGAAGAAAAAGGACTCCTAAATCCGTATTTTTTGCCGGAACACAGAGAGGCCCATAGTGCAGAAGGTTTGGGTCGCCAGGTAGCTTACCGGGTCCGGGTTCACTTTTATATCAAGCCCCCTAAAGACTATAAAGTCAAATTCAAAGACATTACGATTTTGCGTAATATTGCTGGACAAGATCGACTCGAGTTTTCGGAGGAAGTCGTAGGCATTGGCTGTGTGACTTCTCACATTACGGCCGTCATCAACCGAGTGCTGCTGTGGGATATTCCAGTGCTAGATGGATATATTCCCATTGCTGATGGCATCCATTGTCACGATGAGATTGTTGGCGGCACGCCAAATAGCCCGATTTGGTCTCACTGTGTTGCTCGTCTATACAAGCGCGAAGACATTCGCCAGGCCATAGATTCGGGGAAATCTTGCAACGAAGTCATTACGAATGCAGAAGTTGCTAGTGCCGACTTTTGTGGGTTCGACTTGGTTGAGACAACCGCTAAGGCAGCCCTGCATGCACGGCTGAAGCTAATTCGGCAAACGCTCAACAACCAGCCTAACACCAGTGCCAACGACTACATTACACAGCTGTGCAACCGGGTTGAAGAGATCACAGCTCTGAAGCGGGCACAAGCAGCGCTGAAGTTTTATCCCTTTTCACTCAAAGCGATGGAAGGGCACATAGAAAGCACTATCTTTGCTGATGGAAATTACAGAACGCGCAAACCAAAACTAGTACTCAAGAGCAAAAGTAATAAGCATTGGAGTGTCGTAGCCTTTGAGGCACAGCTCTCGATCATAGAAGCCAACTTACAAGAAGGCCTGACGCATATTGCCAGGCGTTTTTTGGATAATATGCAACCTTACTTTGGAGACAGGAACGAACAGATGGGTGATTTACTCATGACTCGTTATCACCTGTGTCTGTTTCGAGCGAACTACTTAAGCGATCTGGAAGATCCCACCTGTTTGTTTCCAGATCGGCACATGGCGATCCGTAAGGCAGAAGAAGAACTAGAAAAGGCAGAAACGTATCTGACTCGGCGGCTTCAGCACTACGCAAAGCTAGGAGAGTTGCCACAGAGCCATTTGCATCCACAGTTCTTTTTTCTATCGCGTGTTTATGCGCACCGAGCAAAGCTATACATCTTCTTCTCTAATTACATGCAGAAATTAACACCGTTAGAGATGTTGCTAAAGCCAATTGAACTGCTCGAAAAAGCGAGAATTTATGCGGCTAGAGATGGGGATCCTTCGCTCTATGCACAGTGGTCCGCCTATCAGAGTTGGTGCTACATTATGCTGGCTTATTCAGACGTATCAGAAACATCGAGAAGTGAAGAATTTAGCTATGACAATTGCCTTGATTGGGCTAAACGGCTCATTGAGCATGCAGAAATCTGCTATTCCGAGACAGGAAAAGTTTGTTATCAGCAGATTAAGGACGGCGGCGGTAGAATTACAGACTACGTGTATCCAACAGAATCACAATCTTCGACAGACGTAGAATCTGATAGAGACGGCAACGTTGTCAAATCAAGGGGAATGCCTAAATATTACGAAAAGTACGGTAAGACAATGGTGGAAGTGGTTCCACTCATTCAAGAGCTGCTGAAGAACAACGGAAAAAAGGATCAGCAAAGAAGAAAATTAGATAGCCATGTGGTCACATTGGATCTCTCTTTGCTAAAAAAACCAGGACAGGACGAAGGTAGCGCGGTCTATTTATTTGGAATGCAGGCGGGGCTCCTGCTATTTGCAAAAGGCGTACTGGTTTTATCCCAAACGTATCAAAGTGAAGCGGACTTGCTTAAGGCCATTGAAAATGGAGCCATGAGAATGTTTCAGTACTGCTGCGCGATCGCTTCTGACGGTACAGCAAGAAACCAGGATAAAAACAAGTGGCCAGAAGATACAGCCTCCGATTCAGTCGTACTCAATAGAGCCGTACCTACCGACGCAAAAACAGACGACCCTCATGCCACCGACCGACTAATACAGTGTCTCTATCCACGTCGCATTACCCAATTTGCCGATCTGGGTCGGGTTTTCATCATTGTTTGTCGATTGATTTTGCTGATTACCAGCGAGCCCGTCCAAAATTTCTACGCATCGAAGCAAAGCTGGAAAGCAATTGCCCCAATCGTTGACAGTCAAATAAACAGAATACGAAACTTACTCAGCGAACTGTGCTTAAACGACCAATTTCCCTTTCCAAAAGCAGAAGCCTACGGACAAAAAAGATACAACGGTCACTTGGACGCTCACCATGCCAACCTCGAAAGGTACTCAGAAGAACTGCTCGCTCTCTTGCAGAAAAAGAAGCTAAAAAATAGAGAAGGTATCCAACTACGCAACCAACTTGTATCCGATATCTTCGAGATTATTAGAGGCGAGGTCAACGTCTCACCAAAAATATAGTGCTCATAGAAACACAAAAAAAATAGCGAAGGCTTTTCGCACGCTCAGCCTTCGCTATTTTGATGTATCTATATCGCTTCGTGCCTGCAAACTACACGACGACTTCTTCTACGAACGTATCTAGCCCTTGATCATACTCAAACAGGAACTTGCCGTTCCGCTCTTCTTTCAGCGTTTCCAACTGGAGGTAATTTTTCAGCAATTTTATACGCTGCTCTTCTGTGACACGCACTTTTACTTCTGGATTCTGCTGTCGGCACTTGACTTCAATAATGCTATCTATCAGGTTGCATACGGGATCACTGGCGGATCGCTGTCCCTCCATATTGGCTGCTAGAGCGGGTGAGTTATCCATCGCTTATCAATACTTACTACAAGGCTTTTCAAAGATATGCACATAGCGAAACCCTATCACAATATTTCACGCTTACGAAAGGTGAAAATCACTGCATTACTGTATACAAAGTGTCAAGACTTCGTACAGGAGTTAAAGTTTGCTTAATAAGCATAAAGCTTATCGGAGTGCTGTTACCCAATCGTTATGAAGATTAATGGCGCCGCTCACAAACACGACTGGGAGATCTTTTGTGAGCGGGGTCTCTTCAGGTAGTTAAATGGACGCTATGATTGCCCGGTTGCTAGCCAAATTTGTGAATTTACAGGTGAGTGGGCTTTGGCTAGCAGTGCTTCTAAAACCTCTCCTTCTAGGACTTCGTCTTTCAGGAGTTGCTCTGCCGTAGTTTCTAGCAGGTCTCGGTTGAGGTTAAGGATAGCGATCGCACTCTCCCTTGCCTGATCAATCGACTGCTTCACCAATCGGTCAATCTCTGCGGCCACCTCACCACCCATTGCCCGACGAGAGCTGCCGTTATTCAAAAACTGGGACTGCGTTTTCTCAAAGGCGATTGGACCTAGACTCGGTGCCATACCATACTGCGTAACAGCGCGTTCAGCCAAGTCAGTTGCCTTTTGAATGTCGTCACTAGCTCCCGTAGAAACTTTGCCAAACACAACTTCTTCAGCGGCACGTCC
>JBHJIY010000157.1:0-31494 GCA_050042985.1 Phormidesmis sp. | reverse complement strand
TCTGTGGGTGCTTCTACGTTTTCGAGTTCGCTCTGCTGGAATTTTACGAGGTGCTCGATGCCGCATTTTTGAGCGTTGCTGTTGGCTTGCACAATGACGTTGAGGTCGCGATCGCTTCCCCCCACAAAAGCTGCCAAATCTTCCTGCTGCTGATCTTCCGCCTCGGTGAGCATGCTTTCCCACAGTGTTTCGTCAAAGTCTAGCCAGGTTTCAAATCCAAATCGCTCACGAAAAAGGCCAGGGGCGACTCGTAGCGATCTCAACGCCGCTTCCAACGGCAACGTCCCCGATCCACACAGTGGATCGAAAAAAGCCTGTCCCGGCTGCCAGCCAGACATTTGAATCAATGCCGATGCCAAAGACTCCTTGAGCGGCGCTGCGCCTACGGCGGGTCGGTAGCCGCGTCGATGGAGACTGTCACCGGAGCTATCTAGGCTAAGAGTGGCTCTGTTTTCGTGCAGGTGCACATTAATGCGCACCTCCGGCTCATGTGTATCGACATCGGAGCGATAGCCAAGGGTGTCGGTTTGCTGTTGCACAACGGCGTTTTTTACCTGGAGCGAGGTGAAGTGTGTGTGGTTTAGTGCGTCTGTTTTACCGGTGGCAGTTACCGAAAGGGTGAGTTCGGGAGTGAGATATTCGCTCCAGTCAATGCGCTGCACCCCGGCGAACAGGTCGTCGCCATCGGCGCAGTCGAATTCGCTGATACGTAGCAAAATTCTGAAGGGGAGGCGAGCCCATAGGTTTACTTTATAGAGGAGCTTGCGATCGCCCTTGAATGCCGCCCCACAAAAACCAGGCACTACATCCACCGCGCCTAGCCGCTCTAACTCTTCTACAACCAGCGGTTCTAGGCCTCTAGCAACGGTGGCAAAATACTGATTCATAGCGTTCCTTGGCGCGATTCCTTTCGGCGGAATACGTGTTAGCAGCTGTTTGATCCTACCTGAAATCGCTACGTCAGCTTTTCTCTACGGACAAGTCCTCCCATGTGACGTTACAAAAAAATATCTCTACCGTCAAAAATACGGATGCCCTTGCGCATCTATCAAGAGACTAATAACAGCCTCGCGCTTTGTCCAAGAGTGATGCTATCCAATCCGAGTACGGTTTTTACTGAAATAAATCATCAACTTTGTTTGCTTTTGGAATCTATCTGGGAACGATTAGCTACGTATAGCGCATGAATAAAGATGGCCTTATCTTTTGGGATGTGTCTAGGACTTTGTTTTGGTGCTGATGCCTCACAGTTTCACTTCTCTCATATCCATCACTCTGCATTTTTATAAAGAATATGACCACTAAACTGTATAGAAAAATTCTGGCTGGAACATTGTTAGCTGCGACGATGCTGTTGAGTAGCATCGGTGTAAAAGCAGAGGCTATGACCAGTGGGAATGTCAATGGTCTTTCCGCTGACGAGCTAGTGTCAGGCTATATCTCAAGCGATGCCTCAGATGCAGTAGCTGCCACTGTTCGCAGTTCAATTATTGATGAGATTGTGCCAACGGCCAGATTCTCTCGCTCTCCGGTTAGCGATATAGCAATGTCTCGTGCGGCTCAAGATGCCTACGATGATCCGGTGGTTGCGCAGGTCTCAAATCCTGTTGAAGATACCTTTGCACCATTAACAGACGACGAGATTCGTCAGTTGTTGCTGATCGACCCTACGGCAGCTTTAGATCGTCCTCAGCCATCGCCGGGTTCTGGTTTCCTAACACCTTCTGCCTACGGTGCGGATTGGGGTGATGCCTTTATCGGTTTGTCTGGGGTAACTGCGGGCCGAGATGACAATAAGTGGGATGGTTCTGCTAGCGTTGGTGTTGGCTTTGGTGATGCGGTAGAGAATGTAGGCGTAGAAGTCAGCGTTGGTATTATCAGCCTAGATGGCTTTGCTGACGACGGTGTGGTGGGCTTTAAGCTGCACAAGGTGTTCCCACAGGCCGACAATTTGGCGGTGGCCCTAGGTTGGTCGAACCCGATTAAGTGGGGCGATGCTAACGATGCAGAAGATACATTTTATGGCGTGGTTACCCATCGTTGGGATTTGCAGCCAGAACAGTCTAATACTTTGCCGCTAACGGCTTCACTGGGTGTCGGTACGGGGTCTTTCCGTTCGCTAGGTGCGATCGCTGACGGGACCAATGCGCCAAACGTTTTTGGTAGCTTAGGCCTGCGGGTTATTCCTGAACTCTCTCTTGTCTCTGGTTGGACAGGTAGTTCTCTAGGCTTAGGCGTTTCTGCTGCACCTTTCGATTTCCCTTTAGTGATGACTGCGGGTGTTTCTGATGTGACAGACAACACTTCAACCGGTGCCAGGTTCAATGCATCTTTGGGCTATAGTTTCAGCTTCTAAAAACAGCAAAATAAACAACAGACTACATCACAAACAACAATTTTAGAGAGGTTTCTCGCATGCGAACGCTTAAGCAGACGTTCATCAAATATCCCTTAGCGACCCTTTTCTGCCTTGCGGCGGTCTCTACGGTCTCTCCTCGCACTGCGATCGCAGGCAATCAAACGGTTTCTCCTCCAGACTCTGGTGGGGTTAATGTTAGTGATACTTTTGCACCAGATGCAGACGATTCGAGTAGTTCTGGAGGATCTGACCCACAGACGATTGCTGCTCAAATTAGTGCAGGGATTGCTAGTACGGTGAGCAGTCTTCGTGCTACAGGTACAGTGCCGTCGGTAGATGGTACTGAGCTGTCAATTTCTGAAGCAAAAATAGATACTATTGTTGCGGCTGTATCCACTACGGGTGCAGGTAGCGAGGCTGCGATCGATGCACTAGAGCAACAGCTAGCCTCAGAGCTAGGTGCAGAAGGCTTTGACCTAGACATTACTATTCTAGGAAATACGCCTACTAACTTGCAGGCTGCTATTTCTGCTGCCAATAGCGTCATCTTAAGTTTAGATAGTGCTCAGCTAGCCGCAGCCATTCAGTCGCCAACGTTTATGGCTATTCTGCAAATGTTGGGTGGCGCGGTAGAAACTGTAGATGGCGAGCTAGTTATCGTTACTGAAGAAGGTGGTGTTCTTGGGCTGCCGCTATTGGCTATCAACAACATCTAAACAGGCCTCCTGGTGGCAATCGTATAGATTGTTGCTCTGTTTGTAACTATAAATGTAAAAAGGCAGTGCGCTTGTTTGAAGCGCACTGCCTTTTTGCTGACTACTAATGCTATCAAATAAAGAATAGAAGATTCTATGGAATGGCGTCGATGCTATTCTTCAACTGCTGGATACTTAACTTCTCTTAGCTCTATTAGTGGATAGCAGGGAATAGACTTAGGACCGCAGATGCCAGTGACACTGCCCGTTGCCACAACAGATTCTCCTACATAAGACTGGAGGGGTTGGCCGCTGAGGTACACGCGCCCAATGCTGGTGCCTTCGATGTAGTATCCGCTTGGTGGAGGTGTGAGGTCGTCACTTTCTTCGTAATCGTACTGCGCTTTTACAATACCTTCTACTGCAATCGGGGGGGCGACTGTGGCACGGTATAGCTTGTGTAGCTGCCAAATGGTGGCTACGCTAGCGGCCGATCCCATAACGAAAAAGACGATAGCGATCGCCCAAAGGGTGGGCTGCGATCGCTCTTTTCGCACCCGTACCCGATCCGATGGCTGAATGACAGGTTGCCCAGACCCAGGCTGTTGGGGCATTGCTGAAGATGTCATGGCTAAAAGTCTCCCCTTATAATTTTTTGAATAATCAGTAGGCCAACATCTGCGAATATTACCGACTGGCCCGTTGCTCTATGACCTTGCTGCTGACGGCTTTGCTGCTTATAGATGCACTATAGCGATGGAGTTGCGCATATAAAGGCAGCGGTTATCCGCTTCGTACAACTGGCTCGCATTCGATTTTTTGCGCTGGATATTTATCACTTGCTAAAGTAAGGTTACCCATCAAGATAAGTAATGCTCTACTCCGTCAAAAGCTTGCTGGGCGAGCGCTTGGAAGCCCACTACTAAACGTGGAAATTAGAAGAAACGTTAACTTTTTGTGCGTATGTTGAAACGATGAAGCGTGTGACAGTCTTCGGTAGTGACTGTTACACGTTTCGTCGTTTCAAAGGATTATTTGTAGTTGATCGGGTTACTGGGTGGTTGCCGAGAGCGTGTGGTAAGTAGCCCAAATTGCGAGTGGTCTTAGGTAGTGGCAAGCCCTAAAGGTGCCTACGGCTGTGATTGCCTCAGGCGTACGAAATTGCAGTCCGTGATTGTAGATTTGTTTGACAACGGCCTCTGTAATTTCCAAGGCTTCACCGCGTTTGCCTGTATGGGCAAAGAAGGCAGCCAATCCAAAGTTAATGCCTGTCCATACTTCTAGCTGGTGTGTGTCGTCGGGGTTTTGGGGTGAGCCGTCTGGGCGAACGCCATTGGCGCAGCCGATGCGGAGTCCTAGGTCTGCGGCGCTGAAGTGTCCGGTTTGTGCGCCTTCAAACTTTTGGTTTTGTGGTCCTAGCTGCGCTGTGTATTCGTTGAATTTTACAAAGCAGGCATCGTAAATCGCAGACAGCGTGGGCTCTATATATTCTTCATCAACGATGTTGGGTAGGCCCATGGTAGCCGTGCAGAACTGCCCACACAGCTGATCGGCCATGACCACGTCGGAGCCGCTGCCGGTGTCGAGCCGGTAGTAGCTACCGTTCCACAGCTGCTTTTGGTAGGCGGCTTGGCCATGTTTCCACCAGCGGCGGTACTGAGCGAGCAAGATGACGATGGTGCCCTGCACTTTGTTGTTCTTTTGTAGGATTTCACCCATTGCGATCGCCGCGCCCAAAGCCGCAATCCACAAGCCACCGCAATAGGCACTGATCCCCTGTAATCGCCAATCATCAAAGGTTTGGTCGGGCGCGCCACTATTTTCGATCAGGCCATCACCATCGGTATCGAATAGTTTGGTGTAGCGCAAAGTCTCTACCACCGCAGGCCAGCACTCAGCTATGAAGTCGATATCTGTGTTGCCGGTTGACTGAAATACTCGATATACCTGGAGCACAAAGTCGCTGGACAGATCTTTCCACTGGTTACAGTCCTGATAGCTGGTGTAGTTTGTCGCTACCCAGGGGTTCTCGTTCGGTGCGCCTAGGTCGTGTGGCGTTGCGCCTTTTATCTTTCGTGGTGCTAGGTGATTTTCTTCGCCAATGGTGTAGTAGTAGCCAATGATTCTCTCTTTATCGTCGACGGTGGGAATGGCTCTGGCAAAAGCGCGGACAATAGATTTTTCGAGTTCTGGCCACAGCAGCAGTGTGGCAAAGCCACCATATAGCCGCACGTCTAAGCTTTCGTACCAGCGGTAGTCTATGCATTCGAGCACGCCGAACTGGCCGACAGGGTCGGCTTCGCTGGCCGCAGACCAGAGGGTGCCACCGGATGCAAGATCGTATAGCTCATTGAAGAGAGCCATTTTGAACCAGTCTGGTAGGTCAGGGCGGTCGAGGATGGGTTGCTGCCAGTTTACGATCTGTTGTTGCCATTGGGTGTAGTGGTCTAGGGCGGTGGATGCGATCGCCCATGCATTTCGCCCTTTTCGATTGAAGAAGTCGGTGTAGCGGCGATAGGCGATTGCACCCTTGGCAAATTCGGTGACAGGTAAGTCCCAGCTGAGCGTGAAGGGTATTTGTTGGCTTTCGCCGGGAGCTAGGGTAAATTTGAGAGCGCTCGCGCCGCCAACTCGTTCTCCCGCACTTGGGCTCACATCCTCAATGTTCTCTAAGCAACCGCTTTGCGAAAAGCTATCCCATAGCTCACGGCCATCCCCAGCCGGATTCCACCTAGTACGATAAGAAGCTTCTGCTGTCTCGCAACGCGCTGCAATTGCAAACTGACCATCTCCTTCTGTGGGCTGCTCCTTCCAAGATCCATCCATCACTACACCTGCTGCAACACCATGCTCACATACAAGTTTGTTGTAGTTTCCCGTACTCTCTTTTAGCGGCGGCACATAGTCATAAAAAGGACTACCGTCTTCTCTTTGTTGAATCTCTGGAGAGGGTTCACTATTGGTAAACCAGCCCACCATGTTTTCCCAGCTCATCATGATGCTCAGCGTTAGCGGCTTATCCGTGGGATTGTGCGCAGTCCATACAAAAATTGCAACTGGGTAGCTCGTTTCTTGATAGTTGTTTTCCCAGATAGGAGAGAACTGTTCGCAGGTAAGTTCTGCCTGGAAGACATTCTTGTAGGTGTACCAGCTGCGAGGATAAAGTGCGCTGTAAGTACCTGTTGATTTGCTATCTGTACTTTCAGGATAGGGTTTCCAACTACTGAGTTCTTCAGTTGGAACCTTCGTTGTCATTGCGTGCACAATGGGATCGCTTTCCTCTGCCTGTTCGTAAATGCTGAACTGACAGCCCGGAAATGCATCGAAAATATGTTCGCCTCCATCTAGGTGCCACAGGTTAAATGACCCGTGAGGCGAGCGGCCAATGCAGCCAGCACCAAAGCCGCCTAAGGGTGCGCCGTGCTCTGGTCCATCGTCTAGGTTACTCGCGTAGCGAACGATGTAAGGTGTTTCCCACTTTTTGCCAATTGGCCACTGCCAAGCGCATTCTGGAATGTTGGTTGTTCGAGAAGGTGCCTGATACATGAGTGACTGTCCGCAGCTTTTAACTCACGGATTATCCTACGCTTTGCTCATTCAGCCAACCCGCAATGCCACGCTCAAATTTACCCTGAATTTAGTCTATAGAACGAGATGGTAAGTATCTTTGCCATGCGTGGGTAAGTGCCGTAATTTTTGATTTTGTAAGTCGGGATCTAGTCCTAAATCTTCCAATGGAATTAGACCTAGCAGAGGTATTTGACCGACGGGCAACTCTACACAGTCGTAGCGACCTTCTCTCCCTTCAACGTTCAGCTTCAGCCCTTCGTAAAGCCTCAGTGTTTGGAGCCCCGTAGCGGTTTGGGCTTCAATGGTTGCTGTTTGCTTTAATCCTAGGTTTTTAATGATGTCTGCTGGTAAGCAGAGGCGACTGGCTCCCGTATCTACCAAAGCATTCTCTACACGGTGAGACCGGACTTCTGTTGGCGGGATAAATCCACGCTCCGCTAGAACTTCATCCGCCCAGTTGGTAAGCTCCAGGGTAACAATGACTTTGCCCATATTCTGCCTATCTAATGATGTCATGCTCCTTATGTTCCCTGGGGACTGCTTGCCATAACGGTATCAAAGATTTGAAATGAGAGCGAAATATACGATTTTCTAGGCAATATTTCGTGATCGCCTCCAGTCAAATCGTCTAACATTAAATATTAAGCCCTGTAAACTTTGACGTGATCGCACCGTTCACCCGATGAAAAAGAAGTTTGACATCCAAGCCCCTTTCGAGCCCGCAGGCGATCAGCCAAAAGCCATCAAGCAACTTGTCAAAAACCTAAAGGCCAATCGTGAATATCAAACCCTGTTGGGGGCTACAGGCACGGGTAAAACTCACACCATCGCCCGAACCATCGACAAAATTGGCAAGCCAGCATTGGTACTCGCTCACAATAAGACACTAGCGGCCCAGCTCTGTAATGAGCTGCGTGAATTTTTCCCAGATAACTCGGTTGAGTACTTTATCAGCTATTACGACTACTACCAGCCGGAAGCTTATATCCCGGTGACCGATACCTACATTCAAAAGACCTCCTCTATTAATGATGAGATCGATATGCTGCGGCACTCGGCAACTAGGTCGCTTTTTGAACGAAAAGACGTGATTGTTGTCGCTTCCATCAGCTGCATCTACGGTTTGGGTATCCCTTCTGAGTATCTCAACGCTTCTATACCTCTGCGGGTTGGCGCAGAAACAAACCAACGACAGGTTTTGCGTGATCTCGCTTCTGTTCAATACACGCGTAATGACATTGAAATGGGGCGTGGTCGCTTTCGGGTGAAGGGCGATGTACTCGAAATTGGTCCTGCGTACGAGGACCGGGTAATTCGAGTGGAGTTCTTTGGTGATGAAATTGATGCCATTCGCTACATCGATCCGGTGACGGGGGCGACGCTACAGAGCATGGACTCACTAAATATCTACCCGGCTCGTCACTTTGTTACTCCAGATGACAAGCTGGAAGCTGCCTGCAAAGGTATTCGCGCTGAGCTAAAAGAGCAGCTCGAAATTTTGGAGAGTCAAGGCAAATTGCTAGAGGCACAGCGCTTGGCGCAGCGCACCCGTTACGACCTAGAGATGCTTGAAGAAGTCGGCTACTGCAACGGTGTGGAGAACTATACGCGCCATTTAGCCGGTCGCTTGCCAGGTGCGCCGCCCGAGTGCTTGCTTGACTACTTCCCTCATGATGACTGGCTACTCGCGGTAGATGAGTCCCACGTGACAGTGCCACAGATTCGGGCGATGTATAACGGTGCCCAGGCGCGCAAAAAAGTGCTGATCGATCATGGTTTCCGGTTGCCAAGTGCGGCAGACAATCGCCCGCTCAAGGCTGAAGAATTTTGGAATAAGGTCAATCAATGCATATTTGTCTCGGCGACGCCGGGTGACTGGGAAATAGGACTGTCGGAAGGTCATGTGGTTGACCAGATCATTCGCCCAACGGGTGTGCTTGATCCTGAAATTATTGTGCGGCCTTCAGATGGGCAGGTGGATGATTTGCTCGGTGAGATTCGCGATCGCGCGGCTAAGGATGAGCGGACACTTGTGACAACGCTAACGAAGCGAATGGCAGAAGACCTAACCGATTATCTCAACGAGCACGGTGTTCGTGTGCGCTACCTGCACTCTGAGATTCATTCTATTGAGCGAATCGAGATTATTCAGGACTTACGAAACGGTGAGTTTGATGTGCTGATTGGTGTCAACCTGTTGAGAGAAGGTTTGGACTTACCAGAAGTCTCTTTGGTGGCGATTCTCGATGCGGATAAGGAAGGCTTTTTGCGGGCGCAGCGATCGCTGATTCAAACCATCGGTCGCGCGGCCCGTCACGTGGAAGGTAAGGCGATTCTCTATGCCGACAATATGACTGAGAGCATGGAGAAAGCCATCAGCGAGACTGAACGTCGTCGGACTATTCAATCTGAATACAACGAAAAGAACGGCATCACGCCAACTGCGATTATTCGCCGTAATTCCAACTCTATTCTCTCTTTCTTGGATGTGTCTCGTCGGCTTAACGCTGAAGAATTGGAGAAAGCGGTAGACCATAGTGACGAGCTACCACTCGAAGATATTCCAGCGGTGATTGGTCAGCTGGAAACCAGGATGAAAGAAGCTGCGAAGAAGCTGGAGTTTGAAGAAGCGAGTGAGTATCGTGATCAGATTAAAAGATTGCGCGATCGCCTCCTTGGAAAGCACAAAGCCCCCTTCAGACTGGATAAGCAAGAAGTGAGTTGAGCAAAACTATTGGGTTGCCAACTCAGTAAACTGTCCCATGTTTGGTGAATGAAAACGGACCAGAGTACACTAGCGCAGACTATTACTTTGTCATTTCTCAGGAATTATCTATGGCAGCGTTGTCTTCCCAATCCTTGCTAGAACAGCTCAACTGGCGCTACGCAACAAAACAGTTCGACCCCAACAAGCCTATTGCCGACGATGTTTGGAGCGCTTTGGAAGATACCCTTGTGCTTTCACCCTCTTCTTACGGGCTTCAGCCGTGGCTGTTTTTGGTCATCAAGAGCGATGATCTCAAATCGCAGCTTCGACCCCTCTCATGGAATCAAAGCCAAATCACAGACTGCTCTCACCTCGTTGTATTTGCCATCAAAAAGAATCTCACTGCTGCCGATGTTGACCGCTTCATTGAAAGTACAGCCGCCGCCCGTAATGATTCTGTAGAGTCTCTCTCCGGCTATCGAAATATGATTGTGAGCGATGTGGTGAATGGGCCTCGTAGCTTCAGTGTAAATGAGTGGGCAGCTCGACAGGCATACATTGCCCTGGGTAATTTTATGACTAGCGCGGCGGTTATCGGTGTCGATACTTGCCCGCTAGAAGGCATTGATCCTGCCGGTTACGACAAAGTGCTAAACCTACAGCCGGATGGGTTTGCGACTGTTGTGGCTTGCGCGGCAGGTTACCGGTCTCCAGAAGATAAGTATGCTGATTTAGCAAAAGTGCGTTATCCCAAATCTGACATGATTAGAGTTTTGTAAGTCGGTATAAACTTGGGCAACATAGACATAAGTGCACATTGAAAGCTTTCTACAGCGCTACCTTGTTGCTGTAGAAAGCTTATCCACAGCAACTGTTTCTCGTCGGCTCATATGACTGCTTTACAGTCCTCTACCTCACCTCCTTCTTCAGCACCACAGCGTTTGGCTGATAGCGGCTCTCTTGCTCAAAAACTGCAAGGATTGCGGCCTTTGTTTCGCCGTTTGTTTCCTGATCGGGTCGCTTCAGATTTTACGGTGGTTATTGCTACTTATAACGGAGCGCAACGCCTAGGCGACGTGCTGCAATGTCTGCGCCACCAAATCGACGTCAGCGACATCGTTTGGGAGGTAATTGTTGTTGATAACAACAGTACTGACGATACTGCTGCTATTGTGCAGACCTATCAAGCGAACTGGCCAACAACCTTGCCGCTACGCTATGAGTTTGAGCCTCAGCAGGGCGCAGGCTATGCTCGCCAAAAAGGAACTCAAGTCGCCAATAGTCCTTTGATTGGCTATTTGGACGACGACAACTTGCCTTGGTTAAACTGGGTTCGTTCTGCCTATCGGTTTGCCCAGCGCTATCCTAATGTGGGCGTATTCGGCAGTCGTATCCGGGGCAAGTTCGCTACCGCGCCGCCAGAACACTTTGAGCGAATTGCTGCATTTCTTGCCCTCACCGACAGAGGCCCTAAGCCTATTCCCTACCGGCCAGAAGCAAAGATACTGCCGCCGGGTGCCGGGCTAGTGGTGCGTAGGCAGGCTTGGCTAGACAACGTGCCCGAAGAAAGAACGCTAGCCGAAAAATTTGGTGATAGAGAAGCTGGCGAAGATCTAGAAGTGGTTCTTCGCATTCAAAAAGCTGGCTGGGCAGTATGGTACAACGCCGAAATGTGGATGTATCACGATATTCCAGAGAATCGGCTCACTCGTGAGTATCTGTTGCAATTGTTCAAGGGTATTGGCCTTAGTCGTTATCACACGCGAATGCTTAGCTTAGATCCGTGGCAGCGGCCTGTGATGGTACTGCCCTACGCGCTCAACGACCTAAGAAAAATTGTGCGACAAATGGTTCGCTATCGGCAACAGCTGAAGACCGATACAGTGGCTGCTAGCGAAATGATGCTATACGTGGCAAGCTTGCTTAGCCCACTGCATAGCTGGTATCGGCAATGTAGCCGAAGATTACACCGTAGAAGATTACGAGACTCTAAATAGCTCTGTTTGCCTTTTGTTTGCCTTCAGATCGATCATTTCAATCTTTAAGAGACCGCACTCTCTGCGCGGGCCAGTAAATTTTGTATGCTTTGCCTACGATGGATTCTCTCGCGAGGAAACCCCACACGTGAGAATCCGCGCTCCCATCGCGATTGTCCCCAAGTACGAAGTACTTGCCTGGCGGTACTAAGTCTGGTCCCCATCGATAGCTCGCGGGGACATCAACATAACCTTCTTCTAGCGGGACTTTGTCGACCCACAGTTTGCCTTCAGAGACTTCTACTTGCTGACCAGGGAGGCCTGCAATCCGTTTCACAAATAGCGTTTCTGGATCGGCGTCTAATATTTCGATGGCCATTGGTGGGGCTTTGAAGACGACGATGTCGCTGAGCTTGGGTTGGTATAGCCGATCTCTGCTGACGAAGATGCGATCGCTCACCTGAAGCGTTGGCGTCATCGACTCACTCGGCACAATGCACTGCAGCACCGCTCGGTCTATCCACATAGGCGAACTGCCCACAGCCAAACGCAACATTAAGCTGCCCAGCACCACAATCATCAGCATGCCATTCGAGCGACTCGGCAGCTGCGCCGTGCCAAAGGGTGTTGTTCTATAGGCGTGATATCCCGCTACCGACCACACCGTACAAGCCATCGGCAGCAAAATCGGTTGATGGCTCGCTCCCATCGCCAGTGCTACGCCCACAGCCAAAAACATACCGCCAATCACAGCTTGCTTCAGATACAAATGACCCAGTCCAGGCAGTATCTGCGAGAGAAAAACGCCATACCAAACGTCCTTTCCCTGCCTTTTATCGCCAAGTGGATACAGAGGCCGGCCCACCGTAGCAAAGGCATCCCATACATTCAAAAAATACAAAAGCGCCGCTGCACCTAGCAGCCAAAATGTTTGCACCGTATTGCCTTCTGCCGCCAGCAGAGCCCAGAGTGCTCGGCTCACCAACAGCACAAACACAACAAAAATAATCAGCCCTTTTGTCCACAGGTTGCCATAGCACTGCCCCATTCCTGGCACCAGCCCTGACAAATTAACCGCCAGCCAACAATCTTTTATCTGTTCTTTTATTTGGCTCTGCGCTTTCATCAACCTTCCTTTTGACCCTGCCGAATGCGCCCTTCGGTACGACTTACGCGTTCAGTTCTTCACTAATGACAGACCAAACCACATCGTTGATCTTTTCACCGATGCTGACCGCGCTACCTCGATTTCTATCGCCAATGTTCGTCGCGCACATTACTGCGATATCTCGCTCCGGTGCTACCCACACCTGGCTATACCAAGACAAAATTGTGCCGCTGTGGTTCAGGCACTTCCCACTCCCTCCGTTATCGCCGCGCGCCCAAGACCGTTTGCTAACACCCCAACCCAGTGCGTAGCTGTCCCCGTCACCTGTTGGCATTCCCCGATGTAGCCGCTCGTAAGTAGCCGCGCGCAAAACCTGTCCATGCTCTCCCCGTGCACCTTTCAAATGCTCTGCAATAAATCGAGACCAGTCAGTCATAGAAATGTGCAAGTTGCCACCCCCCGGATTGAACGCCGCTGGATAGTCGGTTTCCGCGCTAGGTTCAATGGGCGTGTTGTCTCGCTGGTGCCCCCAAGGGCTTTCAACATCAGCGCTGGCGTAGGTTGGTCCCGGACTAGCAGAGATTATGCCCAACGGCTCGAATACGAGATTTTGTATGAGCATTTCCCAGGGTTGCCCGGTGACGACTTCTGCAATGTGGCCAGCGATGCAGTAGCCCATATTGGAATAGCCATAGCCTCTGCCTGGAGTGTATGCGGGCTCGTTTTTCAGCATCATCGCCGAGACGCTGCGTCTGTGGGTGACAGGAGAATCTTCTCGTTTCCAGGTATATCGCCAAGCGGCAGGAACTTCGTGGCCTCTCGGTAATCCGGCGCGATGGCCCAGCAGCATTTCTACGGTCACATTTTGATAGGCCGAGAGCATTTGCTCTCTCAGGCTAGGCAGGGCTGAGTAGATTGTTGTATCCCATTCCAAAACGCCGCGTTCTACGAGTGCACCAATCAGGGTAGCGGTCATCGCTTTGGTGCAAGAGCCAATATGCCAGCGATCGGCTGGTCGTACGATGACAGACGTCCCAGCTTTTCTCATACCGGTTTCGCCCTTGGCAACAATTTGGCCTCTGCTCAAGGTGAGCGCGGTTACCGCAGGAAGCCCGTGTTCAGCCCGCTTCACTTCCAGCAAGTCATTGAGATTCCGGACCCGATTCGAGGCGATGGGTACTACTGGATGGCTTACGGTGCTGGGAATGCTCAGCGGATCTGCTGTGGCTGCACTGCTATGAGAGAGTGCTCGATACCCCGCGTTTAGCACAAGTGGTAGATCAAAGTTAAACGATCTACGGGAAACTTTCCTAGACATGAGTAAGTAGCGAGATGAAAGACACACAGTCGAAGAAGCGACAGATACCCTGCTATTCTTCTGCTGTTAAGATGCCCATCATGTTTGGTTAATATACTCAGCACCCATATACTCAGCACCTCTGTTGACCAAATGTGGAAAGCCTTTACGCGAGTCTATTCGACTTAAGTTTCGCAATTAAGACAGTTTCGCTTTTACGATGGATTGCACTTTATTGCCGTCGGCTTGGCCTTTTAGCTTTGCCATCACAGGGCCCATGACTTTGCCCATATCGCGCATACTGCTGGCTCCGGTTTGTGCGATCGCCTCATCTACAGCTGCCTCAATATCCGCATCTGAAAGCTGCGCTGGCAAATACTCTTCTAAAATGGTCAGCTCTTTTGCTTCCTTATCCGCCAGTTCCTGACGACCCGCATCGGTAAATTGTTTGATAGAGTCGCGGCGCTGCTTAGCCAGCTGCATTACAATCGCGAGTTCTTCTTCTTCGGTAAGCTCTTCGCGACCGTCGGCGCGAATCGTGCTTTCTTTTTCGATGATGACTTTTTTGATGCCGCGTACGGTTTCTAGCCGTAGCTTATCTTTGGCTTTCATCGCAGTTTTGATTTCGTCGGAAATGCGATCTTTTAAGCTCATGACTTTGTCCGTTCCGGTTGCTTGGATAACTATAAATGAAAAGATGTAAATGAAAGGAGGGCCTGCAACTGCAAGCCCTCCTTTTGTAGAAACAGAAATTGAGCGCTCTAGCGTCTAATACTCGGGCACAGCCGGATCGATCTCCTTGCTCCAGGCGAGAATACCGCCTTTCACATTTGTGCCATCGATCCCGGCTTCTTTAAGAATGGCGAGTGCCTTGGCAGAGCGGCCACCCATCTTGCAATGTGCTACCAGCTTGTGACCATTTAACATGCCTTTTAGCTTCAGCACTCCGTCACCATTTTCAATCTCACCGAGCGGAATCAGCGTAGAACCTGGAATCTTAGCAATCTCGTACTCATTAGGATTGCGCACATCTAGCAAGAAGAAATCGTCCTTCCCACTATCGATTAGTGCTTTCAATTCACTGACAGACATTTCATTCATGCTAGCAGCCTGTTTTGCTTCTTCTTCCGCAGCCTGTGGAATGCCACAGAACTGCTCGTAGTCGATGAGTTTATCAATCACCGCGCGATGCTCTTCAGCAGGCTTGCGCAGTTTCAATTCTCTGAAACTCATGTCAAGAGAATTATAGACAAGTAGCCGTCCACTTAACGTATTGCCTTTACCTAATATGACTTTAATAGTCTCCGTTGCTTGAATTACGCCAATCATTCCGGGGAGAATTCCTAGCACGCCGCCTTCTGCGCAGGAAGGCACCAAACCTGGTGGTGGTGGCTCTGGGTAAAGATCGCGATAGTTCGGGCCATCTTCGTAGTTGAATACTGTCGCCTGCCCCTCGAATCGGTAAATAGAACCGTAGACGTTGGGCTTATCTAAAAGGACGCAGGCGTCGTTGACGAGGTAGCGCGTGGGGAAATTATCGGTGCCGTCGACGATGATGTCGTAGGGTTCAAAAATTTCCAGCGCATTGTCTGACGATAGGCGCACTTCGTGGAGGTCGACTTGGCAGTAGGGGTTGATTTCGTGAATACGGTTTTTGGCCGATTCGATTTTGGGTTTGCCCACCCAGGAGGTGCCATGAATGACCTGGCGCTGCAAGTTGGAATGGTCGACCACGTCAAAATCGACGATGCCGATGCGGCCAACACCTGCGGCAGCAAGGTATAGCAGTAGGGGTGAGCCCAGACCGCCTGTGCCTACACAGCAAACGCTGGCGGCTTTGAGTTTCTTTTGGCCTTCGAGCCCGACCTCAGGGAGGATCAAGTGGCGAGAGTAGCGCTCGTACTCTTCTTTGGTCAGTTGGATTTCATCCAAGTTGGGGTTCAGCATGGTGTTTGAAATGATGAATGGCCGGATGGAGATGCGGCCTTAGCGATGAACATTTAAAGATGAACATTTGGAAATCCAGCGGGCGGAAACCAGAGGTTGCGATAGGCGAAGGTATGACCGAGTGCCCATCGGTGGCTGCTGACGGCAGTAGCCTAGCTGAGTAAGACTGTGGAGTCAGCCAGAAGTGATGAAGACCACTGCTTCATCACTTCTGGCTGAAACTGATGTTCTGAGTCTAGCGCCCAGTTCTGCACATCGACAGCTTTACCCTCACAAACAGACACAATCACATAGGCGTACTCGGGCCAGGCTAAGGCGCGATCGCACTCCGAAGGCTCTGCCACATGGTCTGGATGCGAATGATAAACCCCAATAATACTAAGTCCTTTGTTGCGGGCCTCGCGCTGAACCCTCAGCATATCCTTAGGATCTATCCAATATCGGCGACGCTTGGTATGCGTTTCCACGGTGCTAGTGCCTACTGCATTAGCTGCTACAGTGCCAACTTCCACACCCTGGGAAGTCAGGTTCTCAGGACTCCATTCATTGTTTAGTGGGGCTAGCTCTACTAGCTGTTTTTGCTGCGGTGCTTTCTGCAGGTTGCCGAGCATGAGTCCGCAGCACTCTTCGGGATATACCCGTTCGGCATGGGCAGACATCGCAGAAAGATGCTGTGGGGAAAGAACTAAAACCACAAGATAAATACTTTAGGAACCGCTTTTGTCGAGATTGATCTCAATCACATATATAAGGATACAGGGCTAGGAATCTGTCGTTGTATTGGTTGCAAAACTTTGAAGTAACTGGTCAACCACCTTATCCATTTCTACCGAGCGAGAGGCTTTGAAAAGGATGCGATCGCCTGCCATCACAATTCCTTTTAAGTGTGCTGCCAATTCATCGTGACCCGCAAACTGTCCTGTCGTAACATTGTTAGCCCCTACTGCCATCGCGTTTGCTTCAGCGGGGTCAGCCAATATCAGCAGTTGGTCTATCCCTAGCTTGGCTACCGTTTCACCAATGTGACGATGCAGCGGCACCGACTGATCCCCAAGTTCTTTCATTGTGCCGAGTACGGCGATACGCCGCTGGCCCACCTGGTCGGCCAATAGCTGCAAAGCGGCTTCCATGGCTTCGGCTCCGGCATTGTAGGTTTCGTCGAGCAGGGTGATGTCTCCGGGTAGCTGATGAATTTGGGATCGGCCTGCGGGCATAGAGACGGTGAAGCCGTCGGCTAGCTTTTTCCAGTCGAGGTTCAGGGCTTGGAGGGTAGCGATCGCACCCAGCAAATTCAGCGCATTGTGCTTACCCGGTAGCGGCAGCGGTATCTTCACCCCATCTACTACAACGAGGTTGTCTTGCCATTCACCTTGCACATCGCCGCCAGTTAGCCCGTAAGTAATCTGTGCGCCAGACCAGACCTTGGCGGCTGTCGATATGAGGAGCGGATTGTCATAGTTGAGGACAGCAGTGCTATTGGCTGGCAGCTCCCTGAGGAGTTCGCATTTTGCTTGTGCGATCGCCTCTCTCGATCCCAGCCGCCCAATATGAGCAGTCCCCACATTTGTAATCAGGCCCACTGTCGGCTGCGCAATCTGTGAGAGCAGCGCGATTTCTTCCAACCCACGCATTCCCATTTCAACGACCGCATAGTCATGGTTCTCTGTCATACCCAGCAGTGTTTTGGGTACACCAATCTCATTGTTGTAGTTGGCCTGCGTCTTAAGTACCGAGTTAGAGCTGCCAAAGGTCGAAAGCGCAGCGGCTACTAATTCTTTGGTCGTGGTTTTTCCCACTGAGCCAGTGATGGCAACTACAGGGATCGCGCACTGCCGCCGCCACCAGTTTCCTAGGGTTTGGTAGGCCACTAGTGTGTCATCTACTTCTAGCCGAGGGAACTTTTCTGTTTCAGGGATTGCGCCTTTGCGAACATTGGCTGCGACCGCTCCTTTTTCTACCGCTGCCGCCGCAAAAGTGTGCCCGTCGAACGTTGCACCTGTTAGGGCAACAAAAATACTGTCCGCTCCAACTGAGCGCGTATCTGTCGTGATGCCGTGCGCCCACTGTTCAGTGACGCAAAATTTAGCATCTGCCGACAGCACTGAAGTCAACGTACTCAACGCCGCGCCAAAACCACCCGTTGTGCCAGTCATGATTACTATCCCAGAAGTCTGCTAGATAATACCAAGTCTGGAGAGTATCATCTGGCCTGCCACGCCTAGTCATCTCTCAGTGATTTTATAGATAACCGACCCGTGCTCTCAAAAAATGTACTAAACAGCAAACATCCATACTTGATATGTTTGGTGGTCAGCAGGGCAACATGAACCTGTAACTAAATCACTAGAACTTGATATCAACGATAAAAGTTGAGGTTTAAATGGCTCAACGCTCATGTTGACTCAATTTTTTGGTGAACAGCCGGTATGTGCTCAGTCACAGCGATTGTCAGCAGTACCGGGGTACAATCTGCTCGATTTCTACGGCATTCCGTTGCGCACCCAACGTTGACAAACCTTTCCCCATCGCTGCGCTAACAGGTTCACAACCGCGACACGACCTTCGCCTTTAATAGATCCGCTTTACCTACACGCTGAAACCATGACCTCGAATAGTCGTCCTGTCACTCAAAATACTTCGTTTAACGCGGCCTCTCGCCCCTCTAGTCGGGTGAGTGAATCCTACAGCGATAACCTGATGGATGATCTGTTTGGCGACGTGGATCGGATTTTGGATGGCGACCTCAGTGCTTGTATGACCTTCGTCAATCAGCAGAAGAAGCCAGCTAACCCAGGAAGTAGAACCGTTCAGCTGCCTTCCAACTTTGTCCCAAAAAGTGCTGCTGATATTTATCAGGCCACTGTAGCCGCCGGCATGGCAGCCGGTGAAGCTAGTCAACCTGCGATCGCAAATTCTCGTCAGGTGGTCAGCCCTTCTGTTTATCGTCAGCCCGATTCTCATCGGCAGGCTAGTTCAGCCAAAGCTAATAATGCCACTGGCTACCGAAACGGCGGTCGTCCTATGACATCCTTCCGCGCGAGTGCAGCGCAATCCGGCAATTTCCGCAGCGCCGTGATTCAAACCCCCAATGGATTTGGCACGACCACAGTCGATGTGCACACCTCACCCGCCAGTGTAGATACGAATTATCTCTACGGACAGCAGCCGCTAAACGACAGCGCCTTTCAAACGGCATCGCCCCGACCAACACAAACTATTTTTGAGCCGAAGTCGTCTGCGCAGCCCGTTTCTTTGCCCTTTTTACTCATGGGCGCAGCCGGGATCTCGGTGGCTAGTACGGTCGGCCTCTGGGCTCTGGGCAGTACAGCACCCAATGGCGGCTGGATGCTCTCACTCAATACCGAAGCATCCGCCGCAGAACTCCCGTCGAATTCAGAAGAAGATTTTCTCGTTTACTTGCAGAAGTCGCTAGAAACTATCAGCGCCACGCAGACACCGCCAAACCAGACGATCGCCGTTGTGCCTGTCGCCGCCGCACCGACTTTACCTACCGTAGTCCCGAATGTAAACGCCGCACCTGCTGTAGGCGTACTGCCCAATCTTCCTGGTTCGCAGGCTGCGCCAAATGTTATTGAGCGCGTGTTTGTCCCGGTTTACGAAAGCCAGCCAGCCAATGCTCAAGTTGCGGTTTCACCCACAAATGCAGCGCTTCCTAATGTTGCAACACCTGGGACAGCGCAAAGGCCTACTGTCCCCGTCCCGGCACCTGTCGCCGCCGCTGCTGCCCTTCCACCGGGTGCGCCCGCAACCGCAACGTCTTCTGTTCCCATCGTGCCAGCTGGCAATTCCACACTGCCCGTGCTACCCACCCCCAATCCCGCTGTTACTACAGCTGTGGCTCCTACAAATGCTGCTGTTACTGGCTTGACAAATGTTACGCCAGCCTCGGAACAGGTGCTGGTTGGCGTGTTGAATTTGGGCAGTCGCTCGGCGGCATTGTTTGATGTGGATGGTAACTCGCAGAGAGCTTATGTGGGCGATCGCATTGGCACCTCCGACTGGAGCCTGGTCAGCGTCAACGGCCAAGATGTGGTTATCCGCCGCGACGGCGAAGTGCGATCAGTCTATATTGGTCAAAGGTTCTAATTACTTTTGCCATGAGCTTATTTGACGACCTCAGTCGCTTTCTAGAAACGCGACTAGACGAATTTTTGCGTGCTAACCCTCACTTAGAGCTGCGCGCCCTCGAAGATCAGCTGCGTGGCCAAGAGGAAGACGCCATTCGGCTGCTCGGCGATCTCAAACGACGCGAACAGCAATTAGAAAACAGCATTCTTGAAACAGCCAAAGACATCCAGCAGTGGCATGGCCGAATAGAAAAAGCCAAGGCCGCGAACCGCCAGGATCTCGTCGGTCCCGCGCAAGAACGAGAAGCCGCACTGCTACGCCAAGGCAACCATCTGTGGGGCCAAATGAAAAGCGTAAAAGAAAGAGTAGAACAAACCAAAGAACTGCGTCAGCGGGTGAAGGCTAAACGAGAAGAAGTCAAAGTGAAGATCGCTCAAGCGGCAGCGGCTCAGACCAAACCATCTACTGACTGGGGCACAGCGGGTTGGAATCAAACCACCTATAGCGCTGGCAAAGGTTACGACCCTCTAGATGACAGCTTCCGACGATGGGAAGCAGAAGAAGAGCTAGATGAACTCAAAAAGAAAATGGGATCATAAAGCAAAAGCTAAAAACAAAGCCGCAGGAGAACAAGAATCTCCTGCGGCTTTTAGTTTGTACTGAATCTTACACTGTCAGTGAACAGCTTACTGCCAATCACCAGAAACAACGTTCACGGCATTGCCAGATTCATTCACGACTTCTAGAGGGAGCGTTGCTAGCTCATCAACCCGGTTGAACTGCACGACCTGCATGCCAGTTGGCGCGGGTGCGACTGTCATTACGTAGCGATCCCCTTCCCAAGCGATGCTAGTCATCTCTTGATTGAGCAGCCAAGCTTCAGCCAGGCTGCCATTATTGATTGCGACTGTTGCTTCTGGCTCGTAGCAATTCCACAGCTCATCAGCGACCGTCCACACACCAGACAAATTCACAGGTTCCATGCGAGCGCTCAGCCCATAGGTCGTGAAGCTCACCACGTCATGATTCCAGAACTGATCAGACGCACGTTTGAGCGGTCCGTCTACCAGTGCCGCTTCATAGCGCGCATCGTCACCTAGCTGCTTGGCCTGCTCCGCATCACTAGGTCTTTGCCAGTCAGCAGCGGCGCACACTTCAAAATCAACTATGGTACTTTCTGTAGAGTCGCTTACGACAACTGTCTCTTGCGCAACGGCAGCCTGAGCAACCGTCGTTTCAGCTGCGTCACTATTATTGACGAGTAAGCTATTATTCGACCCAATATTTGCTTGGGTATTCGGGCAACCCGTCATTACGTAGGCTCCCATGACGGCTAACCCTAGCTGCTTCAATCGCTTGAGCTTTGCATTTTTCATTTCCCCTTCTCCACCTTTTTCTTATTAAATTGTCGAATCACTTACGTTGCATTCAAAGACTGACAACACGCTGTTCGCTACAGATACCTCCACGCCAGACTGCTCTTATGAGAAGTCTGTGCGTAGCGATCACCTTGCTATTCCATTAAAAATAAATCAGTAGCCAAACCATGTGCTCCTCAAGAAGGAGCTACAGCCCGCTTTAGATATATTCCGCTAGCCACTTATAGGAAGTAAGCGTGTAGAAATAGGAAACGTTCCATTCGATATTTCCTACCTTCACATTCAGGCTACTGCCTCACTACAACTTTATAGAAATAGATGTGACAGTTGGGCTCGTAGCGGAGGGTTGAATATTTGGGCCATAAAAAAGGTGCTGTGCAAAAAGCAACACAATTTATTTTTATGGCTCAGCGCGTAAGCACCGCTCAGAGAGGGCTAAGTGCTATCAGTAACGATCAGGAACTCGTTGATACACATTATCCACGAATTGGCTATTTGTACTCACTTTTAGTGGGCCAGTTTACAGAAATTGTAATAACTGGATTCGATAAGTCGGGAATTTCACAAGATTCATGCGATCTCTGCAACATTCCTTACCAACAGAGTCGTTGTAGTGTTAACTAACTTCACGAAGCGCACATAGTTAAAGCTCTTTGCGCAGAAGGTGCTGCCCTTTCTTCGTGAGCCGTACTTCTGTAATCGCGTACTTAGTAATCTTCAGCAATTTGCGACTGACTAAGCCACGCACAAGCTGCTGACCAGAACCCGGCGGAACACGATTACCTAACTTTTCCAACGTCATTGATCCCTTGCAACCTCTCAGCAGATTGAGTTCATCTGGGGTAACCGGCAAACTGGTTGTTTGCAGTGAGAGCAGCATTCTGCCAGGAGGCGTGAGCGCAAATCGGAATATTTGAGTGTCGTATTCTACAAGGCCTTTGTCGGTTAAGGTTTTGCAGATGCGATGGCAACGCCTCTCCGCAGGAGAATCGCGTTTCGCAGCCGGTGTTTTAGCGGTAGGACTCAAAAGAGAGATGTCACCTCGATAATCCTTACAGCCCCACAGCTTCATCAAAAACTTCAGCTCAGCTGCTTTCAACTCAACTGTTTGAATTATCGCTTGCTCAATCATTGTTCTTACAGCAACACGCGTGCTCAGTAGAATACTGTATTTAGTACGTTTGAATTATACAGTAAACGCCTGTCGATTTTCTTATAGAGACGCTTTGCGATTTTCTTATAGAGACGCTTTGCGATTGCTTGCCGCTACATTCCGCTCCCAAAAATAACCATCCGTATACCCTTGAATCGAAGTATCCTGCTTTACCAAATCCAATCTCTTTTGTGCCAAGCAGCAGTACAGCTCTTCCTGCTCGATGCCTACATAACGGCGTCCTAGCTTCTTCGCCACCACCGACGTTGTCCCCGAACCCAAAAACGGATCAAACACTATATCGTCGGGATCAGAACTCGCCAGGATCATTTTGGCAATCAGCTTCTCGGGTTTTTGCGTGGGGTGATCTGTATTTTCTGGCATAGACCAGAAGGGAACAGAAATGTCTGTCCATAGGTTTGATGGGTGGGTGGTGCGGAAGTTTCCTTGCTCGGTTTGCTGCCAGTCTTTGGGGTTACCACCTGCGTCGCGATATGGAGCCCGCACCCGCCGCTGTAGTTTCACCGCATCCACATTAAAGGTGTAGTCATCCCCCACCGTGCCAAACCAAATATCTTCCGAAGCGTTTTTCCAATTGCGCTTAGCCCCGCGCCCCTTTTCCCGCTCCCAGGTAATTCGATTGCGTACCTGAAAATACTCAGAAAACACCTGATAAATCGCATTTGATGACTGCCAATCGCAGCACATATATATAGATGCATTTGGTTTTAGCAAACGCGGTAGTTGTGCTACCCAACTTTTTAGCCAATCTAGGTAATCGTTTGGCGATCGCAATTTGAACTTTGAGCCATTGAAGTCTTTCTGACGGTTATAGGGTGGGTCGACGATCAGCAAATCGACAAAAGCATCAGGCAGCAAAGGCAAAACATCAAACACATTGTGATGAATCGTCTGGTTCAAAACGGCATCTACAGACGATGGCTCTTGCAAAGTTAATAGTTCAGCCGCATAGCGCTCAGTTTCTTGTGCACTCAGTGTCAGCGTTCGATTGTTTGGTGCTTTTGGTTTCGACAGGTGTTGATGGCTCCATCCGTCAATTTCAACGGTCAGCTTATCAGATTCTCCTACCGAACCATTGTCTATAGATAGGCTCTACGTAGTAGATAGTCAGCAATTTGAACCGAACCCTTTAGAATGGGATAGTCGGTTTACTTAGCTCATCACTCGCTCAGCGTCCTATGTTTGAAGCCCTCTCAGAACAATTTGAATCCGCCTGGAAAAAACTTCGCGGCCAGGACAAAATCTCGGAGGCAAACATTACCGAAGCGCTACGAGAAGTGCGCCGAGCCTTGCTAGAAGCCGACGCCAACCTCGACGTTGTCAAAGGCTTCGTCGCCGACGTCAAAGAAAAAGCGCAAGGTGCAGATGTCGTCTCGGGCGTCCGCCCCGACCAGCAATTTATCAAAATCGTCTACGACGAGCTGGTAGAAACGATGGGGGAAACCAACGTTCCCCTCGCTGACAGCGATAGCAAACCTACCGTTGTCCTAATGGCTGGCTTGCAAGGTACCGGTAAAACGACTGCAACAGCCAAGCTTGCCCTTCATTTGCGTAAGCAAGAGCGTTCCGCGCTACTGGTCGCTACAGACGTATACCGCCCAGCCGCGATCGATCAGCTGCTTACCCTCGGTAAGCAAATCAACGTACCGGTATTTGAAATCGGTGCGGATGCTAACCCAGTAGAGATTGCTCGCCAGGGTTTAGCAAAAGCAAAAGAAGACGGCATCGACACAGTAATTATCGATACGGCTGGCCGACTGCAAATCGATACCGAAATGATGGCCGAACTAGCACAGGTCAAGGAAGTCGCCAATCCAGACGAAGTGCTACTGGTCGTCGATGCGATGACAGGCCAAGAGGCCGCTACGCTCACCCGCACCTTCCACGAAGAGATTGGTATTACGGGTGCTATCCTCACCAAAATGGACGGCGACTCGCGGGGTGGCGCAGCCCTCTCTGTACGACGCATCTCCGGTCAGCCGATTAAATTCATCGGTGTCGGCGAAAAAGTAGAAGCGCTTCAACCTTTCTATCCTGACCGGATGGCTTCTCGCATATTGGGGATGGGCGACGTCCTCACCCTGGTAGAAAAAGCGCAGGAAGAAGTCGACATCGCAGATGCTGAAAAACTCCAAGAGAAAATCCTCTCCGCTGAGTTTGACTTCAACGATTTTCTGAAGCAAACGCGCTTGATGAAGAACATGGGCTCGCTCGCGGGCATCATGAAAATGATCCCAGGCATGGGCAATAAGCTCTCCTCTGACCAGCTTCAGCAGGGTGAGCAGCAGCTCAAGCGCTGCGAAGCCATGATCAGCTCCATGACCATGGAAGAGCGAAAAAATCCTGAAGTGCTTGCAGGTTCACCCAGTCGCAGGCGGCGAGTTGCTAAGGGTGCGGGCTACGGTGAAAAAGACATCAGTAAGCTGGTGACCGATTTTCAGCGGATGCGCGGACTAATGCAGCAAATGGGTCAGGGCAAAATGGGCTTGCCCGGCTTCGATGGTGGCTTCCCCGGCATGGGTGGAATGGGCGGCATGGGTGGCGGTAACCCGATGGGTGGTAACCCAATGGGTGGTCGAGCAATGCCTGGCTGGCGCGGTGCTGGTGGCGGCAAAAAAAAGAAAAAGAACAAAAAAAAGAAGGGATTTGGCTCCCTATAACCCCTACAAATAAGAAAAGCAATGAACAAGCGTGTGTCTGTCGAGTGTGAAAAAAGTGATTTGAGACCTGCCCTACGGCGTAACATCACTGCTCGATTGAGAACATGCATGAAAACAAGCCTCGTAGCCGGGCTAACTATCACAGGTGTTTGGCTGGGTATGAGTGCGATGATTCCAGAACGCGCGATCGCACTACCTGGCCAAACCGTCAGCGAAGCGGAAGCCTGGATGCAGGCACACCCTTCATTACGTGCCCGCCCTTCTGAACGTATTTCTATTCGGCGGAGCAATACGCCTTCTAGCCGTTACACCTTTCACGGGTCAGTGTTTGGCCCTGCGGGGGGTAGCGGTGAAAGCCTCCTAGTGCGCCGTCACTCCGGTGAAACGGTGACTATTCGTTCAGAAAAATTCACCCTAGTCGACAATGTGCGAGGCGTCAGCGTTCCTCGGTTAGAAGACTCGCTAAGAACTATTTACGGCGCTGAAGTATACGCCGACTATCGACGGGCGCAAGCTGTCATTGTGTATTCGCCCGGTCGCCCAGAAGATAGAGGTACAGAGAGGGCTCACCGCGCCCAGCTTTTGGAAGGAGATCTGTATGCCTACCTGATTGAAGTGATTCCAAATACGGACGGCGTGGTGGAAACAGGCGCGGTAACTGTGATGCTGCGGGAAGATGTTGCGGCTATTCAATCAGGGTTGCGCAGCCGAGAAATTGAAAGAAGAGAATTCGAGAATCCTGGTGGAGGAACTATTCAACACAGGGAAGAGGGGGCAACGCTTCAAGAACTTTTGCAGTAGTGCAGACGCAGAGAAAGAAAGCGCGAAGGGTTACTTGTGGTAGCTGCCATTTTGCAAAATGGTTTTAGCTCGATATAGCTGTTCTATCAGCATGAGTCTGGCCATTTCGTGGGGAAAGGTCATGGCTGAGAGGCTAATCATTGGATGCTTTTTGAGGCGATCGCACACCCCTTCCGGCCCTCCAATAAACATCACCAGCGTCCCAAAAGCCTCCTTCCCTAGCCACTGTGCGAACGCTTCAGAGTCTCTTTCTTTGCCATACTCCGCCATAATCACCAGCCGGTCCTGCGCGCTGACCATACTCAGCAGCTTGTCGGCTTCTTTCTCTTTGCCGCTGTCTTTAATTTCAACAATTTCTACTTCGGGCAGTCGCTTCGCATACAGCTCGACGCCTTCTCGCAACCAGGACTTTTTTACTTTCCCTACCGCGATGATTTTGATTTTAGGAAAGCTCTGAACCATCGTATGTTTTGTGTATCTGTTGAGGTTCGAGCGCTACGTTGTCGGATTCATTCGCCGCTCTAGCCAAGAAAATACCTGCGAGGCCAGAATCGTTAGCAGTAAGTAAATCACCGCAACCGTAATATAAATTTCAAAGGCACGAAAGTTTTTCGCTACAATCAGTTGCCCTTGTTTTAGCAGCTCCTGATAGCCGATAAACGCTACTAGGCTAGTATCTTTCAGCAGAATGATGAATTCGTTGCCTAGGGGCGGAATCATTCTCCGTATGGCTTGGGGAAACACGACGTAGCGCATCGTTTCTCCAGAGCCCAAGCCAAGAGATTCAGCTGCTTCTTTTTGCCCAGTTTCAATAGACTGAATGCCTGCGCGCACAATCTCTGCCAGGTACGCTGCGGCGTTGAGGCTAAGCCCCAAAATAGCAGCCACGCCTCGGTCCAATCCAAAGTTAATGCCAAAAGATTGCAGCAGCGGTGGAATGCCAAAGTAAATAATCAGCAGCTGAACTAGCAGCGGTGTGCCTCTGAAAAAGTCAACGTAGATTCTAGAGAGCAAACGTATGACTTTAACTTTCGACAGTCTGGCAATACCCAGTGCAATGCCCAAAATCGATCCGAAAAAAGTCGCTGCTGCTGTCAGCCTGAGGGTGACTAGTGCGCCAGCAAGCAAAAGGGGCAGCGCGTCGATAATAAAGCCAAGTGACTTATCCACCAGTAAAACTCCAAACGGTTTGATTTGAAAGAGATGAGCGATGTAGAAGCGAGAAGTCTCCATATGCGAAAAAGCCCCAACACACTCGAATGCGTTGGGGCTTTTTCGGTTTATTCTACGGGAGGCTCAGCGTCAAACCATTTTCTGTAGAGTTCTGCGTAGGTGCCATCGGCCTTTATCTCTGCGATCGCAGCATTAATCGCCTCTGCATTCTCAGATCCTTTGGGCAGCGCAATCCCATAGGATTCCTCAGTCAGTAGTTCGCCCACGACTGTAATCCCAGGGATATTGCCAGTTGCGATCGCATCCAATGTCGCTGGCGCATCGTTAATAACTGCGTCTGCATTACCGTTCGACAGCTCCTGCAGGGCCAACGGCGCATTCTCAAAAGTAGTGACTTCGGCATCCGCCACGCTTTCAGCAGTCGCTGCACCTGTGGTGCCAATTTGTACAGCGATTCTTTTACCTTCTAAGTCATCTAAGTTTTGAATATCTGTGGTTTCTTCGTTGACTGCGATCGCCAGCCCTGCATTGAAATACGGAACAGAAAAATCAACCGTCTGTGCCCGTTCTTCTGTAATGGTCATGCCGCTGATAGCCGCATCAATTGTGCCGCCCTGCAATGCCGGAATCAGGCTATCAAAAGGCAAATTCTCAAATTCAATCGTCTTGCCCGTCTTCTCTCCAATTGCGTTGAACAAATCAATATCGAAGCCAACCAGCTCACCATCCTCACCTATCGACTCAAATGGTGGAAAGCCCGCTTCAGAGCCTACCGTCCATACATTTTCGTCAGTACCTCCGCCACCGCAGGCTATGAGGACTCCAGCCGATAACAGTCCCAAAGCTGCATTTCTTAAAAAAGCAGAGCGTGTTAATTTCATCGCCAGTTGCTTCACTCCAAAAAATTAATAACTCATTATCCCGTGTGCGCGTGCGAGAAAAGTTGCGAATGTTACCTAAGACAACATAAGCCGTGCACTTCTCTCCGAATGAACAACAAACAGCGACATTCAAGCGTTTGCATGGTTTTCAATATCAGTCTTACAGAAGTTTTTAAGGATGCTGCCCTGTACGTCTACGGATAGATGAGTCATTACGCGCCTTTCTGGTGTCTATGCATACTTTCTCGTTAGGAGAGAGTGATAGTCTTTTTCTAAGGCCGTCTAGGCCACCTAAATGATGGAAGCACCCACTCATGCCAGAACCGACGCCTGCAATTGTTAGTGCAAACCTGCAAAAGAAATTTGGCGATCTAGAAGTGCTGCGCGGCATAGATTGCCAAATCAACCGAGGGGAAGTCGTCTCTATCATCGGCTCCTCTGGCTGTGGTAAAAGCACGCTTCTACGCTGTTTCAACCGCTTGGAAACTATCACCGACGGGCGACTCATCGTTAACGACATTGACTTATCTAAGCCAAACATCAGCCGCCGTCGTCTTTTAGAGCTGCGGGCCCAAGTCGGGATGGTATTTCAGCAGTTCAACCTATTCCCGCACCTGTCTGTGCTCGAAAATCTCTGCCTCGCACCGCAAAAAGTTCAGGGATTATCCGAGACTGACAGTGCAGAAACAGCAAGGTTTTATCTCAATAAAGTAGGTCTTATTGCAAAAGCAGATAGCTATCCTGATCAGCTTTCGGGCGGTCAAAAGCAGCGAGTTGCGATCGCCCGTGCCCTCTGCATGAAGCCAGAAGTCTTACTTTTTGATGAACCCACCAGTGCGCTAGACCCTGAGCTTGTAGGCGAGGTGCTCCAGGTAATGCAGCAGCTTGCCCAAGAAGGCATGACCATGGTTGTTGTCACCCATGAAATGCAGTTTGCTAGAGAAGTCGCAAGCCGAGTGGTTTTTCTCAACAAAGGTCAGGTAGAAGAAGAGGGTGATCCTCGTGAGGTATTGGCCAATCCTCAGAGCGCTAGACTGCAATCTTTCTTGAGTCGTATCAGCATGTCTCTAGCGGCATAAGATGTCTACTTACAGCGGAACGATGCCAAAGCGGGCATAGTATAAAATCCATCTCTCATGCGGCTGGTCAAGCTGTTCGGCAGGAGCCATCTGCTTTACAAAGAGTGCTGCGCCATCACAAAAACAGTGCAGCGCAAAATCCAGACTGCACTATCACTACAGCAACTTTTGTACTCGCGTCATCCTTCTAGGTCCGGATACTGTAAAGGTTGAGCTATAAGTGCAGACAGCCTTCGAGTGCTATGTATGCCCCTTTACAAACCGGACTAGCTTTTCGTCTGATTGCGATCGCCTCATACTAGGCTGTACAAATCAATTTTTGTGTTCCTATGAAATCCGTCAAGTTCCTATCTGCTGCTTTTGCGCTCGGGAGCACCGCTTTTCTATCCACAGCATCTGCGATCGCCTCTCCTGAAATTGCAAGTGGCGACGGCATTGTCAACGCTAATATTGACGGCTGCCTCTCGCGAACCGATGCCTTTGTTAGCACTCTCGACGTTCAGGTAGAACAGGGACAGATCGATCGCACCGGTTACTTTGGTGACGGCTCATTCCGAATTCTTTGTTATCCCAATCCCTACGGCCAAACCACTCAAAGCCTAGTTGTAGTATTTGCCGCGCACGATACTGATTATGAAGTGGCAGATACTTTTATTCAGATTGCCATAGAAGAAATTGCCGACAGATAGTACACAACCAAACACCAGTTCAAGACCCCATAAGCCGTTACGGACACAGACTAGAAATAGACCTGTAGCCGTAACAGTCTATGCTTGCCGATTTAATCCACCGGTTTCATCAAATCAACTGCCAGTTCATCTTTTAGCCAATTAATGATTTGCGACCTTTCTCCTGCTGTTAGGTAAAACCGTCCCGTCTCGCGAACACGCTGATGGATATCCTCCATGTCAGATTGATTTAGTAGCTCCGCCGTCAATCCAACATCACACAAAATATCGTCCTTCCCAGACTGGTCTAGCTGTCCGTACCGATAGCGGCTAATTTGTTTCTCCAAACGGTTTAGCGTGTAAGCATCTGCTGCTTCCAATCGATTCCTACGCGTTGGGTCAATAGGCTCGCCAGCGACCATCTTTGCATAGTCGGTATCCAGCATGTTTAAGCGAACGATGCTGGCTTGAGAGTTGGATGGATATATAGGTTGCTCGCTCATCTGCTCGTTCCTGCGCTCCCATTACAAAAACAACGAGTAATAAGCCTAGTTCAATCGATCCACTATTTAGTCGGCCCCGTTTCGTAAATTAACCTCATCCTCACTTTGCCAAAGAGGTTACTGCCGAATTCGCATACTCAAATCCATCCAGGGCGATCGTGTAATTGGTGCACTGCTAGAAATATAGTCAACCCCCGTCTCTGCGACAGCTCTGATCGTCTCTATATGTATATTTCCAGATGCCTCAATTTTGATCCGTTGATTTGCCGCTCGAATTATATCAACGGCCATACGCATCTTCTCCGGCAGCATATTGTCTAGCATGATGATATCGGCCCCGTGCTGAATAGCTTCTTTAATCTGCTCCAGCGATTCTGTCTCCACCTCAATCGTCACAGGATATGGAATGCGACTCCTTATAGCGGTAATTGCCTGTTCAATCCCTCCAGCTGCTGCAATGTGATTGTCCTTAATCATCACCCCATCATCCAACCCCATTCGATGATTTTGCGCTCCCCCCACAAAAGCCGCATACTTCTCCAAAATTCTGAGCCCAGGTGTCGTCTTCCTCGTATCCACTAGCCGAGTTGGTAAATCTTCAATGACATCAGCAAAGTGTCTCGTCATCGTCGCAATCCCACTCAGACTCATGGTCAGATTCAAAGCCACCCGTTCCCCAGTCAGCAAAGTTCCGAGCTGACCGTCAATCTCAGCAATCACATCTCCTTTCTCAACCTTCGCGCCCTCCTTTACCCGAGAACGAAACACAACTGCCTGCTCCAGCAGACGAAAAGTGCGCTCCGCAAGAGGAAGCCCTGCTACTACGCCATCCTCTTTTGCAACCCAGTGAGCATGCCCCGGCTCCGTTGCTACCCCGCCTAACCCCAGCGTTGTTTGGTCCCCACGCCCGATATCTTCGCGCAACCAGCCCTTTAGCAAATCATCTAAAACTATCCAACTTGGCAACATATGCTTTCTATCGAACCCACAGTATTTAAATCTGAAACTTCTTTTAGCCTAAAGCTATATTGACTGAACACGTTGCTATTTATACGGTACAGCCTGCTTCCTTGCCTAGGCAGAGGCAACTTTTCGATATCAATTTTGAAAGAAAATAGCTCCTACATCGAAATTCGAAAAATAAAAAAACGCCAGAAGTCACTCACATAGAGGCTTCTGGCGTTTTTTGAAAATAATTCAGAAATTCGTTGACACTATCTGCCAAGTGTCGCTATAGTGATTAAGCGCTGAAGGGCACAGCGGGTTCACCGGCTGCCCCTGACGCGACAAGTAGCACCTAGAAAGTTGAATAGATTGAAGAGAATTAACGAGACCCTCGTTAATGAAATGTAAATTGCTTCGAGGATAGCATGTCTATCTTCGGTAAGCAATAGGATAGCCAGAAGAGGCTGAGTAAAGAGACGAACG
>JBHJIY010000156.1:0-9945 GCA_050042985.1 Phormidesmis sp. | reverse complement strand
TTCTCTGTTGTTATTCCCACATACAACCGACCCAAACAGCTAGAGTCCTGTCTAGCTGCTCTGGCAGAACAAGACTATCCAAAAGCTAATTACCAAGTTGTTGTTGTTGATGATGGCAGTCAGCAATCTCTCCACAAAATCGTAGCTGCCTACCAAGACCGGATGGATGTGACGCTGATTGTGCAGAAAAATGCTGGCCCAGCCGCAGCTCGAAATACCGGTGTACAGAACGCTACAGGAGACTATATTGCCTTTACCGATGATGACTGTATACCCGATGTTGGATGGCTAAGACAGTTTGCCCTGTCGTTTCAGGCAGATCCCGATGCGATGGTGGGGGGATACACCATCAACGCGCTACCGCAAAATCTTTACTCGTCGGCCTCACAGGCCTTAATTGACTACCTTTACAGCTACTATGGCTCAGCCACACAAGGTATCTTTTTTGCCTCCAACAACATTGCTATGGCCAGATCGCACTTTCTAGAGATTGGCGGTTTCGATATCTCTTTTCCCCTTGCTGCTGCTGAAGATAGAAACTTGTGCGACTGTTGGCAACAGGCCGGATACCCAATGAAATATTTTCCTACGGCTACTATTCAGCACGCTCACGCGCTGTCATTCAAATCTTTTTGGCGTCAACATTTTGGCTATGGACGCGGGGCTTACTGCTTTCATCAGGCGAGAGCCAAGCGAACCGAGCAGGCTATCAAGGTAGAGCCCATAAAGTTTTATACAGACTTGCTGAGCTACCCTATAAAAGAAGCAGGGGTGCGATCGCCCCTAAAAGTATCCAGTCTGTTTTTCCTTTCTCAAGTGGCTACCACTGCTGGTTTTTTCTGGGAGCGAGCAATCGGTAACAGTTCATTAGAGCGGATCTAACCTATAAAAAAAGACGGGCTGACCAAAGTCTTGTTTCTGAAAAAGCTCAAACTTATTAAGTAAAACTAACTGGTAATTATTTTCAAGCGTTGTTTGAATCTCCAGGTCGATTTTTTTACCCAAAGAACCGATTGGCCCAATGGAAACATAGTAGCCAGGGTCAAAAGTTTTTAGCCTGTCATCGAGGGGTTGAAATCCCATGCGGTCGTTGACAGCTTTGATGTCGTCAGTGGCAAGGGCAATTGTATCTGCAAAGTGCCCAAGCAATGTATTAGATCGTGACTCTTCTGAGGCTACGTATTTGTTAATGGTGTTGGCAGTTTCTATCAGTGTGAATTGTGGCCGCCACAAGTAGCTGCCAACGTTGAAAAGACTGAGCGCTGTAGAGGCTGAAAAAGCTAAAGCCACTAGCGTACCTAATAGCGGTCTGCGTAGCGATCTGTGTAGCGATCTGTGTAGCGATACTTTCTCAGATTTAGAACGGTGCCAAACACTTTCTAACCAAAGCGGAATAGCGAGCGCTATTGGAACAGTTAAAACAAGAAAATACCTAGGTGCAGCAAAATCACTCAGAGAAAATGCACATAGCGCCGCTCCTGTCCAAAGAACAACTATTCTGAACAGTGGGCTAGATTTTGTTTTCCCAGCTTTAGCTAGGAGTGCGATCGCTCCTAGCAGTCCAGGAAATAGCAGTGGATACAGCGTAAAACTACGTTTAATGACTCTAGCCGGCCCCTTGATGAAATTAAAGAGCCCTTGAGGAACCTTGGCCGCAACATTGTGATTAGAGAAATACGTCTGACTTGCCACATCGCCTGCTTGATTCAAAATGAGGTAGCAAATACCCAAAGAAACACCGACCGCCAGCAGCCAAATTAGCAGCAGACGAAGCCGAAAAGCCGCCGGGTTGAGCGCTACAACATTTTGGCGAATTGCTGTCTCCTGTGATGACTGCTCGCCAGATGAGCTCATCTGAAAAAAAAGTGCGATCGCTATTACCGGCAGAGCAAACAGCGCTGTTGTTTTGGTCAAAATAGCCAGCGTGAAGCACAGCCCGGAAAGCACGACACAATAGATGGCATTGAACGCTACCCCTTTCTGTATCGCGGTTGCCAACCATAGGCTAGCCAGCAAAAACACCAGCATTGGCATTTCCAACAGTGCTAAGCGACTGTAAACAAAAACAGAGTAATCTGTAAGTACTATAAAAGGCGCTATCCACGCGAAGCTCACCGACAGCTCACGTCGAGCCAGCAGATACACCCCCCCACTCACCAACAGAGAGCACACGACCGATATAGCCCTGGCAGAAACTAATCCGACGCCAAACAGCTTAAACCAAACAATCTGAATAATAGGCAGCACTGACAAATTAGTGATGGTGTTGTAGCCATCGTCGATATACCAACTGCCCTCTCTTACCCAAGCCACCGCATTACGCGACCACCACCCTTCGTCGGTGTAGGCCATACCATACCCACCCAAATCTATGGGGAAGTCAGCACCTAGGAAGACAAATCTGACATAGGCGAGCAATCCGAGAATAACCAGGTATGCAACAGACCTTTTACGAGAACTGGACCCTAAAATCAAAGTATTTAACCCCCTGCTGATTTTGCTCGATCGGGTGGCTTTCGCGAAACTCTCTTTCCGCTTTTCTATGCCTGGCTTTTTTGTGCCTGACTTTTTAATGCCTGGCTTTTCTATGCCTAGCTTTTTAATGGTAAAGCGCTCAGCTACTTTTTCCATCCACAAAAGGTGTATTCCAAAAGCGCCAGTTCTCCTTATTAAAAGGCGATCGCCACCGTGTAATCAGCCCAGACTCAATTTGCTGCCTGGCCTTTCGCTCTGTAGGAGCTTCTGGCCAAAAGGCAATGCCTAGCTCACTTTTGAGCCCATTGTCATAATGTGCCTGGCGATAGTTGAGCAGATAGCGCTTACAGTCGTGTTCTCCTTTCCACCGCTGGTTGGATTTGATGGTTTCACCTACGTACAGCAGCAGGGGGGCATCTTTCGTTGCTGCGTAGTCAATGACAAAATACATCGCAGCGACGCCGACATCTTCAAACCGCCAGCGCCAAAATTCCGTATTTTGACGGCGTAGCGCAAATGGCTCGATAGTCTCTACCGTATTTTCTGTGGCATTGATAGTCTCCGGAGTTTCTAGGGCTAGCCCGAATAAACTGCCTTGTTGTGCTGTAGGCGCTAGCTCAGACTGAAACCGAATAATCCGTGCTTTCCAAGCCTTTAGCTCACCTAAGCTCACAGTCAGCTTAGTTTGAAAGTTTTCGTAGGTAGAGTAGCTAGCCGCTTGCATGGCCGAGTCAGAAAGCAAAAAAGATTGCTGGTTTTGCGTCATCGTTTCGATGCCTATCAAAATTATCTTCAAAAAAGAAGGCCTTTACATGTGTAGCGCATACGACCCAATCTTTTGGACAAACATCACCATATGTTGATATTTTGACCACTGTACCTAAATCCATACAGCTAATTTTTCATATGAGAATAACTATTTATACGGTTGACGTCGCATATCGAGGTTAAAAGGCCTGAAATCAAGCCTTATCCGAAGCGTGCGATAAATTACCAATAGCCTCATGAAAAATACGGATGTATCGATGCTAGTATTTGCTCTTGAATTTAGGAGGGAATGCGATTTGTCAATGAGTTAGCCCGAAAAAAGTCAAACCGGTTTATTTAGCCGAAGCTTCTGAAAAGCAAGCCTGTAAGGTGTTTATTAATTTCATTTTCCGGGCTAGTGTCATTTAGCGTGAAAGGCTAATTGCATTCCGCATCTACAGCCTAAGCCAAGGTCTTTATTGCATTGCTCAGTCAGTAATATCAACTAAGTGTATATAGCTAGTTGTTTTTAGCGGCACAGCCAGAGGCCGCTGAGTTAGTAAAGATATGGCGACCGCAGGGTTACTCCTACGTCAGTAGCGTGTGGAAGTAACGTGAGGCGACTCATTAGAGAGCATCGCATCTTTCAATCCCTGTGGTTTTCCATTGCTCACCCACGTTCGTACACCTACGTTCTCACAGCCACTTTCTTACTTAGTAAGGGGGCAGGTGAGGGGTTTAGACACTTTGGGAAAGCTAAGTTGGGCTAGGCCGCTGTAATTGATTAACCATAATTTTGCTATGACTAGCCCTAATAGCGTGAAAACAGCGCGCACTAAAGCCAGCTTTAAGGCCGCAATCCTGGAATCAATGGGTACGATTCATCTGAGTAAGGCCTTCACCGTCCTCGAAGCAGTCGCCTTCAAGCGCAGCTGCCAAGATGCCTTTAAGCAAAATCCGGGATTGAAAGAAGTTGTCCTAGACTTTGCAGATACCCAATTTATAGATAGCAGCGGCATCGGCGCACTCGTGATTTGTCACAAGCTCTGCAAGTCCAAATCTGCTCAGCTCCGCCTGATTAATGTGCCGCCTCAGGTGATGATGGCACTCTCGCTTACTGAGCTAGACAAGGTATTTTCGATTGAGCTAGCGCCTCCTTCTGCTCTAAATAACTCACCGCAAAACTCGCTAGAAAACCTGCCCGAAACGCACCCATCGGTTCGTTCTAAAGCTAAGCGATCGCTCGATATTTTAGGTGCGCTTGTAGGTCTTGCCCTGACAGCTGTACTGTTTGTGATTGTCGGCATCATCATCAAGCTGGACGACGGTGGCCCTATTTTCTTTGTGCAAACCCGCTGCTCGTGGATGGGTAAGCATTTTAGAATTTGGAAGTTTCGCTCCATGGTGATGGATGCAGAAGCGCGTAAGCATGAAGTTGCCAATAAAGTAGAAGGGCCTTTGTTTAAAAATGACAACGATCCTCGGATTACCAAAATTGGTAGATTTTTGCGTCGTACTAGCCTAGACGAGTTCCCCCAGTTTTGGAATGTACTTAAAGGTGACATGAGCCTAGTTGGCACTCGGCCTCCCACACCCGATGAGATAGCACAGTACGAAGTCTCTCAGTGGCAAAGGCTAAACGTAAAGCCCGGTATGACGGGTGAGTGGCAGGTTAACGGTCGATCTAGCGTGACTAACTTTGAAGATGTCATTCGGTTGGACTTGCAATATCAGCGTAAGTGGAGTCTGATGTATGACATTCAGCTCATTATCAAAACCGTGCTGGTATTATTTTCTAAGGATTCTGGGGCGATGTGATCCCATATTTGCCGACACAACGGTGCCCTGATCCGACACAATGGATACGGCTCGTCAACGGGTGGTAATTCTTGCACATGTTTTAGCTGTGCTGCTCGGTTTCAGCAGTTTCATTTTTTATATAGCTGCCTTCTTTTATCCGGAGGTGCATCGTCGCTCGGATTTCTTGTGGAGCGGGCTAGGAATGTTTTACGCAGCTGTGCTGTGGTTTTGCGCCGGGCAAATGACTGCCACGGTGATGCTTAGCCAGGTGACGGCGGTGCTATTGCTATGGGGGCTAGGCTGGCAGGTACTCACCGTACGCCGCGAAAAAACGCCCGTTTATCAGCAGACGCCGATTGTGCTGACGCCCGAGGTTGTTGGTAGCTGGGCCAAAAATAAGCTAAATCAGCTACGCATTGCCCCAGATGAGAATATGCGACCTCTGCCACCGCAAAATCGTTCGCTCAGTGGCACCGCAGCAGAGCGATTTCGACAGGATATCGATCCTCGCCGTCGCCCAGTATACGACTACGAATTTGTAGAAGATGGTGAGCTTTTAGAAGACGGTGAACCTGTAGCAGGCGACCCTGATCAGTCTTTTGTAGAACCGGTTGCAGTCGATTTTCGAACTTTAGAAGCTGTGGAAGCTGTAGACATCATCCCGCCATCGGCAGCAGCGAAAATTCTGTCTGACGAGCCGACGGCTACAGATGAGCCAACAGCTACAGACGAGCCGGTCAGTCTGGTAGAGCCTATAGAACCTGTGGTTGATGAGGCAGTTGCTCAGTCAGCTGTCCAGGCTAGTCAACCAGAACAAGAGATGACAGTAGCGCAGAATCATGCAGTCATTTTGGAGGAGCAACCGGTAGAAAGCCCGGACAAACGCCTGGATAAAAGCTTGGATAAAAGCCCGGATAAACAACTAGAGGAAGCGGATGTTGAGCTAGAAAAAGACAGTGCAGACTCTGAAGACTGGGGTTTTGAGGGCGATGACGATTGGCTGGATGAGAAGATGCCTATTGAGCTTTCCGAGCAGGACTTAGAGCAGCCCTCTCAAAAAGAAGAAAGCAGCCTGCCTAGAAGTAATCTATCTGATCTATCTGTGAGAAAGAAGCCTTCTTTGCTGGCTGCACCTATCATTTTGTTTGGCTGGGTCAAAGATGTTGTCAGTTCAATGGCCAAACCAAAACCGTCCAAGCCCGTTATCGACATTCCTCGCCGAGACCCGTCTCTATCTGCCGCCGATAACCTAACTGTTTCTACATCACATCCCGCTCAGTCGCTCGACCCAATGCCTGATTACCCTACAGAAGATGCGGAATCACCTACTGACACCGGTGTAAGTGAGTTCTTTCCTCAGGAGTCTTACGCTGATACTCCGGCTGATCTCGATAACTCTGACAATTTTGATGATGATAATAACTGGGACCAGAGCAATTGGGACGATTGACTTGAAGCAAAGTTAACTTCAAGGCAGAATGACCTAATTGACATCTAATACTTATTCCAACGCACATTATTCCAACGCACAAGTGACCCCCTGTGAGTGAATCCAAAAGCTACAAAGAGACCGTTCTTCTTCCTCAAACTGACTTCAGCATGAGGGCAAATGCTGTTAAGCGCGAGCCTGAGCTACAAGCCTACTGGCAGGAGAAGCAGCTCTATGAAAAGCTCTCAAAAGATAACCCTGGAGAGCCCTTTATCCTTCACGATGGGCCGCCTTATGCCAATGGCGACCTACACATGGGCCATGCGCTGAACAAAATCCTAAAAGACATTATTAACAAGTACCAAACCCTACAGGGTCGAAAGGTTTGCTATGTGCCGGGTTGGGACTGTCACGGCTTGCCGATCGAGCTAAAGGTGCTACAAAAGCTCAAATCTTCGGTACGTCGTGAGCTAACGCCGATTTCGCTGAGAAAAAAGGCAAAAGTATTTGCGTTAGATACGGTTTCTAAGCAAAGTGAGGGCTTTCAGCGCTATGGCGTGTGGGGTGACTGGGAACATCCATACATGACTTTGCAGCCTGAGTATGAAGCTGCGCAGCTCGGTGTGTTTGGCAAGATGGTAGAGAATGGCCATATTTACCGGGGCTTGCGCTCTGTGCACTGGAGCCCATCATCGCAAACGGCGCTGGCAGAGGCAGAGCTGGAATACCCTGAAGAGCATGTTTCGCCGAGTATCTATATAGCTTTTCCGATGGAAGGGATTTCTGAGGCTGCGAAGGAAACGCTTTCTCCTTATATAGAGAGCTTGGGTGTGGCTATTTGGACAACGACGCCTTGGACGATTCCAGCGAATGTGGCGGTGTCTGTGAATGCAGAGCTGACCTATGCGGTGGTGGAGAGTAAGTCTGGCGAGCCGTTTAAGTATTTGATTGTGGCGAAGGAATTGGCTGAGAAGCTTTCTGAAACCTTCGGCAATGGTTTGAGCGTTGTAGCTGAGCTGAAAGGTGAGGCGTTGGCGGGCTCTACCTATCGCCATCCGCTGGCGAAGAAAGACGCAACGTTTGATCGGGTGAGTCCGATTGTGGTGGGTGGCGACTATGTCACAACCGAGTCGGGTACGGGGTTGGTGCATACCGCGCCAGGTCACGGTCAGGAAGACTTTTTGGTGGGTCAGCGGGAGAATTTGCCGATTTTGTGCCCGGTGGATGGACGGGGTAACTTTACCGCTGAAGCGGGTTCCTTTGAAGGGTTGAATGTACTGAAAACGGCTAATGACGCCATTATTGAAGCGCTGACAGAAGAGAAGGTGCTGCTGAAGCATGAGCCGTATGCTCACAAGTACCCTTACGACTGGCGGACGAAGAAGCCAGTGATTTACCGAGCGACAGAGCAGTGGTTTGCTTCGGTGAAGGGCTTTGTGGGTGAGGCGCTAGAAGCGATTGATGAGGTGAAGTGGATTCCGGCGACCGGGAAAAACCGGATTACTTCGATGGTGAGTGAGCGCTCGGACTGGTGCATTTCGCGGCAGCGGAGCTGGGGGGTGCCGATTCCTGTGTTTTATGAAGAGGAAACCGGCGAGCCGCTGATGACGCAGGAGACGATTGCGCATGTGCAGGCGATTGTGGCCGAAAAAGGGGCAGATGCCTGGTGGGAGATGAGTGTTTCTGAGCTGTTGCCAGAACCCTATCGCAACGATGGAAAGACCTATGTGAAAGGCACAGACACTATGGATGTGTGGTTTGATTCGGGATCTTCTTGGGCGTCTGTCGTGCAGCAGCGTGAGGGCCTGGACTATCCAGCGGAGATCTATCTGGAAGGATCAGACCAGCACCGGGGTTGGTTTCAGTCGAGCCTGCTGACGAGTGTGGCAACCAATGGCCACGCGCCGTATCGGCAGGTGTTGACTCACGGCTATGTGCTGGATGAAAACGGGCGCAAGATGAGTAAGTCGCTGGGGAATGGCGTTGCTCCGAACGTGATTATCAATGGTGGCAACAATCACAAGAAAGAGCCGCCCTATGGCGCGGATGTGCTGCGCCTATGGGTGTCTTCGGTGGATTACTCGGGCGATATGCGGCTGGGTATGCGCAATGTGAAGCAGATGTCGGATGTGTATCGTAAGATTCGCAATACGGCGCGCTTTTTGCTGGGGAATTTGCACGATTTTGACCCGGCGAAGGATGCGGTGGCTTATGAAGAGCTGCCAGAGCTGGATCAGTACATGCTGCACCGAATGACGGAAGTGTTTGCTGAGGTGAAGACGGCGTTTGAGTCTTATCAGTTCTTTCAGTTTTTCCAAACGGTGCAGAATTTTTGTGTGGTGGATCTGTCGAACTTTTATCTTGATATTGCGAAGGATCGGCTGTACATTAGCTCGGCAGATTCGGCGCGGCGGCGCAGCTGTCAGACGGTGTTGGCAGTGGCGATTGAGAGCTTGGCGAAGGCGATCGCACCTGTACTCGTCCACATGGCAGAAGACATTTGGCAGTCGCTGCCTTACGAAACCTCAGCCGAGTCAGTCTTTGAGTCTGGCTGGGTGCAAATGGATGAGCAGTGGCAAAAGCCTGAGTTGACTGAGAAATGGAATCAGCTGCGTACCTTGCGAGACGAGGTAAATACTGTGCTGGAGCAGGCCCGCTCTGACAAGTCGATTGGCTCTTCTTTGCAGGCAAAGCTGAAGCTGAATGTGGAAGATGCTGCGCTAAAGTCGCAGCTTGCAGCCATGAATCCAGCTGAAAGTATGGCTGCTGACTCTAATCAGGTTGATGAGCTGCGCTATCTATTCCTCGTTTCCCAGGTAGAATTGGTCGATAGCGCCGATGTGCTGCAAGGGGTTAAGTACAGTGCTGAAGCCGATGGCGTTGGGATTGCAGTTGTAGATGCAGCTGGGGAGAAGTGCGATCGCTGCTGGAATTACTCGACGCATGTAGGGGAATCGGCAGAAGATCCTACTATCTGTGATCGCTGTGTTGCCGCGCTGTCTGACGGATTTTGAATCTACAGTGAGCTTGCCCACTCAAAATCTTCCTTACTCAGTGGTGGATAGGGCTGTGCTTTGTAGTCAATAGCCGAATCTATCATTGTTCTCTGACAGACAGTTTCCAGCAGCAGTTTGAGATCGACAATAGGCCTTGTGTCTTCTGCGCTTAGCGGCACTGAAAATTGAGGGATTTGCTCCTGCAAGTTGAACGAGTACCGCTCGGCACTGGGACGTTCTTTTGCGTCACTTACCAGGATTTGATAATCTGCCTTTCGACCTCCGGCCATAGGCATAGGTTCACCTTTTCGAAGCAGGTCTATTTCTATAAAGTGTGTCGAACTGTTGAGAACAGTCTGCCGCTTCTCCAGATACTTTCTTCGACCTTCTCCCCCTCTTTTATTTGCAGGAGACAAAAGCTCAATTGCGGTGATTACGCGCTTCGTTGAAATTTCTCGGATCTCTAAGTATCGTTCTTTTACTTCGCTTGCTGTTGGT
>JBHJIY010000155.1:0-19917 GCA_050042985.1 Phormidesmis sp. | reverse complement strand
CGCTCTTGCGCCTTACCCCAAAGACACCCCATTAACGAGAGGGTGGGTGGATTGGCACATTGGGGTGTGGGTGGTGGTTTGGGCACTAGAAAGCCCTGCTGTGCGTGATGGCATCGGCAGGGCTAGGGGTGAGGGTGGGTGTGTAGCATTCGCATTGTACGAATCTCTATTGAGCTTGGTATACTCCGAGCAAGCGAAAAGCCGCCCGTGCAGGGGCAGCTTTTCAATGTCGTTCACGGAGCACTGTCATGCTGCGAACTACTCGCATTCTAATACCATCGATCGTCATCAGCCTAACTATTTTGGGGTTAGCCGCTATCTACACGGGCAGCTGTGTGGATGCTCAGGCTGGGGAGGGCAATCGGATTAGAGTTGTGGGGGCTGAGGGAAGGTGCGAGTGATGAAACAGGAGCTTTTTGTAAAAAAACAGGATTTTTATTAAGGCATCTATTGTTTTTGTTAAGGCATCTATGCCCGTCCTTCGAATTACCTGTAGACAATAAATATCCTGAGCTTCAAGACAAACAAAGCCCGCTCAGCTGGCGGGCTGTACGAGCTTTGACTCCAAAATACTTGGAATTTTATTGTGAATCTTCTACAAGATAGGGCCATGGTGTACGGACGGCCGTATTTCTTGCTACATTCTTTTCTCGCTAAATAATCATCTTAAGAGGATATTTTATCTGGACCTTTTGTATAGAAGGCAGCGGAAAGAACGCCGTGAAAATCAATACTTTGAGTTGCAGAAGTTCAGTCTTCTAATTGTAGAGCCTTTGAATTTGGCGGAATTTAAGGGTGTTAATCACTTGAAGTTTAGGAGTTTTATTGTGAATCACCAATTGAATAGTTTTCGGAAAAGTGATGAAACAGCTTATGTCATCGCGCAGGATTCTGGTGGGGATTCGTCACCAGATCTGCCCTCTGCAACTGACTACACCCCTTTTGTGCTGGCATTGGCTGTGTTTGTCGTTGTGCTAAATGGATACCAGCGAAGTAGTTAAAGGTCGAAAATAGGGAAAGCCAGCTCTCGAATCGTGAGGGCTGGCTTACAACTTGAGGTATATTCTGAGCTTCTATTTAAATAGCTCTGAATGGCTGCCTATTCTAACTAAAACAAGGTCTCCATTTACAACCTTATAAATCAAAACCCAGTCCGGTTCAATATGGCAGTCCCGACAGTTAAGATAGGGCTGACCGGTCAAGCTATGGTCTACAAGGCTGCTTGGTAGCTCTTTCTGTTCTTGGAGTAGCCGGATGACTGCCTTTAGCTTGGGAAGATCTTTCCTTTGCTTTTTTGCCTTTTTGGAGTCTTTCCGAAACTGTTTCGTGTATTTGACTTCGAGCACTTAATAGCAATTTATATAACCTAACGGTTATAGGCTATCAAAGAAGTTATCGACGTCCTCAATAGTTTCTAAGGCTTCAGCGTTTTCCGCTTCCTCTATGGCTGCCAAGGTAACTGCATTCGGAATCTTCAGTGCAAAAGGAATGCCCTGCTGTAGCTTGACTTGTGTATAAAACATCCGAATTGCCTCAGTAGCAGATACTCCAAGCTCTTGAAATACTTCTTCAGCAGCTTGCTTTAACTCAGAATCCATTCGAGCTTGCACTTTCACATCTTTTTTCAAAGGCTTAAGTGCGGGCACTAAAACAGACTTCTTAGCTTGTTTCTCTTTTACTACAGCAGACATGTCTCTACGTCCTTGCAGACGGCTTTGCCGCCTAATTCCATGTTTATGTATTCCATTTGTATCACAAATAAAACGTTTTGGCATCCCTCCGCAGATGTTTACCACTCATATTCCCCATAAGCTTTTTCACTCCACTTGATAACCTCGCGGGGGTCTGGTTTGCCTGTGTTCTGCCGTCCGCCATAGCCAGCGTTGTAAGCATCTAGCTCAGCGCTGTGCTTGCTCATCCACTGCCTCACCAAAGCATGTTTCACCTTGCTCAGCTGTCGCAGGATGGACCCAGTGATAGCGAACTGGTCTTCTGTATCGAGACCAGCATTGTATTCCTGTACAGCTTCGACAGAGCGGCGCAACTTCTCATGATAGGCATCGTGACGGCGATCGCCTTTCAGCTCAGCGTTGGGCACAGTGCGCCATTCAAAACCATCTTCTGTGTCTTCCTCGATAGATTCAGACTGTGATTTTGGCGTCTTTGTTTTGGCTGCTGGTGCTGGTTCCTCATCGCGAGTAGCAACATCAAGCCCAGTAGCCAGCGCTTTTGTGATTTCCTGCTGTTTCTTCAAATCCAGCTCAGCACGCTGGCGCTTCTCACACTCACGGGCTAACTGCGCTTCTAGCCTGTCGGCCTGTTTGGCCCGTGCAATGATGCGCTCAAGTCTATCAGCGTGGCTACCCTCGCCCCATTGATCAGCATCAGCAACCATTGCAAGCAGCTGCTTATCCAACGACAAACTACTGCGCTTCTCGCTCAATGGCGCAGCAGCCAACGGGCCATCTGTTAGGATGCCGATTTGTTGTAAGCGCTTGCCGTCGTCGCCAGTGCAATAGAAGTCCTCGTAGTTCGCGGCTGTGCCAGGATTCTCGTGCAGCAGCTGTAATTCTGCAAATCGGCCTAGTGCTTGGTTATCGCGACCGTGTAGCCAGTAAGCCACGTTCACGCCAGCTGCCCGCAAGTTCTTGCAGCTCAGCTCTTTCTCACCAAAAGGTACCAGGATAATCTCACCATAGATTCGCTTTACTGCCCGGTTGAGCGTGGCATTCTTCCCGCTGTCAACTTCCTTCAATGACCAAGCACGCATCTCCATTACATCGGGCTCGCGGCGCAACCGGCTAAAGGCATCGACAAACACAGATGCTTCAATCAAACAGAAGATTTCACCCTTGGCGATCGCACCTCTTTTCTTGGCGCGGCTGCTGAACTCTAAACGGTACTTGCTAACGGCTTTGAAGTCTCCAGTCTTGAGCATATCGCTAGGCCGTGATTGCGTTGCCATGATGAGCGCTGCGGCCAAGTCTCGCCAGTCTTCGGACTGTACAGCCTTTTCTGTGGCTTCGAGCGCAGCTGCTGCATTGAACCCTGTCAGGTTGTCACGTTGTACAGCTGTCTTTTCTTTGTTGGTCTCGCGCACCTTGGCGTAGTCTTCGGCAGGTGCCATCAAGTAGGATTCTGCAAGGTGGTTAACAACCAATCCCTTCACGGTTTGCTTCTCAACGGCGAGGCTCTTAGGCATCTTGTGTTCCTCGAAGCAGGCACGGATAGCTTTGCGGTATGCGCTCACATAACTGGTGCGCGTGCTGGCCTTGTCGTACTCAGATGTCAGCCACTCAATCTCTGATTCACACAGAGCCTTCACTTTTGCCGGGTCGTCAGTCTGCACCAGGCGGAAAAGTAGATCGCAAATGCGCGCTTGAATTTTGCCGTTACTTTTGCCCAGCCTGGCGAATGGCTTGAGTGTTTCGCGGGTAATGGGCATGACGACGTTCATAGTTAGCTCGCTTCTTTATCTTGTTACTATTTTATCTATCTTGTTCCTTTATGTCAATAACTAAATATCTAAGTATCTAGATATCTGAATAACTCAATACATAGATAGCTGTAGAATCCTAGAAACATTGAGGGCAGTCGATGATTATCACGGTGGCAAGTTTCAAAGGAGGCGTAGGGAAAACAACGACCGCGATCCACCTGGCAGAGTTTTTGCAGAGCGACGCCAGTACGTTGCTAGTCGATGGCGACTTAAACCGCTCAGCTTTGCAATGGTCCAATGCAGGCGGCTTTGACTTTCAGGTTTGCGATGAAGCGCAGGCCGTAAAGTTTTCGCGCAAGGCTGACCACATCGTTATCGACACACCAGCACGGCCAAGCATCGAAGAACTGGCGACACTCGCGGGCGGATGCGATCTGATGGTGGTACCTACCTCACCTGATGCGCTGTCTATGGGAGCGATGCTCAAAATGCTTAAATATTTAGATAGCCAAGTATTTAAGGTGCTGCTTACCATCGTTCCACCAAAGCCATCAAAGCGCGGGGAAGATGCCAGGGCGGCGCTATCGTCGGCAGGCGTGCCCATATTTGGCTCGGATATCCGACAGCTTGACGCTTTCAAAAAAGCAGCTGAGCAAGGAATACCCGTGAACAAAGTAACGGGCGATCGCAACTCTGGCATCGCATGGAATTGCTATAGAAAAGTAGGCGAGGAGATTTTGAGTAATGGTTAACGAAGCAAAGTTTACGGACGCCTACGTCACTGATAGAGCAATAGCGGATATCGCCAACAGTGGCGGGCACCGGAGCAGAGGGCTTGATGAAGACACCAAAAGCCTCACCCCTGAATTCAGTGGTTTTGATTTGTCTGTGGGCTCTGATGTCTGCGAAGGCACGCAGGTGTTTTGGGTTGATGGGACTGTTGACGTTGCGTACACCTTTCAAAAGTACGTGCCCATAGATTCAGTTGACAGCTACGAGCTGAAAGAGTGGGCAGAGTCCCACACAGAAACCTATGAAATTTACTATTACGTCGCTGAAGGGAAGCTGATAGAAGGCGAACCGTAAGCACCTAGCAAAACCACAATTAGGAAATTTTTGAGCAATGAGCAACGAGAATAGATTTAGTGGCCTAATGGGTGGCTTGAATCAGAGCGATGATAGCGAGCCAGTGACGGCAAAAGCTGAGAGCAAACCGCGCAAGTCGGCTGCTAAGAAATCAGCAAAAAAGACTAGCTCAAAAAAGCAAACGATTGTCAGCGCTCAGTCAGCCACGGCTAAACATCGAAGTGAAAACTATGCGCAAGTCGGAATGTATTTGCCGAAGGAGCTTCACCGCAAAATGAAAATAGCAGCGGCCATGACCGGGGAAGAAATGAGCGCGATCGCCGCACAAGGCATCGAACTATGGCTGAAAGAAAACACGCCTGATATTTAGCTACTCAAGTATTTGATTATCTAAATATCTAGATAGCTAGATAAGTTTGTAGAGCACTTAAAAGCCGTGGGCATTCTGCGGGCATGGATGAACTGACGGAATACGAACAGTGCTTAGATTTGATGCAATTTCATGAGGTTTACTGTCGCAAGGACGGCGGTGTAGTGAATGGAAATGCAAACGGCGTTGTCGTCATTTTTGGAATGCTGGCGCTGTGGTTTATCGTGACGGCACTGATTCGAGAGCATAAGAAAAAGCCTCACTAACTGATAGCTAGCGAGGCAATATTTAAGTATTTAGTTATCTAAATATCTACACTAGTGGCAGGGCGCTGAACGTCTGAGCAGTACAAGCATCGTTCTCGCAGGCAAACCGATATTTGCCGTTCGCTTTGGGCTTCGATCCGTGAGTTTTTATACTCTTGTGCTTGCACTTAGGGCAGTGAGCAGCAGGTGCTTTTGTTACTGGGAGAGGGCTGGGAGAGGGCTGGGAAACGTTGGTAGAGGCTTCCCCGGCTCCAAAAGCACTCCTGCTCTCTACAGTAGACGTCTCAAGGGCTCCCCGTTTTCCCACCGTTTTTCCCGTTTCGGGAAACGTGCCCAAATCCCCGGAAAAACGATTGTGATAATAACCGGGTGCGGGGCACTCCATTAGGTACGCCTCGCTTCTAGGTAAGTCAGCTACCAACATGATCCACTTCTGCCCTAGTTTTCTACGTGTGGCGGCTTCCTTCTCTAGTCGCTTGCACTGGGTATCAGTGAAGCCAGAACCGGGCAGGAATGACGCAATCGCATTATCGATTTGAGCCCCTAGGAAGATGTTTACGCATGGGTCAAAGCTGCCTTCATTGAGACCGACTTTTGACACCTGCGGTAGTTGAGTTACGAATAGGCCGATAGCATCATAGGCCCTTCCAAGTGACAGCAAACCAGCCAATGCACCCTTGGCCTTTTTGGCATAATTAGGCGCTTGCTCACCTCGCTCTTTTACATGGCTATCATCAGCATTTTGAGCCAGCAAGTAGTTGTATTGAGCTTCGTCTAAGACGAATAGTTCGGGGTCGTAAGTCGGTGCGGGCTTACCGGCCTTCCTCGCCTTCACTGTGTCGGATACTCGCCACTTCAACCCGTTTGATAGTTCAACGATTCCGGTAACACATTCCTCACCCCAATAGCGAGGCGTGAAGCTACCCCAATCATCGACAGCTTTAGGATCTAATAGCGTCACGTTGGCACCTCTCATTGAGTGCGCCATATAGTGCATTAGGTTATTCAGCAACACCGTTTTACCAGAGCCAGAGCCGCCAACAATACGCGCATGGATCGCAGAATCGAGCGTCTTTTCTAGTCGTGTTAATGGCACGTTGGGCGCTGCCAAAACCTTATGCTCTTGTTCAGTGGCCAGGGTGAAAAGATGCATCCCTCGGTCAACTTTTACAGATGGTTTGGCCCATAGATTCAACTCAGCTTCTAAGTCTTCGAGGCAGTCCTGAGCGCGTTTCAAGGGGGCATCGACAAGCGATAGCCAAACCTTAAGCCGTCCGTTATTGCCCTCACGCTCATGATGGAAAGCGCCATAGGTTGAGCCACGTTTTGCCAGGGCATCTATCAGACGGTTGCCGCGAATGTTGTCAGTACCTACCGTGTCGAACTTTCGCAGTGTGAGCGCCTTGTTTGTCTTACGGGCTTCATCGAGCTGCACCTGTAGTGCCTTGATGACTTCAGATTGAGTGCCGATTTTGCCGCCGATCTGAGTCAGCTTGCCGTTGGCCTCGCCGTTGATTTCGTCGATCATCTGCGTGGCGAGCTGGGTCTTTTCAGCCAAGCTGCTTTCTAGTTCTTCAATGCGCGCCTGAGCTTCGCTGAGTTGGGTGTGGAGGTCAGCACGTGCTTTTGTCATTTCCGACTTTAGTTTTTTGCGCTGGGTCAGTTCATAAGCTGAGCGATTTTCAAACTGGCTTTCCATGCCTGCAACTGCGTCTTTGGTTTCGACCTCCTCAACGGCGGTTTCGTACAATTCGGCAATGAGCTGCACACGCTCAATCTCCAATGTTTCAAGCTGACCAGCGAGCAAACTATTATCGCTGTGGCATGTTTCGGCGCTGGCTGCATACCGCTCAGACTCAGCCTGTATACGGTCGCGGTCGGCTTTGAGTTTGACGATGTCGGCTTGCATCGCCTTGATAGCCTCACCTGCTTTGTGCAGCTGTGCGAGATGATTCTGTGAGGTCTGCTGAGCGGTGGCTATATCGTTAAGGGCTCCATCGGCGGCGGCCTGTAGTGCAACCTTTTCGCGTTCGTGCCGTTGCACTAGTCGCTTTATTTCCGTGAGCCGGTCGTTCTTGCCAGTGGCAGCGATCGCAGCACCGCCAAATCCCGCCCACGCAATAGCGGCTCCTGTGTTTTTGAGCGATGTGTTAGGACCGGCCACATTGAGCCCGAGGCCCAACACAGCCAGAGCTAGCGGTAGTTTAGCGGCTGATAATAGTTTGAATAGTGTCATCATGGGTTTGAGTCTCTGGATTGCTGTAATGGGTGTGTAGGGGCTCAATCGGGCAGAGTGTTGGAGCACTCTGCCTACTGGCTTGTTAGCCTGCTAGCTGAGCTTTGAATCGGGCTGCTTTCTCATCGAGCACAAGCCGCGCCTGCTGAATCTCTAGCTGAAAGTTTTCATCCTTCATGCCAATGAGAGAATTTGTGTAACCAGTCTCACGAGTAGCCGCCTCATGTTTGGCCGTTGCCTGCGTGAGCTTCTGTGTCTTTTCTCCATTGACTTGCATCTGCGTCCGGTAGTCGATGTCAGCGCCTTCCAGCTTGGCGTAACGCGTATCGTTGGCTTTGGCTGCGATCGCAATGTCGATGCTTTGGCCTTCAAGACTGTGCAAGCCTTGAATATTTTTCATGTTCTGCGCGGCTACTTGAATAGACCGGCCCTGCCCTTGCGCCTGCGTCAGCTGTGCTTCATAGGTCGCCTCATCAATAGCTGGAATCGCAGGGTTAGGTGCCCAGATATCCCCCGTGATGTAGTCAGCGGCTAGAAAGTTGACACCGCCAATACCGGCCAGTTCGGAACGGCTTGCGGTAGCGATGGGCGCGTCTGTTGCGGGCGTTGCAACTTTCTTCTTAGCCTTGGTCGTTTTCGTGCCGTCGCGGGCAATGCGGGCACCTGCGCGGGCTTTGCGAGCTTGTTCCTTTTGGCCGGCTGACGCTTTGGGCGTTCGTTTCTTAGCCTTAGCAGCTTTCTCTTTTAATTCGGTGTACGTGGACATGTCTCAATCCTCAAATAACGGTTTGCGTAACGCTGTCTGTGCGTTCTCTATGTCGGCTTTCAGGCTGTTGAGCCCTGCTGATGCATCCTTAAACTTTTCTCGCCAGTTCTTTCTCTGTGTCGTTTGTGCTGGCTCAATCGAAATACTGATGTTGATAGTTATGGGCTGTACCCATGCGGGTGCGTTTTCGTTTGGGCTAAGCGTGATGGTTTGGTCCATGTTTTCGCTATTCATAGGTTTGCGGTGTTGATTGCGGCTCACTAGGAATGCCTAGAAAGGTGTCTGGCCCGTGCTCAGCGTTCATCAGTAGCAGTGCCATGAAGAGACAGAACATGGCAATTGTGAGTACATGATTCGGCTTTGTCTTTTTCATGGTCTGTTTGTCTCGTTGTTGTTTTAAGGCAGTCGGATGAATGCCGTTTGGTGCGGCGTTGATTTTCGCTTCGACCCTGGCACGAGCGATCGCATTGATAGACCCAAGGCCGTCTTCTATCAGCGGCTGTTCGGCTTCGTACTGTTCATTGAGAAGTGCAAGCCGCTCTTGATGACGTTGTTGTGCTGCGTCGAGCTGGCTATCAATGTTGTCTGTTAGGCGCTGCATCTTACGTTGTGCGGGCTGTGTGGCGCGGTCGAATGATTCAAAATTAAGCATTGTTTTTTCTCGCCAGTGACTGTGCTGCACCGTTAAGTGCTTGAGCTTCGATGCCGCGTAGTAGGTTGTCTTGTTTGGCAACGATTTGAGCTAACCCAACATCAAAGCGAGCGGACAGGGCAGCGGCGATCGCATTGGCACCTTGCTCAGCAACCTGTTCCAGTTGTGCGGTGTGTGCGTCTATCTCCGATGTATCAGCGGTCGGGGCGCTCAGCTGTAGCTCTGGCAATTCAAAGCGGATTAGCGGCGCGGTGCCTGTAGTTGGTGCCTGGTGTAACTCGATAGCGCCCGGTTCAAGCAGCTCAGCCTCGATAACTTCAGCCTGCTTACGTTTGACCTGCTGAGAGAGAATTGCTTCCCGTTGTTCATTTGTGAAGCGTTCGGTCCCGTCGATAACCTCACCGGTAACGCCTGCTTTTGTAATCCAACTACGAATAGTTTTAGGGGTGCTACCGGTCTCTACTTGCAGTGTTTTTCGAGTGTGCCTGTAGCTTGGAGTGCTTGATATATCTAGTGTGTGCAATGGTTGTTTCATGGGTAAGGAATAGGTAATTTGCGTGGGTAATTACTTGAGGTAGTACCGGTAGCGCTACCGGTATTTAGGGGGTGTCCTTAAAAGATTCTGTTGCGTTTGAGGCTTCAATCGTGTCGATGCACGCCTCAAACGCTTCGTCTTTAGTGCGGTAGCCTTTGGGCGAATCAATGTGTTTGTTTTCGGCAAGGCCTCTCCAGTAGTAGAGTCCGTCAGAGGGAAGCTGAAAGATTTCGTAATCGGGACCGGATATGACGATGAGCATGTTTCAGGAAGTTGATTTATTCAGTCAGTTTGTTGGATGGAGGCTGGCGGCTCTGTGACGCCAAGCGCTTGGAGTTGCCAATTAATGCCGCCTGCGAGGAACATGCCAAGGGCAGAAAAGGCTAGGCACATGAGAGCTGATTTGATGTAATTTTTCATTATTTGATGTCCACTACTCCGTCATTGATTGCATCCTGCAAGGTAGCCAGGGCGCGAGTGTCGGTGGATGTCCTCACCTTTTGCTTTAGTTGCTCGATGGTGGTCTGTGCGATCGCACCTGCTGCAATGGCCTGGCTTACGGATTGGGAGATTGTCATAATGCTTTTATTCCTTGAAGTTCGTAGTTGTTCGGATGGGAATGAGTGCGAGTTGAAAGGGCCTAATCTTTCAGCTCGCTTTGCTGTGGGTACTTAGGACAGACAAAACACCCGATCCATCGCAGCCGTGACACGCGGTGCAACAGTGAGGTGGAATTGCTCAGCTCTAATGGCCAGGCGCACAAGAAAACGCTGAGCGCGAACCTTAGCTAGCTGCAACTGAATTACATACTCGGGAGTGCGATCGAGCTGAGCTATGAGCCAGTCTGTTGAACGGATAGCGACTTGCAGAACGATGACGGCGACGATTAGCAGATACGTGGTGATGTTGGGAGCATGAGCCCTGACTGCTGTTACTGCTTCCTGTACTGGTGCTGATTCGCTAACGTTCTTGGCTATGGCTTTCATAGCGGCCAGTGCTGCGTCGGTCTCCTGCATCTGATTGATTAGCTGGGTGATGGTGTCTTGCATAGTTATTTGACTATTTAGATAAGTGGTTGTTTGACTGAAACTTGAGGAGCAAGCGGGCTCAGACTTTACTTGGTCTAACTCTCTGTTGCGAGATGCCGGAGGTGGTGGCCCGTTTGCTTGTGAATCTATAGTAGCCTAACAGAGGTCAAAACACACTCTGTTTGAGTTCAGCATTATTTATCAGCGATACCCTGTCTGATAGCTTTAGCTAAACACACTCTGTTTGCGCGTCTTATGGGTTATGCTTTGAGTGTTGTAATATTTCTGGATATATAGATGACTTCCGCCCAGATGCCACGAAAGCGCAGGACATACACAATTGATGAACGTCTTATAGACGCGCTGGCTAAGATGGCGGCGGCAAAGAATGCTTCGGCTAATCGATTCCTGGAGAACATCCTTTGGGAAAAGGCCACCGCTGACGGTTTTATAGACAGTGACGAGAAACCACTAGGCGAAACACGCGGCGGCGATCGCACATCTACAGAGGAAGCCAGCGCATGAGCAACCCAGATGCCCAATTCCGCCGTAGAGCTATCGAGACTATGGAAAGCTACGCGAATACTACTAATGAGCGCCTGGACAAGACAGAGGCTACAGTGGCGAGAACTGCTGAGTCCGTTGATAGGCTTGTTGAAGCGATCGCAGCTCAGAGCCAAAGTATCGGCAGGCTTGAGCGCGGTATTGCGCAGATGGTGGATGAGTCAGCAGCACAGCGTGAACGTATCGACCGTGCGATCGATGCTCAAACGGATAACATTGATCGGATGATTGCCGCCCAGCGCGAAGGCATCGATCGGATGATCGGGGAGGGCCGCTCTCAGCGTGAACTGATGAATAATTTGATTAAACTCGCTACGGCTGCAATTGAGCAGAGGGCGAGCTGATGAGTGCAGGTACAACAGCGCCAAAATTCACTCCCAAAACAGCACCAGCCTATGAGAGCGGACGGGTAGTACTCGACTGGGGACTATTTATCGACGCCCCACCTTGGGAGCCTGCGAACGATGGCAGCGGCTTTCATAAGCGCGATCAGCCTGTGAAAATCGTTATTGATGGCGTGCCCATGACAACGATTACCGTTGAAGTGTGGAAGGAACCCGAGGACGGATCCTTTTCTGACGCTGAAATCTACAGCATGTGGCAACGCGGCGTACTTGTGGGCGAGGCAAGCTGATGAACGAGCAAGAAACCTCACTGAGCACCGCAGAGCAAATAGAGCTACTAAAACGCTTTCAAGCTAAATTTTCGCACCCAGCGCGAAAAGTAATGCTCAGGGCAGCGGTGCGAACGCTGGAAAAGCGAGAGGCCGAGAAATGAACCGACAAGAACAACTAGTGTGCCTCATGGCGCTATGGACTTCGATGTCTGCGTTTCCCGAGGACTCAGCAACTCATGAGCTGTACAAGGCGATGCACGAGAAGCTTGATGCTGAACTGAAGCCAGAAGAGGGTGAGATTGATGCGGCTATGAGTGATCTGGCGCGATCGCTTAAGGAGGTGAGCTGATGCCACGCAAAAAGAAGACTGTATTGAACAAAGTTTCGCCACTGCACAGCCAGGTAAGTAGAGAAATCTCAACTAAGCTAAATGCTCTACCTCCGCTCGTCTATGGGATGATCGCTCAAACGCCTGACCAGCGGGCTATGTGGTTCTACAGCAAGCAATTCTTCAAGCGTGTTGGCGACGTGATCGACGCTCACTCAAATGGCGGAGTGTTACCCACTTTTGGAGACTTGCCGAAAGATGAACGCGAAGATATCCATAATCGGGCATGGTTGTTCATCTCCTTCTACAACATGGCTTTTTTCAATTGGGAATCGATCGCACCACACCTTGAAGGTTGGGGTGCTGTAGAAATCCCTAAAGCTGTTTCGGCCATGCCAGGGCAGGCAACGCAGATCGAAGCAACATTGCCAACCACAGATCTTGCAGATCTAGATACTCCACTAGATTTATTGCTTGAAGTGATGAAGTGCCGGGCGTTTGCCATGATGCACAATGCATTCTCTATGGAGAGAACCGAAGGCGTTCCTTATAGGGTCAGGGCGCACATTGCGGACATGGAAAAAGCTCGACGCGCTGACGCCTCGCCAGAGACAGTAACAAAGGGCGAAGCCAAAATAAGAGCGCAGTTTGAAAAAGAACCTTGGGCTATTCTCGAACATCACTGTTCGGCAGCCGTAGTAAAGTCGAGGCCAAAAGCCCACACTGCACAAAAACAATCCCTTGATGCTTACCTAAAAGCGGCTAGGGCCGAAGAGGCGCTTTGGAAAACAAGGATGCACAAGAGGCGCAAACCACAGCGCGTCGCGTGGCAAGAGGGGTATCAAGTGTCTTGAAATTTCTTTGTATGAATAACTTTCATATAGGTACCACTTTGTACCTTTGCGCTAAATTCAGCGTGTAAAGCCCTTATAGGAAGGGATTTCCAGCTTATAGTTGATACAAGCGCTACCGCTAAGTCAGTCTGTTCCTCTACTTCCTACGGCAGGGCAGACACAGTAAAACCCCAAGAATTCCTCTACTTCCTACGGCAGGGTTCTCAGGGTCTTACCAAATGACTTTCGCGGGCGGCGTCAGTCCTTTAGAACGTGTCATCAGCACGCTCATATAGTGATCATCTTACCCCAAAAATCAGTTACAGCAAGCACTTTACCCAGTGCGATCGCACAACCAAAGCCTAAAAACTCCACAGCGCAAGGTTTTGGCGTAAACAAGAAATTTTCAAAAAGAAGCTACCCGTCGGCGAAAGCGGTGAGCAAGCTAACAAGGCGCTACCACGCTGACTCAGTGGTAGCGCTTGGCTTTTTTGTCGCGGCGGAGTTTGCGTCTGAGGGCTGCGTAATTATTTTTAGTAGCAAGCGCCTGAAACCTTTGATATCGGTCAATGCCGAGTGTTTACAACTGCTGCTGCCTTTGATTGATTTCGATAAGCCGATTAATCGAAAGACGCTTGAGACGGCGCTGGCTCGTACCTCAGCAGTGGAGGTAGCAGCATGAGCCTCCAAGATCTCAAGCCGCAGCATTACTTCGAGCTTCAATCGTCCGGCATCAGCGATGCCATTATTGACCGGTATTTTGCCAGCATCGAGGGTGAGGCGGCCCAAGAATGGCTGATCGAAGATGCCTTTGATACGCTCGGTGGCCACGCGCAGCAATACGCTACAGCGCCGGTAAAGCGGCTGCTAGAGCAATCTGAACACGCCACGATGGGCGGCTGGATTTGCACGGCCAATGGCCAAATTAAGCCCGATCATCCACGTCAGGCGATTGAGCTGTACAAAGGCGAGTGGCTGCCTGTTTTCATCAACAATGAACCCAAGCTAATCAAGTACGAATCCAAGCGCGAGAAACCCTACAAAGGTGCTCACGTTTCGTTGATGCAGCCGATTGGTACACCCCGCAAAACTGCCAACGGGCAACGCCTTGTAATAGTCACTGAAGGCGCTAAAAAAGCAGCAGCAGCAGCAACGCTAGGCTATGAATCCATCGGCTTTCCCGGCGTCGATATGGGCAAGGTCAGCGGCTCGGATGAGCTTATCCCTGTATTGGCTAAGCTGGCAATCAAAGGCGCAACTATCGCCATTGCCTTTGATAAAGATAAAAAAACTGAAACAAAGAAAGGTGTTGCAAACTCATTGCTGCGACTCGCCACTGCGCTAGAAAATGCAGGCGCGAAAGTTGTTATTCCAACGTGGAAAGTTAAAGACGGCAAAGGCATTGATGATGTTTTAGTTGCTCAGGGTGCTGAGTTTGTTCATGATGCGATCGCGCAGGCTGAACCGCTCAAGCAGTGGAGACAAGCTCAACCCAAAAGTTACTTCAAAAAGGCACGGCCAGCCGGATATACCGCTGAGCTTAAGCGCATTGAAGCGCTGCACAAAGCTTACAATGTGCGGCCTACTGCTGACGTCACGCTAAATCAGCGCTATCTCGATAAAGGCAAACTGGGTGCAGCTGGCAGCGTTGAGCTGTGGGATAGTCCCATGAGCACCGGCAAAACTTCGAGCCTGTTAGCTGGCATCGTTGAGCAGCACCGCGCGAAGCACCCAGACGCCATTATCATCAGCTCAGCCTATCGAAATATTCTGTTGCGGCAGTCGGGTGAGGCGCTTGGCATCACCCATTGGCTAGATACGAATGATGATCCAAGTCTTCAGAAGTTTGGCGCGCTAGCTGCCTGCCCTGAGAGTTTGCCAAAGCTGGCAAGTCAAAAGATTCCCGCTGGCAGTCTACTGCTGATTGATGAAGTCGTTGCTTGGCTCAGGCACATCTTCACGTCAGACACCATGAAAAATGGCGCGGATAGAGTCGCTGTTCTGAATGCTGTTAAGGATTTGTTTTCTAAGGTTGTGGACGGTGGCGGCTTCGTTGTAGGCCTCGAAGCTGGCATTCCACAGTGGGCAGTAGATTGCCTGCGTGAGCTGATGCCAGCTGAAACCCCGCTTAAATTCGTTCGTAACGAATTCAAACTGAAGGCAAATCAGAAAGCGTTTTTCTACGACAACCTGAACAACTTCAAAGCTGAGCAGATTCACATCGTTCGTAAGGGCGTTAAGATTTGCGCGGCTTCCGATTCTGCGACTCAAGTTGACAGGCAATATCGCAAGATGTTTGATGAGCCAAAAGATTTTCATATCAGCGCCGAAAACAGCGCAGACGCTGAGGCTCAGAGCTTTGCCGCGAATCCCCAAGCTGAGCTGATTGCCCGTGACGGCCTACGCGTATTTAGTTACTCCCCCACTATTGGAGCAGGGGTTTCCATTGATGATGCGCCAGGGCGAGCGCCTTGGTTCGACGCAAAAACAGGCATCTTTACTCACCTCACCAGCTCGGATGCATCGCAGCAGCTAGGCAGATATCGCCGTTCTGTCCCTGTTCACATCTACTGCCAAAAACATGGCAATGGTATCGGTGATGGGGACTTAACCGCTTTTACGCCAGAAGGTTTGCGAGCTAAGTGGAACGAAGACGCGAAATACTGCCACAAGCTTGTAAGCATTGCCGAATATCTCTCAAAAGATTCCGACGAAAGCTTGAGAAAAATCCTGCAACGCTCCCTCGATGGCGAGCTGGCTGAAGTTGCTACCATCGATAAATGGCGGTCAATCATCACGGCTGTTGATAATTTCGACAAACTCCATCTTCAAAAGAATCTCAAAGCCAAGCTTGAGGCTGACGGCTATGAGATTGTTGGCATCGAATGTGAAACTATCCCCGGCAAAGCTGAGGAATTCAAAGCTATCAAGGAACAATCTGAATCTGAAGCGGGTAAGGAATTCGCAGCGCTCGAAGTTCCTGAAAACATGACACCCGATGAAGCTCGAAACATCATGAGCAGCCACGGCCACAGCCGCAAAGAGACATTGCAGGCCAGAAAGTGCCTGTATCAGTTTGAGTTTCCAAAATGCGACTTTAACAACCCTGAATTCTGCACAAATTGGATCATTAAAAGCAAAGGGAAGAAACTCACTCAGCTGCGCGCAGAATGGGCGGCGCGCAATCCTGAGCAGGCAAAAGCGATTGACCGCTGGCACATCAAAGGCAAACTCAAACAGGCCGATAATTTATTTACTGGAGTGTCGATGTCGGATGTGAGCCAGGTGTCGCCAGCTGCTGATATGTTTGCAAAGGCTGAGCTACCCAAAGCTATCGATGCTATCGGCACAGAACTCTACAACAATGATCATCCTGAAGTCGCACGCGTTGGCGATTGGGCGCAAAAGCATAAGGCCAAGCTCAAGCAAGTGCTGCGAATGACGATCGATGAAGATCGCAGCAATCTAGATATCTTTAATTCGCTGGCTAGGAAGCTGGGATACAAGCCTCAAGCTGAAAAGCAAAAAGGCAAGCAGGGGCAACGCGAAAAACAGTATGTGTTATCTGATTTTGCCAATCCTGATCGCGGCCACATGCTCAAGTCGCTGTCTGATAAGTTCGCCGCGAAACTTGAACAAAAGGGAGAGAGCTTGAGCGGTGAATCCCTTAAGCCGAAAAAGGACTGGGGAGTCTCCAACGAGGAACTTGAGAAGCGCCAGGCCGCACAAGCCCCCGTACCTATCACGGAAACACAGCCGCCAGTGAAGCCAGCAGCTAGGCCTACAGAACTTTATGCCACCGATATGCCTGGTGATTTGCTTGGCTTCTATTTCCAGCAGGATCTAGTATCAGCCAAAACTCACTCAGAGCTACAGGCCGCCAAGATGAAAGCACCTGAAGCTACTCGAAGAAAAGTAATGAGGGAGTGGGAGAAGGATGGCCGATACGAAGCCTTGAAACTGAAAGCGCGACAGCTTAAGGAGCTAGCGGAGATTATGGCAGGGGCAAGAACATGAGTGATTTATCAGATAAGCAAGTAAAGGCGGCTTACCTACTTGCCCATGGTCGCGAGCATATCCATATCATCGAAGCCGTAAGCGTTCACAAAACCACGTTCTATCGTTGGCTGAAAAACGATAGTTTCAATTCGGCAGTAGCAGCAGCAGCAGCTAAAGCAGCGGCATTGATTGAGCCCTCGCCAGAGGAAGCCGAAAAAGATTTATTTGATGCCAAAAGCGATGACCGACGCATCCTTGCAATTCAGAGAGAAATTGTCGATGAGCTGTCAGAATTCAGCCTCGAACTTATCAAGCACATTCGCAGTGAAGGCGTCGAATCTGTGTCGCCGCGCATGATGCCAAACTTTTTGAAAACTCTTATAGAAGCGATAAACGCAATGCAAAACACAACAGACAGACTTATTGGAATCGAGGCCTTAATAAATGACATCGAGAAGGTTGAATCGGCGTTATCCATCGCGGAAGGGGAATCGGAAGGGTGCTGAGCTGCTGCAACGCCTCAAGGCCCTGCCCCCAAAGCGTCAAACATTTCTGCTCACTATCGATGTGGCCTATCCCGATTGTCAGATAGATGACTTAGAAGATGAGGGCGACGAATGCCAATGCAAGCTTTGCAGCGAAGCACGCGGCGACATCTGCGAGTATGAGCCCATCATCTATAAGATTCCGATTTAGTCAATCGGGAAATCTTCTAACACGCCCTATGTATATAGGATTCAGGGATTTTCCGCGATGACTATAAAGATAAAAAGGCGGCGTAGAAGAACAAATTTCACGCCGCACCTTGCGCGTATTGCCGTCAAGGCAGCTGAGCGCGGTATCCCCGATAAGCGTATCGCTGAGGTTTTAGGTTGCGCACCAGCAACGCTTAGCCGGTGGAAAGCAAAGCGGCAAAATTTTGGCAAAGCGATGGCCGAAGCCAAAAACAAAGCACAGATTTACTAAAAGGAGATTTGAACGATGAGTGAGTTGGAAGCACTAAAAAACGAAGTGGCTGATCTAAAAGCAACTTTGCACACGATGGGAAAACATCAAGCTGATGATAATGCCCGCCGAGGGATTGACTACGAACTGAAGCAGCAAGCGCCCGATATGCCTCAGGAAATTAGGCAGCTGGCGCGCACAGCGCTGAGTGGAACAAAAGGCGATCCTACGCAGGCCGTGACGGCCTTCCTCGCCAATGAAGAGACTAAGGCTTTGATATCAAATCACGCAGCTCAAAGCGGCGCGCAGGCGCAGCAGGCACGGCAAACTACACAGCCAGGCAAGCGCCCATCACTTGCCGAAATGATGGGTGATCTCGAAAGCGGCAATGCCCAATTCAGGATGTGAAAAATGACAACAACAAAAGCAGAACTAGAAGAGATCCTTTCGCCACTTGGCGATGATCCAGCAGCTGCGATCGCAGACCTTCAGCGCCAGGCCAAAGAGCTTGAATTCCTGAAATCCATCCTGCCGAATATTATCGCCAAAGGTGCGATCGCCACGTTGCATGAACATCCAGCCCCCATTGAGCCATGCCTAAGCTGGCACAGCATGAGCAATGATCAGTTGAGCAACGAGCCCAGCGACGAGAGCGACCCAGGGGCCTTCGAAAAGATGCGTCGAGCTTTCCTCGGGGTGCAAGAATACAATTCGTCAGCAGCGCCTGAGCAGCAGCTGTACCCATTGCTCACAATGCTAAATGAGCTAGCCGGAGTAGACATCGAAATTGCTCGTAAATGGCTCAAGGCACAGCACAGCGATGTATCTGCTTATGTAGATGGCTTAGCACCTGGCCTGCGTGATGAAAATGAGCAATACAAGCACAATCGCATGGTGTTGTCACACAGTGATTTCAAGCACTTTAGCCAGTTGGTGAGCTGGCCAACGGCCTACGATTAAAGGTTTTTTGATTTATTTTCTGTTTGAGTGAGTTCCATTTGCCCGCCTTTGAGCGGGCTTTTTTTCGTGTTTTTTTGGCAGACGCAACAGTGCCTAAAGATTAAGGAGGTTAAAGCCAGAGCCGCGAGAGATTATCAAGTGGAGTGAGCAGGCGTACGGTGAGTATGAGTGGTAATAGTTAGTCAGATAACTCAAGAAGCTTTCTATGAAGAGAAAAAGCGGTACTGATCTAAGACAGTTTACAGCGAAACTCAGCAGCAGTTTTCTTTCGTTGCCTCTGCTAAAGCGTTGTTATTATCTTTGGCTTGCTGCAACTAAACTGCTTCTATCGAAAGTTGGCAGAGCTTGCCTGATAGTTGCTTTCTTCTGTGGCGTTTCAATCTGGACAGACGAAACACTAGAGAGAACGGCAAAAGGCATAGCTAGCAATCTTTTTGGAAACGCTGAATCTATAGCCATAGGTTCAGCTGCTGTTGTCTTTTTTCTGGAGATTCCTGACAGAAAAAAGAGAGACCATTATGAAGCCTGGCAGGTCATAAACTCTGGTTTAGGGCAAACAGGGAGTGGAGGCAGAATACAAGCTCTCGAAGACCTTAAAAAAGATGAAGTTGACCTTGAAGGCATCGCAGCTCCAAGAGCTGATTTATCCGGGATAGATCTGGGTGGAGCAAGGTTGAAGCGAGCGAACTTTGAAGGAACGCAGCTTGATGAATCCAACCTGAGCAGAGCCGACCTGAGAGGAGCCGACCTGAGCAAAGCCTTCCTGAGCAGAGCCGACCTGAGCGGTGCCGACCTGAACGGTGCCTTCCTGAGCAGAGCCGACCTGAGAGGAGCCAAGCTGAACGATGCCGACCTGAGGGGAGCCAAGCTGAGCGCAGCCGACCTGAGCGCAGCCGACCTGAGCACAGCCGACCTGAAAGGAGCCAACCTGAGAGGAGCCGACCTGAGAATAGCCAACCTGAAAGGAGTCGACCTGCGCGATGCCAACCTGCGCAGAGTCAATGTCACCAATACTCCTTTTGTCACAGTAATCGGCTTGTCTGATGAGCAAAAACAGGATCTGATTGAGCGTGGTGCAATCTTTTACCGGCGAATTCACCGACGCTCTTAGCCTGCGATAACAACGCTTTGAGGCCCTTTTTAAGCTCAAATTCACCCACCCTCACCCCTAGCCCTGCCGATGCCATCACGCACAGCAGGGCTTTCTAGTGCCCAAACCACCACCCACACCCCAATGTGCCAATCCACCCACCCTCTCGTTAATGGGGTGTCTTTGGGGTAAGGCGCAAGAGCG